>NZ_JBKEAY010000208.1:0-3847 GCF_047972865.1 Microbacterium sp.
CCGGTGCCCTGATGGGCGACGGTCTTGCCGTCGAGCACGTACGCGTAGTCGGCGATCGACAGCGCCATGGCGGCGTTCTGCTCGATCAGCAGCACGCTGGTTCCCTCGGCGTTGATGTCCACGACGTACTGCTTGATCTGCTCCACGATCAGTGGCGCCAGTCCCAGCGACGGCTCGTCGAGCATGAGCAGGGTGGGTCGCTGCATGAGCGCGCGCCCGATGGCCAGCATCTGCTGTTCGCCGCCGGACATCAGTCCGGCCAGCTGCCGGCGCCGCTCGGCGAGGATCGGGAACATGGTGAGAACCTGATCGCGGGTCTCATGGGCCTCGGCGGCCGGCCGGGTGAACCCCCCGGCGATGAGGTTCTCCTCCACGGTGAGGTCGGGGAACACGCGACGGCCCTCCATCACCATCGAGACGCCGCTTTGCACGCGGGTGGCCGGGGTCATGCCCTTGAGGTCCTGGCCGTCGAGCAGCACGGCGCCGGTGTCGAGCGATCCCCCCGTGTATGGCAGCAGGCCGGTGATGGCCGACAGTGTCGTCGTCTTGCCGGCGCCGTTGACGCCGAGGAGGACCACGATCTGGCCGTGGCGGACGGTGAGGTTGACGTTCTGCAGCGCGCGGACCGCGCCGGAGGAGTAGGAGACCGACACCTCCGCCAGCTCCAGGAGCGTGGTATCGGTGGTCGGGGAGTGTTCGAGTGTCACGGGACACCTCCTTGTGTTGCCCGGGGTGGGGTCGGGGACGGCCGGCCGATGCCCGCCGTCCCCGCGGGGTCATGGCGTGATCGAGGCGATGTAGTCGTCGGTCACGGCGGACTCGTAGTAGTACTTCTCGAGCTTCAATCCCGTCGGAACCTCGGCGTCGATGCGGAACATCGACAGCTTCGTCGGCGGCACGTTCTCGGCGGCGGTGGCACCGATCACGACGTCACCGCCGGTGAGTCCGAGCTCGTCCACCCAGGTGCCGACCTCCGACAGCGCCGTCGCGACGCCCTCGCGGCTGACATCGCCGTCGGCGATCGCCTGGGCCAGGATCTTCGCCGACAGCAGGCCGTTGACGTATCCGGTGAGGTGGGCGTTCGCCGTCGGGACGACGTCGGGGTTGATCGCGGTGAGATCTTCGATCATCATCGCCTGACCGGGGGCATTGGTGCCGAGCCATTCATCACCGGGGACGGAGATGATGGCGTTCTCGGAGAGCCAGTCCGCACCGGGGCCGGTCGCCAGGGTGATGTTGTAGGAGGAGTTGCCGGCCAGCACGAGCGGGGCGTAGTCCTGCTGCGATGCTTGCACCGCCAGGGTCTGCAGGAACCCGCCGACGCCGCCGGTCATGACGACCTCACACCCGGCATCCTTCAGCGATGTGATCTGTGCGGTGAGCTGGTCGGCGTTCGGGGCGAACTTCGTGTCGATGCCCTTCGTGAGCCCGAGCGCTTCGACGGTGTAGTCGAAGTTCTCCTGGATGTAGCCGCCGAGCGCGTCTTCCACCGTGAGACTGCAGAACGTCGCGTCGCCCACGTCGTACTCGTCGACCGCGTAGGGGATCAGGCTCGACGCGTGCACGCTCGTCATCGGCAGGCTCGGGACGATGTGGTTCTCCCACTGCAGATTGGGGGTCGTGCCCCCCGGGATGAGCGTCATGTTGTCGGCCTCGATGGACGGGAGCAGCGCATCGATGATGGTCGAGCCGAGCACGACGGTGACCATCGAGATGTCGTCCTTGAAGCCCTCGTACAGCGGGATGGCGGTCGCCGCGTCGTACTTGGTGTCCTGGTTGACGACCTCGACCGTCCAGCCCTCCAGGTCGCCACCGGGCTGCGTGGCGCGGTGGAATGCGGCCTCGATGCCCTCGATGTTCGTGATCGCTCCCGCGAACACGCCCGAGACCGGGACGAGGGCGCCGACGCGGATGGTCTTGGTGTCGACGTCGATGCCGGGACCGCTGACGAGTTCGCCGCCGCCGCCGCCGCCGTCGCCCCCGCCGCTGGTGGGGGTGCCGGCGCAGCCGGCCAGGGCGATGCCGGTGGCCGCAATCAGCGCGATCCAGCCGGTCGTGCGTGCGCTCTTCATTGAGTGTCTCCTTGCTGTGCGGATGCGGGAACGAGGTGTTCCCGGTTCGGTTCGGGGGGAACGAGGGGGAGGACCACGTGCGACGGGTGGGCGCTGTCGTGCCGCACCCGTTGTGTCGCGGTGCGACGCTCGGTCGGGTCCACAGTGGCATTGTTGCGAAGGTGGCCGCCGTTGACGTCCCAGTTCGGGTACGACGAGCTGGCGACGTCGATGCGGATGCGGTGCCCGGCGCGGAACAGCCAGCTGGTGGCCCACAGGTCGATCTCGTACTCGACGAGCTGGCCGGGTGTGATCGGGCGGGCGCGGTCCTGACCGCCGCGGAACTTCGCGCGCACGATGCCGTCGACGACGCCGATCGCCCGACCATCGGGGTAGACGTCGATCAGGCGTGCGACGAAGTCGGTGTCGTCGGCGTCGGTGGCTGCGTGCAACCGGACCGTGACCGGACCGGTCGCCTCCAAGTCGGCATCCAGCGGCGCGCTCGTGAACCGCAGCAGGTCGCCGCGGTCATCGAGCGGGCGCTGATCACGCGGCCCGGGCCCCCATTCGACGCCGCCGCCGAGACCGCCTGCGAAGATGCCGGACTGGCCACCGCGCATCGGTACGGGGTCGGTGGGGTCGTGGACGAAACCGGACTCGCCGCCGTCGGCGCCGGGGGCCTGCGGCGACAGCCCGCCGCCGGGCTGCAGGTACCACGGCGTCGGCACGGCCTGCGGCAGCGGCCAGGTGTCGGCTTCGCGCCACCGGCCCGCGTTCATGACGTAGACCCGCACCGCCGGGCCGGGGATGTCCGTGTCTCCCGCGGCGGCCGCGGCGAACCCGGTGACCGTTGCCTCCAGGCCGATGCCGGCGGCCGACGACGCGGCGCCGAAACTGAGGTCGCCGACCGTTCCGCTCTGATCGGTGTGCTGCCACGGGCCAATGATGAGACGCTGCCCGGCCCGGGCGCGTTCGGTCGCGGCGTGGGCCTGCAGCTCGGTGAAGTTGGCGAGGGTGCCGCCGAGGAACAGGTCGAACCAGCCGCCGATGTGCAGGCCCGGCACGGCGATTCGGTCGCGTTGGTCACGGTAGCTGACGGTCGGCCAGTAGTCGCCGGCGGCGTCGTTGCCGGTCCACCGCCCCCATGTCGGGAACAGTTCACTGAGAACCGGGGCCTCGGCCAGCGGGCCGCTCGCGATCGAGCGCCACGGGTCGGCGGCGTGCCGGGCGAACCGGCCGAACAGCTCGCGGACGTCCTCACCGGCCGCAGCGCGGTACTGCAGGCTCTGCAGCGATTTCATGGTGTACCAACCGGTGAGCTGGCCCATCTGGAACGCGCCGCCTCGGTAGGCCAGGCGTGTGTGATAGTCGTCGGGTGCGACGACGGGGATGATGCCGGCCAGTGCCGCCGGCTGGCGCACCGCCGCGGCCAACTGCACCATGCCCGAATAGGACGCGCCGTACATGACGACCCGGCCGTCGCTGAACGGGAGCGCACCGGCCCACTCGATCGCATCGACGGTGTCGGCAGCCTCCCCCTCGAACGGGACGAACTGCCCGTCTGAGTCGGCCGTGCCCCGGCAGTCCTGGATCACGACCGCGAAGCCGGCGTCCAGCAGTGCCCACACCGGGAGGTTCCGGGTGAGCGGCTCCCCGTAGGGGTTGCGCACCAGGGCGATCGGCTGCGTGTCGCGGTCGGCAACGCGGTGCACCACCGAGCGCAGCACGACGCCGTCGCGCGCGGTCATCGGCACGCCCCGGTCGACGAGGCGTCGTATGGTAGCGGTCACGGTGCG
>NZ_JBKEAY010000214.1:0-19422 GCF_047972865.1 Microbacterium sp.
TGTGATCGTGGGTGATGAACAGCAAAGCGGGGGTGCCGGGTGCTGACGTGTAGCGCTCAAGCACGTCGAGGATGCGTTTCTGAGTGACGACGTCCAGCGCCGACGTGGGCTCGTCGGCGACAAGCACCCCGGTGGCGCACGCCATCGCGATCGCGATGCACACTCGCTGGCGCTGCCCGCCCGACAGCTCCCCGGAGTAGCGGTCCAGCAGTCGCGCGGCGCGGGGCAGACCGACCGAATCCGCGAGCTCGTGCGCGGCCTCGCCGGCATCGCGCCGACTCATTCCCCGGTGGCGGCGCAGCGGCTCAGTCAGCTGATCGCGCAGTCGCACCGTCGGGTTGAGGGCGACGGACGAGTCCTGGAACACGGCGGCAACGCGCGCCGCGGAGGGGCGCGCCGACGGGGGCACGTTCAGCACCTCGGTGCCGTCGATGCGGACGCTGCCGGTCGCGACCGCGCGAGCGGGCAGGATGCCGAGGACAGCCGCTGCGGTGAGCGACTTTCCGGAGCCCGAGGCTCCCACCAGAGCCACGCGCTCTCCGCCGTCGACCCTGAACGACGACCCGCACACGATCGGTCGCCCGCCGATCCGCACCCACAGGTCCTCGACGGCCAGGCGCGCCTCCGCCGTCACGTACGGCCCAGACTCACGGACAGCGGGCGGGGGCGAGTAGTCACGAATTAACGATAACCATTATCGATGCTCCGAGACCACTCGTGGCGGCATCCCCCTCAGCGGGTGCGCCCTGCCCATGCCGCACCGGCGCGGTTCGCGATGCGCGACAGCAGGGGCCCCGCCGCTGCGGCGCACAGCAGCATGAGGGCGGTCAGCGCCAGCCATGCCGTCGCGGCGGTGGCGTGAGGCTCCTGTGCGGACTCGAGCAGAGCGCCGATGGGCACTGAGCCCAGCAGCACGATCAGCCCGCCGGCCGAGGCGACAATGCCCATGTGCGCGCCGAGGTGTTGCTCTCGCGCCAACACCGCGACCGCATCGCGGCTGCGTGGTCCCACGATCATCGCTCCCAGGTGCAGCAGCACGACGAACGCGATCTTGGGAGCGGCCCCGAGCAGTCCGGGTGGCGAAGGGAACCAGGCCACGGCGGCAATGGTCGCGAACCCGAGCGCAGTGACGGCATAGCCGAGTTGGAACACCCGCCGCACCGAGAGGCGATCGACCAACCGCGTCACCGCTGTCTGGCCGAGGATGACACACGCTGAGGCGAGGAGAAAATACCACGTGATGCTCGCTGGATCGTCGCCGCTGCGAGCCAGTTCGACCGGCAGTGCCAGGTACATCTGGTTGTAGGCCAGCAACAGTCCGCCGTTCAGCGCCGCGAACGTCACAAAGTCGCGGTTGCGCAGGGCGGCGGTGAGCGCCCGCCGGGTGGAGGACGGCGCACCAACCCGCAGTCCGCGAGGCAGCCAGATCACGTGGGCGATCCCGATGACGACGAAGACCCCCGCCGCGATCAGACACATCACCGAAAAGGGGACGAACGCGACCAGTCCGCCCAGGACGGGCCCGACGGCCGATCCGGCTTGCGAGGCGACCGCCTGCACGCTCAGCGTCTCGGTGCGGCGTGGGCCGCCGTCGCGCTCAAGCGTGCCCGCCAGCCCGGCGATGGCCGACTCTGAGGCAGGGGAGAACAGCGCGGCAGCGAATCCGATCAGCACGACCGCGAGCAGCACCAGCGGCAGGCTCTGTGCGAACGCCAGTGTGAGGAAGCCCGCGACGCGGGTGGCTCCACCGGCGAGCACGACGGGCGTGATGCCGAACCGGTCCGCGAGCGCACCCCCGACGAAGAACAGACCCTGCTGTGAGAAGGTGCGTACGCCGAGCACGAAGCCCACCATCGCGCCGCCGAGGAGCAGATCGTCCTCCAGGTAGGCAGCGAGAAAGGGCACGACGAGGTAGAAACCGACGTTGAAAGCGAACTGCGACAGGACCAGAACCTTCAGCGGCCCGGTGAGACGCCGGAAGATCGTCACGTCCGTCATCCTGCGGAAGGCCCTCGCTTTATGAGATCGATTCTCAGTAGCTTATGGCCTGTGGCAGGGCGGTGTGGGCTCAGGGCTGTGCGTGGGCGAGGGCGCGAAGCCGCTGAGCGCTTATTCGTCGGCGACGATTGCGGCAGATCTGGCGATCTCGTTGCCGGTCGTGGCCACGTTTGGGGCGTTGGGGTTAGGCGAGGTTGTCGTCGGGGCCGGGGTGATTTCACCCGGTCCCGCACCACCCGCGTCAACGGAGCAAACTCTTCCTCGCGCTTCTTCGCCCGATCCGATACTTTCACCGTGACGTCTCCGACTGCACCGTGATGCACAGCGACATGCGCGGTCGGATTGCTGACCGAGGTACATCGTCGACCCTTGCGGGGCGCGCGTCCTATCCGGCAGCAACCGGCCCGACGAACTCAACTGGGCAGACCCGCCCTTGGAGTCCGGTCGTGCTGTCCACGCTGCGCAGTCGTATGACGGTGTGCCCGATGCTGCCGCCGTAGGTTCCGCGCCACCATGCCAGGGCCAGCACCGTGGCCGCTATGGCGGAAACGGCCCAGATCCAGGCCGTCGTGGAGGGCAGCGTGAGCACGATGCCCCGCGACAGCAGCGTCGCCGCCCGCGATGGATCCGCTGTCCCCAGATTTCCCCCCACCATGCGCTCCACCCGCCTGCCTGCGCACCGCCCCGGCCGGCGGCCCGGGCCAGCGGGGTCGTGGGTCGCGGGGTGGTTAGCTGCGGCCGCCGTAGTCGGCGGCGATCGCAGCGGCGGTGTCGTGGAGGCGGGGTACCAGGCCGGTTTCGACGGATGTCCCGCGCAATTGAGACGCGTGCAGCGAGATGTTCAGCGCGGCGAGGGTGTGCGGCCCGCGCCGCACCGGCACCGCCAAACCCCGAAGACCGTCGTCGAGTTCCTGTGAGACCAGGCTCCAGCCCTGACGCCGCACACGCTCGATCTCCTCGGTCAGTTGCGCCGCCGTGGCGATCGTGTGGTCGGTGAACGGTGTCACCGTCACCCGGCCGAGGAGATCGCTGCGGGCATCGTCGGGGAGCGCCGCGATGAGCACCCGGCCCATCGAGGTCGCCCACGCCGGCAGCCGGCGCCCCACGTTCACCGTGACCGAGTGCAGCCGTGGCGCGGCGACGCGTGCGATGTAGACCGCCTCATCACGATCCAGCACGCTCAGGGTCGCTGACTCATCGAGCGAGTGCGCCAGCTGCTCCAGGTGCGGGTGGGCGACCTTCGGCAGGTCGAGCCCGGCGAGAAACCCCGCCCCGAAATCGAGCACCCGCGGCGTCAGCTCGAAGGTCGACCCGTCGGTCGTGAGATAGCCGAGGTCGACGAGAGTCAGCACGAACCGGCGCGCGGCGGCCCGCGTGATTCCGGTCGCCTCGGCCACCTCCGTCACCGACAGACGCGGCGCGGATGCCGAGAACGCGAGCAAGACCGCGAGGGACTTCTCCGTCGACTTCACGAAGTACGACGAGCCCCGCTCAGGTGTGCTCACACGCCGCCTTCCGTTCGCTCTCGTGACGGCCGCCGCCGCGCGGTCTCGTATTGAGCCGCCAGCCGGACTGCGGCGTTCGGAGCGCCGAACCCTTCGTACCCGTCCCGCCGCTCGACGACCTCGAAGAACACCCTGCCGACCGTCGCCGTGTAGAAGTGGAGGAACGCGCCGCCGTCGTCGCGGTCATACAGCAGATCCAGGTCGCGGAGCACCTCGATGTCGGTGTCGGCGAGCGGAAACCGGGCAGCGAGGTCGTCGTAGTAGTTCTGCGGCACCGGCAGGAACCGCATCCCGGCCGCGCGGGCTCGGCGGGCAACCGCGACGATGTCGTCGGTGCGCAACGCGACGTGCTCGGGGTACCCGCTGCCGCCGAGCGTCTGCGGCACGATGTTCACCGCCAGCCGCACGGCGCGATCGGCGGTCTCCAACACCTGACTGCGCACCAGGCCCACCGGGCTGGGTACCTCGGTCGCCGGCCGCGACACCAACTGCAGCACCGATTCGGCGAACAGCACCGACTCATCGAAGGCGTCCCAGGGTTGGGCGAGGTTCAGGTGGTCGATCGACCGGATGAGACCGGCATCCGTTGTGGCGGGGTCGGCGAACTCCGCCTGCCACGCCGGCTCGGCTGCAGCCGGACTGAAGAATACTTCAAGGCCCCGGGGGGCGCGTACCCCCGGAAGAGGCTGCTCGTCGGCGGTGTGATGCCGCGGTACGGCGACCGCTTTCAACGCGGTCGCGCGCCGGACGGTCGCGGCGGGATCGGGAAACTGCAGACCGAACCCGCTGAGCGAGGTGCCCGAGACCCTGGGCCCGGAGTTGAGTACGATGCGCGCCGCGCCCTGTGTCCACAACTGCACCGGCTTACGGCGATGTTGACCACGGAACGCGAAACCGAGTTGGTCGAGCAACTGCCCCACCGTATCGGGGTCGTCGGTGTGCACTTCGGCGAAGTCGAGGCCGCGGGCGGGAGCGGCCTCGGGCAACGTCGACAGGGTCATACGGGCGGAAGCCGAGGGATCGCGCGCGATGAGCGCGGCGGTGCGGTCCTGCAGCCAGATCAGGGAGCGCAGCGCATCTCGCGCGGTCGCGTCGACATCGGACTGGCGGAAGGTGTCGTTGAAGATCTCCAGCGACACCGCGCCGTCGTAACCGCCGCGCACCAGATGGCCCATGAAACCGGGCAGGTCGAACCCTCCCTGCCCCGGGAAAAGTCGGTGGTGCCGGCTCCACGACAGCACATCCATCGCGAGGACCGGGGCATCGGCCAACTGCACGAGGAAGATCTTCTCGGGGTCGATCTGAGTGATCCCGGCGGGGTCGTCCCCGCGGGAGAGGATGTGGAAACTGTCCAGGCAGGTGCCCACCGCCGGGTGGTCGGCGAGGTCGACGATGCGCTGGGCATGTCGGTAGGTGTTCACGTACGCCCCCCAGGCGAGCGCCTCGTACGCGATGCGCGCCCCGTAGCGTTGCGCGAGATCGCCGGTACGACGCAGCTGCGCGGCGAGCACCTCGTCGTCGCGGACGGTGAGGGTGGCGACGTTCGAGCACACCAGCATCGTGTCGATGCCGAGCCGGTTCATGAGGCGGAACTTCGCCTCGGCCCGTGCGAGGTTGTGCGCGAACCGGTCGTCTGCGACCCCGTCGAGGTCCCGGAACGGCTGGTACAGGTCGAGGGTGAGCCCGCGCCGTTCGGCCAGTGCGCGCACCTCCTCGGGCGACATCGGTGAGACGACGAGGTCCTGCTCGAAGATCTCGACCCCGTCGAAGCCGGCATCGGCGCACGCATGCAGTTTCTCTTCGAGCGTCCCCGACAGGCACACCGTCGCGATCGAGGTGCGCATCAGCGGCCTGCGTCGATCATGTCCAGGAAGTGCGCCCGCATCCGGTCGGCGTCGGCGGTGAGGCCGGTGAACAGCGCGAACGATTCGGCGGCCTGGCCTACGGCCATGCGTCCGCCGTCGAGAGTGCGGCATCCACGCGCCTGCGCGGCGCGCAGCAGTGCGGTCTCGACGGGGCGGTAGATCACGTCGGCGACCCACTGGTTCGGGGTGAGGATGCTGGGATCGAACGGTGTGCCCGGGTGATGGTGCATGCCGATCGGGGTGCACTGCACGATGCCGGTCGCGTCGGCGGCGGCGCGGGCGATGGCATCGGCATCCGCCGACGTGGCCGACACCTCGGCGCGGGGAAAGTTGTCCCTCAGGGTGAGGGCGAGCGCGGCGGCGCGGTCGGCGTCGAGGTCGGCGATGTGCAGGTGGGCGGCACCGCTTTGCAGGGTCGCGTAGGCGACCGCCGCCCCTGCCCCGCCCGCACCCACCTGCAGGACCCGGGTGAGGTCGGCGCCGGGCAGTCCGGCGCGCACCGCGGCGGCAAACCCCGTGAAGTCGGTGTTGTGGCCGACGAGGCGGCCGTCAACGATGACGACGGTGTTGGCCGCACCCAGCCGATCGACATCGTCCGACCACTCGTCGAGGTGACCGAGTACCACCTGCTTGCACGGGTGGGTGATGTTGAACCCGGTGAAGCCGAGGTCGCGTCCGGCGCGCAGCAGATCTCCGACGCCGTCCGCGGTGCGCCCGATCCGGCCGATGTCGATGGGGCGATAGAGATAGCGCAGCCCGTGGTGGTCGGCCTCGCGCTCGTGCATGGGAGGGGTCAGGGATGGATCGACGCCGTCCCCGATGAGCCCGATCAACGACGATTCCCGAGTGCTGCTCACGATGCCCGCTCCCTCGCTCCCCACACGTGTCGGTTCACGCGTGAGAGTAGTGTACGCAATTCGCGCAATTGTGCGCATAGCGCGCAATATTGGCATCCGCACGACCGGATCCCGGTCACGGAACCGGCCGACGGAACGCGCCTGGAGCCGACCCGGCGCCGCCGGATACGGTGACGCCGGAGGCAAGCGATGGCGGACGCGACGACGGACGGATGGGACCGCACGGTCGACCTGCTGGTGCTGGGAACCGGGGCGTCGGGACTGTCGGCCGCGGTGACGGCGGCATCCGGCGGTCTGGACGTGCTGGTTCTCGAGACGACGGAATATCTGGGCGGCACCACGGCGTACTCCGCAGGGACCGCATGGATTCCGGGCAATCACCCCCCGGAGTCCGACGAAGACCGTGCCACCGCGCAGCGGTACCTGGACGAGCTCGTCGGCGACCGCGCCCCGCGCATCCTGCGCGAGACCTACCTGGCGCGCGGACCCGAGACGCTGGAGTTCTACCGCCGCCTCGGGTTGCGGTTTCTGCACTCAGCGTCGGTCGTGGACTACCACCCCGAGCGGCCCGGTGCCGGCGTGGGGCGTGCCTGGGAACCGGAGCCCTTCGACGGCCGGCGACTGGGGCGGGAGAAGTTCCGCCGGGTCCGCCCGCCCGTCCCCGAGTTCGCGTTGTTCGGCGGGACCCTGATGGTGCGCCGCGTCGAAGTGACCCGCCTCCTCGACCTGTTCCGCGGGTCACCGGGCGCCGCCGCACTCGCACTCCGGCTCGGCGCGCGGTGGGCACGGGATCGCCTCACCTGGCCGCGGGGCACACGCCTGACCATGGGGAACGCCCTGGTCGCGCACCTGTACCACCTGCTCACCCGCGCCGGGGGACGGGTGGCGTTCAGCGCCACCACGACCGAACTCATCGCCTCCCGCGGCACCGTGACAGGCGCCATCGTCGGGATCGGCGGACGAGACCTACGCATCCGCGCACGACACGGCGTGGTCCTCGCCGGTGGCGGGTTCCCCGCAGGCGAGCAATGGCGGCGACGCCACTTGCCGACACCGACCGCGCACGCCACGCGCGCCGCT
The DNA here is from genome assembly GCF_047972865.1 of Microbacterium sp. Lineage (GTDB taxonomy): Bacteria > Actinomycetota > Actinomycetes > Actinomycetales > Microbacteriaceae > Microbacterium. The sequence continues at coordinate 7,306 of NZ_JBKEAY010000214.1, forward strand.
GACGGCTCGACCGGGTCCACTCTCGAGCTGGGGCTGGCAGTCGGTGGTGTGCTCGGCCCGGATCACGAGGACAACGCCCTGTGGTTCCCCGCCTCGCTCGGCCGTCGCCGCGACGGTTCCCGCGTGGTCTTTCCGCACATCTGGGACCGCGCGAAACCCGGCATCGTCGCCGTCGCCGAGTCAGGACGCCGGTTCGTCGACGAGTCGGTCTCCTACCACCGCTTCGTGCGCGCCATGTATGCGGCCACCGCTGCTGGCGAGACGGCGATCCCGGCCTGGCTGATCCTCGACTCGGCCACGCTCCGCGCCCACGGGCTCGGCATGATCCGACCGCACACCCCCGGTCCGGCGTTGCGCCGCTACGTCCGCGACGGCTACATCCGGCGTGCCCGCACCCTGACGGCGCTCGCCGAGCAGATCGGAGTGGACTCGGGCGGGCTGCACGACACCGTGGTGCGCGCCAACCGATCGGCGATCACCGGCATCGACGTCGAGTTCGGCAAGGGCACCAGCCCGTTCGGGCGGCAGTACGGCGACCCCCGGCACGGACCGAACCCCAACCTGGGGCCGATCGCCACGCCGCCGTTCTACGCGCTTCCCGTCGTGCCGACGCCGCTCGCGACGGCGCGGGGGCTCCGCACCGACGCGGACGCGCGGGTGCACGACGGGCACGGGCAGCCGGTGCCCGGTCTGTACGCGGTCGGCAACGATGCCGACTCGCCGATGGCCGCCGAATACCCCGGTGCCGGATGCCAGGTCGGAGCGGGACTGATCTTCGGTCACCTCGCGGGGCTCGACGCCGCGCGCGGGGCTGCCGCAACGACGGAGGGATGACGATGACGCAACCGGTGTGGGCGGGCCGTTTCGACGGCCGGGTGATGCTGATCACGGGGGCGCTCGGGGGACTGGGGTCGGCCGCCGCGGCCAGGCTCGAGGCGGAGGGCGCGACCGTCGTGCGCACCGACCTGAAGGTGGCCGCCGACGACCTGGCCGCGCCGGCGCCCCGGGTGGCGCTGGATGTCACCGAGCCCCACAGCTGGTCCGGCGTCGTCGACACCCTGCTCGCGCGTTTCGGCCGCATCGACGGACTCCTGATGTGCCACGGTGCGCAGGGGCCGGAAGCGCCGGTCGGGCAAGTACCGGTCGACGGTTGGCAGCGCACACTCGACATCAACCTCACCGGCTGCTTCCTCGGACTTCGTGCCGTGGTGCCGGCCATGACGGCCGCCGGTTACGGCCGGATCGCCGTGCTCGCCTCGATCGCGGGCCGGGAGGGCAACGAGAACATGGCGGCCTACTCGGCGGCCAAAGCCGGCGTCATCGCCCTGGTCAAATCGGTGGCGAAAGAGACAGCGACGGCGTCGATCACCGTTAACGCGGTCGTCCCGGCCCTCATGCAGACGCCGTTGCTCGATCACCTCAGCCCGGAACGCAATGCGATGCTGCTGGAGCGCATCCCGATGGGCCGCACTGGAACCCCCGCCGAGTTTGCGGCGATGGCGGCATGGTTGCTCTCCGCCGAGTGCAGCTTCACGACCGGTCAGGGGATCGACCTGTCCGGCGGGCGCTATACCGGCTGAGCCTGGCGGGCCAGCATCCGGTCGAGGGCGCGGATGCCGAGCTCGTAGCCGAAGATCCCGGCGCCGGCGATGACGGCGTCGGTGACCGTCGACATCAGGGAATCGCGGTGAGCCGCGTCGCGGGCGTGGATGTTGGTGATGTGCACTTCGACGATCGGCATGGAGAGGATCTTGATGGCATCCAGCAGTGGGACCGAGCGGAACGACAACCCAGCCGGGTTCAAGACGACGCCGGCTCGGTCCCGGTAGGCGTCGTGCAGCCAGTCGATCAGCTGGAACTCCGCGTTGGACTGTTCGAAACGCAGCTCGTGGCCGAGTTCGGCGGCGACGCGGGCGCATCCCTCCCGGGCGTCCTCGAGCGTGTCGGTGCCGTACAACTCCGGCTCACGCACCCCCAACATGTTCAGGTTGGGTCCGTTCAACACGTAGATGGCCGACACTGCTCGTCTCCTTTGCGACTTCGATGGGTTTGCGACTTCGATGGGTTCTGCGTGGTGCGCCGCCGTTGACGTTCCACTGGCCGGTGCGGGGCCCGCATTGTACGGACCCCGCACCGCGCGTGTCAGTTTCCGGACTGCTCGCGGATGGTGGTGTAGAGGTCGAGCGACTCGCCCGTGTAGTAGCCCGAGAAGTAGTCCTCCGCCTTGCTGCGGAACGCGGCGAGGTCGATCTCGTCCTCCTCGACGACGGTCATGTCGGGGTTGTCGCGGTACTGGGCCAGCAGGTCCTCGGTGTCTTTGTTGACGCAGTCGAGAACCTCACCGCGCAGCTCCTTGACGGTCGAGGTCAGCAGCTCCTTCTGCTGGTCGTTCATCTGGTCGAGTGTCTTGTTCGAGACGGTCACCCAGTGCAGCGAGTACTGGTGGTTGTTGAGGTTGAAGGTGTTGACGATCTCGTCGTAGCTGGCGGTGTGGCTCCCCGGGATCGGGTTCTCCTGACCCTTGACGATGCCCTGCTGCAGCGCGAGGTAGAGCTCCTCGTACGACACCGTGACCGCGTTGGCCCCCATCGCCTCCGCATTGGCGAGGTACTGCGGGGTGTCGGGGAAGCGGATCGGCACCGAGGCGAGGTCTTCGGGGGAGCGGATCTCGGCATCCACCGTCGAGAACGTGCGTACCCCGTAGAGCCAGGCATCGATGGCCGTCGTCCCCGACGCGGCCTCCCAGTTGGCCTTCAACTCGTCGCCGTCGGGGCCGTCCAGGAAGGTGAACAGGGCGTCGACGCTGTCCCACGCGTAGGCGGCTTCGACGACACCCATCGGCTCGTAGATCGTGGCGAGGTTGCCCGACCCGAGCAGGTCGACGTCTTCGTCGCCGGCCTGCAGGCTCGCCAGCCGCTCGGTGTCGGGGCCGAGCTGGCTGTTGGGGAACAGCTCCACGGTGAGCCCGATGTCGGCTGCCTCCAGCCGCTCCTTGAGCAGCTCCACGCCGCAGTAGTAGTTCGGCTGGGTCTCGGGCTGGCTGGTGGCGACGCGGAGGGTGACGTTCCCGTCACCGCTGTCTCCGCCCGTGCCGCCTCCGCCGCCCGAGCATCCCGCGACGAGGATGCCGACGGCGGGAACGGCGAGCGCAAGGGCCAGAGTGGGTTTGCGTTGCATTGCTTGTCTCCTTTGGTGAAGAGGCGGCGAGCGGTGTCGCCAGGGTCAGAACCCGAGGGCTCTGGGCAGGAACATCACGAGATCGGGGAACAGCGTCACCAGGATCAACGCGAGCACCAGGGGAATGAGGAAGGGCATGATGCCCTTGAAGACGACGTCCACGGGTTTGCCGGTCACCGAGCTGGTGACGTACAGCACGCTGCCCACCGGTGGGGTCAGCAGACCCAGCATCAGGTTCATGATCATGATCACGCCGAAGTGGATCGGGTCGATACCGAACTCCATCGCCACCGGCAGCAGCACCGGAACGGTCACCAGGATGATGGCAGTCGCGTCGATCACCATGCCGAGCAGGATGAACAGCACATTCACCATCAGCAGGAACAGCAGCGGGTTGTCGGTCATGCCGGTCAGCAGCGACGCCACCGACTCGCTGACACGCGCCCGCGACAGGATCAGTCCGAGGACGGCGGCCGCACCCAGGATCAGCATGATCCCCCCGGTGATCACCGCGGTCTCCTTCAGCGCGGTCCAGATGAGGTTGAACCGCAGCGTCCGGTAGAACAGGCCGAGGATCAGCATCCACAGCGCCGCGACGGCCGCCGCTTCGGTGGGCGTGAACAGGCCGAACAGGATGCCGCCGAGGATGATCAGCGGGGTGCCCAGCGGGCCGAGGACGTTCAGCGTGGCCTTGCCGAAACGGCGCGCGTCGAAGGGCACCGAGGTGAACTCGGGCCGTCGCGCGGTCCAGATCACGATGTAGACGATCAGGCCAACGGCCATGAGGATCGCCGGGATCACCGAGGCCGCGAACAACGCGCCGGTGGACACGGTCGCCACCGCGGCGAAGATGACCGCGGGGATCGATGGCGGCATGATTGGGGCGATCAGCGACGACGCAGCCGTGAGGCCGGATGCGAACCCGTACGGGTAACCGGCGCGGATCATCGCGGGGATCTGGATCTTGCCGAGCCCCGCGACGTCGGCCAACGCCGAGCCGCTCATCCACGAGAAGCCGACGGCGGTGCCGACGTTCACGTAGGCGAGGTTGCCGCGTACTCGCGACAGGCCCGCGAGGCAGAACTCGAAGAGGCGATCGGCGATGCCGAGTTTGTTGGCGAGCACCCCGACAAAGATGAACAGCGGCACGGCCAGCAGCGGGAAGCTGTTCACCCCGTTGAAGGCGGTCGACAGCGTGTATCCCGAGGACAGCCCGGTGCTGGTCGCGTAGATGAGGCAGGGGCCGAGGAAGGCGAGTCCCACCGGGACGCGGATGGCCAGCAGAACGACGATCGAGATCGCGAGAACGGCGAGTTCCATGAGTGATCAGCCTTCCTCGTCAGGGTCGACGGGTGTGTCGTGATGCCCGGCGACGAAGATGCGCCAGATCGCACGGGCCGTGCCCGAGGTGAACCCGAGGGCCGGGATGATGTAGAAGATTCCGACCGGGACCTTGGTGACGGTCGCCGCCCGTGACCAGTACTGCCCGACGAGTTGGAACGCCTCCCAGGCCAGCGCCGCGCAGATGATCGCTGTCAGTAGCGCCGCGATCATCTTGACGACGATGAACGCGCGGCCCTTCACGACGTAGTCGATGACCTGGATGGTGATGTGACCGTTCCGGCCGATCAGGTACCCCACCATGACGAACGTCAGCGAGACGAGCCCGTAGCGGGCCAGTTCGCCGGCGCCGGGCCAGTTCGTGGCCGGTACGTACCGGCCCAGGATCTGCCACAGCACCATGATGAAGATCATCGCCACGCACAGGCAGGCGATCGTGATCTCGACCCTACTCAGCCAGCGGAACAACCGCGGCTCCTCCTTGGCCGGCTTGAGGCGATGGCCCGCGGCATCGCGGATCGCGCTGGTGTCGGTGGGTTCGATGGGTGCGTCGTCGGTGCTCAACGGATCCCCTCCTCGACCGGTGACGCGTGCGTGACGCGGTACGGTGCGGCGTGCCTGGGCATGATGACCTCACTGTCGGTGACGTGGAGCAACGCTGCTGCCACTTTCTGGGCTGAGTGAGTTTCGCGTGCGTGCGTTCGGCGGCGCAACGAGCGAATCACTCAGTGGAACAGTGGGCTCGAAGATAGGTGGAATGGTTGCCCCGTCGCGGGCACCGACGCATACTGACCGAATGAGGGCCGCTCAATGGAACGAGCCGGTGTCCGTGTTGGACCGCATCCTCGCCATCATCGATGTGCTCGGGGAGGACGGCTCGGCGTTGTGCATCGCCGAGATCGCCGACCGCACCGGACTGCCGAAGTCGACGGCGTCGCGGTTGATCGCGCAGATGGTCGAGAAGCGCTATCTCACGCGCACACCGGTGGGGGTCGCGCTGGGGCTGCGCATGTTCGAACTCGGTGCGCGGGCCAATCTGCCGCGCCGACTGCGGGCCGTCGCCCACCCGGTGCTGACAGATCTGCACCGCGCGGTCGGCGAGCGGGTCGTGCTCGCCGTACGCCTCGGCTCGGAGATGCTGAAGATCGCCTCGGTACAGGGCCGGATGGATGTCGGTGCGCTCCGAGTGCCGGCGACGACCGCTGCCACCGGCAAGGCCTGGCTCGCCTACGACGAGGTCGGTGCCGTCACCGATTCGTTGCGCGCAGAACTCGACGACGTTCGGGCGACCTCGTTCTCGTTCGACCGGGAGGAGACCTTCCCCGGACTCACCGCGGTCGGGTCGCCGGTGCTGAGCCCCGCGCGCACGCCGATCGCGGCGGTCGCGATCAGCGGACCCACCGGACTGATGGACCCGGCCCGCACCGCCCCGCTGGTCGGGGCGGCCGCGGTGGCGCTGTCCCGACGTTTCGCGGCGCTGAGGTGAAGTGATGCGCACCGCGGAATGGACCGACTCGGTCAGCGTTCTCGACCGGGTCACGGCGATCCTCGATGCCATCGGCGCCGACGACCGTGGCATCGGCATCAGCGAACTGTCGCGGCGCGCGAACCTCCCCAAATCCACGGTCTCGCGAATCGTCGCCGACCTCGTGAAGCGGCGTTACCTGGAACGGGACGGCAACAGCATCCATCTCGGGTTCCGTCTGTTCGAACTGGGTCAACTCGCCGAACATCCGCGCGAACTGCGGGAAGCGGCGTTGCCGATCATGGCCGACCTGCGCAGCGCGTCCGGCGAAGCCGTGCACCTGTCGGTGCTGGAGGGGGGATCGATCGTGGTGCTGGCGGCGTTGCGCGGCGGTGCCGCAACGAGCCCGCCGGTGCGGGTCGGGGAACGTCTTCCAGCGGCCGCGACGGCGTCGGGAAAGGCGCTGCTGGCGCACACGACCCCGGAGATGGTCGATGCGCTGATGGCGTCGGCCCGCCCGGAGGTCGCTTCTGCGGCGGCCGACACCGCCGCACTCCGGCAGGAGCTCGTCGCGACTCGTCAGACCGGGGTCGCAACCGCCCGCGACGACCGGGCCGGACCCGGGCTCGTGGCCGTGGCCAGTCCGGTCCTATCCGATCGGGGTGAACCGCTTGCGGCCATCGCCGTGTCGGGGGTGCTCGACACCAACCGCGTGGCTCCCGCGGTGCGCACCGCAGCGCTGACGCTCTCGCGGCGGATGGGGGCCCGACAACGGCCGGCATCCGGTTCGGCCACAGCCGACCACTGAGCGGGACAACCGTTGAGCGCGAGCGCGCCGCGGTCGACAATCGTGGCCGTGCGGGCCACGATGCCGTGGTCGCGCCGCCGGAGCCCAGCGAACACATAAGGAGCCGACATGGCATCCCCTAGCGGTTTCCCGCACGTCCCCGGACGTGTCCGGGTGGGCATCATCGGATGCGGACTCATCGCGATCAACCATGTCGCCGCGTTGCGCACCGTCGCCGACGCCGATGTGGTCGCGGTCGCCGACGTCGATGCCGCCCGTGCCGAGCAATTCGCAGCGACCCACGACGTGCCGCTGGCGTTCGGCGATATCGATGCGCTGTTCGGCGCCGACATCGTCGATGCGGTCATGGTCTGCACGCCGCATCCGGCACACGAGGCCGGCGTTCTGGCCGCAGCGGCGCACGGGGTGCATGTGATGTGCGAGAAGCCGATCGCGGTCACGCTGGAGTCGGCCGATCGGATGATCCGCGCGTGTGACGAGGCGGGGGTCGTCTTCGGGGCCATCTACCAGCGGCGGCTGTGGCCCGCCGCGCAGCAGATCCGCGCCGCGCTCGACGCCGGAACGCTCGGCCGCCCCATCTCCGCCCAGCTCACCGCGCGTTTCCACCGCGACGCCGATTACTACGCGGAGCCGTGGCGCGGTCGCTGGGACACCGAGGGCGGCGGGGTGCTCGTCACCCAGACAAGTCACCACATCGACCTGTTGCAGTGGCTCATGGACAGCGACGTGACCCGCGTCACCGGTCGCTACGCGACGCTCGCGCACGGCGACATCATCGAGGTGGAAGACACCGCCGCGGCGATCGTGGAGTTCACCTCCGGTGCGTTGGCCACCGTGCACGTGTCGACCACATTCACCCCCGGGCTCGGTGCTCAGCTGTGGTTCACCGACGCGCAGGGTCGCACCGCCGGGCTGCGCGAATTTCCGGAGGGCGTCGGTCTCGCCGACGAGTGGACCGTCCCGGGAGTCGAGACGTTCGCGAACCCGTACCAGCAGGGCGCGTTCGACGTACCCCTCAGCGAGATCCATCGCGAACTCACCCGCTTCCACACCCTGCAGATCGCCGACTTCATCGCGGCGTTGCGGGAGCAGCGCGCCCCCGTCGTCACGGGACGCGACGCCCGTCGATCACTGGCGATCATTGCGGCGCTGTACGAGTCGTCGCGTACCGGTCGCACCGTCGACGTCACCGTGCCGGAGCAGGTGCGATGAAGCGGGTGCTGGCGACGGTGAGCCTCAGCGGCACATTGCGCGGCAAGCTCGAAGCCGCCGCAGCCGCCGGATTCGACGGCGTCGAGATCGCCGAGGGCGACCTGGCGGCCTCACCGTTGCGGGCCGAAGACGTCGCGGCGCTGGTCGCCGACCTGGGCATGACGGTCGAGATGTACCAGCCACTCCGCGATGTCGAGGGTGTCGCGGACGAAGCGCTGCCCGCTGTGCTTGCCCGTATCGACCGGGCACTGGATTTGACCGGGCGGTTGGGCGGCACGCGGCTGCAGATCGCCTCCAACGTCGAGACCGCGGTCTCTGGCGACATCGCTCGCACCGCCGACCAGTTGCGTCTCGTCGCCGAGGCAGCCGCCGACCGCCGGATGACAGTCGCGTGGGAACCGATCGCCTGGGCCCGCTACCTGCGTCTGCATGCGCAGGGGCGCGACGTGGTCGCCGCCGTCGACCATCCGGCACTGGGGCTGTGCCTGGACCTGTTCCACTTCGCCGCCGGAGGCGAGGACGCCGCCGTGCTGCGCAGCATCCCGGCATCCCGCATCGAGTACGTCCAGCTCAATGACCTGCCGCGGATGGACGGGGATCTGCTCGCGATCAGCCGGGTGCATCGGCTCTTGCCCGGGCAGGGCGACGCGGATGTCGACGGGTACGTCCGGGAGTTGCGGGCCACCGGGTACGACGGGCCCGTCTCGATCGAGGCGTTCGACGAGCGGGCGCGGCTGGGGACCCCCGAACGGGTGGCGCGGGTGGCTGCGCTGTCGCTGGAGACGGTGTTTCGCGATGCGTCGCGGGCAGCCGCGGTGCCGATCGCGGGCGTCGCGCGGGTCGAGGTGCCACCGGCGACCGTCGCTGCGCTGCGCGCGATCGGGGTCGCGACGGATGCCGTCGTGGCCGGTGGCACGGACCGGATCGGCCGGGTCGGGTGGGCCGCCGGGGGCGCCGAGGCGGGCGTCTCGGTGGCACGCGGGCGCGAACTCGCGGCGCTGAGCCCGGTCACCGCTGAGGTGGTCGAGGAGGCCGCGGACCCCGGCATCCTCACCGTCACGCTCGCCACAGACCAGATCGATGAGCCCGTGCTGTATGCGCGGCGCGCGCTCGGGCTGAGCGTCGAGCGGGGCGCGCAGGTAGCCGGCGCCCGCTCGCCGATGCGTCCTCTGCTCGCCCGCGACGGTGACGCCGTGCGCCTGCGGATCGACCACGCCGATGCCGGTGTGGGGCCCGCCGTCGACGGCATCACCTTGGTCGTCGACGACCTGGATGCCGTCGCCGCCCGCGCCCGCGAAGCGGGGTTGTCTCTGGTGGTTCCGGCCGGGTATTACGACACTCTGCGGGTGCGCAACGCGCTGTCCGATGACCTGCTCGACGCCCTGGAGTGGGCGCGGCTGACGATCGACGTCGACGGCGGTGGGGTGCGCCGCCTCACCGTCCCCACTCCCGGCGTGATCATCGAGCTGGTCGACCGCGTCGTGGCCGGCCCGGTCGCCGAAGTGGATGCTGCGACCCTGCGCCACGTGCGCAACACCCCCTGACGCCCCGCCACTGCCGCCCCGACCCGCTGAGGTTGCGCAAACTGCTGTCGCGCTCCGCGTGTCGACCGCAGTTTGCGCAATCTCGCCACGGGTGCTGGGCACGGGGGCGGAGGCTCGGGGCGGTGGGACGCGGAACCGGGGCTAGAACTCTTCGTGGGTGTTGGAGTCGCGGATGCGCTGCTCGCCAGCGTCGTCGGCGTCGAGGGCGTCGAGCGCGGCCACCAGCTCGGGCTGCAGCGGCGGCAGGTGGATCGCGGCGAGGTTCTCACGCTGGCGGGCGGGGTCGGCTGACTTCACCACCGGAACGATGCCGTGCGCGCGGTGCCAGCGCAGGATGAGCTGACCCACCGTGCAGCCGGCGCTCGCGGCGGCGTCGACGATGACGGGGTTCTGTAGCAGCGGTCCGCCGCGCCCGAGCGGACTCCACGCCTGCGGCACGATGCCGTGCGCGCGGAGGGTGTCGCGCAGGGCGCGGCGCTGGATGGTGGGATCCAGCTCGATCTGGTCCACGGCGGGGACCAGGCCCGTCTCCGAGATCAGGTGCTCGATGTGCTCGACGCGGAAGTTCGACACTCCGATCGAGCGGATCAGCCCCTCACCGGCCAGCTGCGCCATCAGCTCGAACGCCCGCGGGTACAGGTTCAGCCGCGGCAGCGGCCAGTGGATGAGATAGAGGTCGACGTAGTCGAGGCCGAGCGCGGCGAGGCTTCGCTCCAGCGCGGGCCGCACGTCGCCGTGGTCGGAGCCGCGCAGCTTCGTGGTCACGAACAGCTCGGCTCGGTCGACCCCCGAGTGGAGGATGCCGCGGCCCACCGCTTCTTCGTTGCCGTAGCGCGCCGCGGTGTCGATCTGGCGGTAGCCGCACGCGATGCCGACGAGCACCGCAGCCTCGGCGTCGCCGTCGGTGAGCGGCCAGGTCCCCAGTCCGATGGCGGGCATGACGTGACCGGAGCGGAGAGTGACGGTGTCGCTGACCATGACGAACATCTTGCCGCGTTCTGGCCGCGGCGCGGGCCGTGTTCCACTCGCCGGTTGGGCGTCAGAGCGCGCGGCTCAGCGCCACGCTCAGCACCGCGGTGGCGGCCAGCAGCGCCGTCATGAGGATGACGGCCGCCAACGCGGTGAGCGCGATCGCGCTCTCGTGCTTCAGGCTCTCGCCCGCGCCCAGAGTCCGGCTGATCCGGGTGAGTCGGCGCTGCGCTCCCACCCACACGATGACCGCGACGGCAATGCCGCAGCATCCCGGAATCACCCACCACGCACTGTTCAGCACCGCCGGAAGCAGCCGCAGCGACACCAGCGACCCGAGACCGAACGCCAGCGCGGTACGTCGCCACGCCAGTTCGGTGCGCTCGGGCTGCAGGCCGGGATCGAAGCGAGGCGACGTCACCGTCACACTCCCGCACGCAGGATGCTGAGTACCACCAGCACCCCGGCGGCCACCACCGCGATCCCGACGGCGGGGGCCAGCAGCGACCCGGGCAGCGGATTGCCGGTGCGCATCGCGCGCTCGGTGCGGGCCCAGCCGATCCACCCGAGTATGGGCGTCAGCGTCCCCGCCGCGATCAGCACGAGGGATGCCGCCAACCGCAACCCCGGGTTCAAGTCCAGGCCCAGCAGTTCCAGCGCGATACCGCCGGCGATGAGCGCGAGCGCGGTGCGCAGCCACGCCAGGAAGGTGCGCTCGTTGGCGAGGGTGAACCGCGGGTCGGGTTCGTCGCCGTGGCGGTACACGTAGCCGGGGAATCGTGACATCACCGGTGAGTCTACGACGATGCCCGCCCGCGTAAACGCCCGGGGTGGGCACGCATGGCGGCATTGCGACACGCCGAACACCTCCGGCGCGGCCTCACGGGGGTTCGGGCGGTACGGCGCTATCGTATGTGCTGTTCGTCGACCGGGTGGCGCGACGAGCCGATCCGGTCGGATCCCGCGGCCGGCGAAACCATCGTGGGGACAAGTCCGCTACCCGCGTGCCACGAATAGGAGCACACATGCGAAAGTACATCGTCGAGTTTATCGGCACCTTCTTCCTCGTCTTCACGGTCGTCGCGACCGTGCTCGCCGCCCAGCCGCTCGCGCCGCTGGCGATTGGCGCATCGCTCATGGTGATGATCTACGCCGGAGGCCACATCTCCGGCGCTCACTTCAACCCGGCCGTCTCCCTCGCCGCCTTCGTGCGCGGCGCGCTGTCGGCCGGTGACCTCGTCGCCTATTGGATCGCGCAGCTGGTCGCGGGCCTGGTGGCGGCGCTGCTGGCCTCGTACGCGGTATCGCCGCTGGTGGAGAGCACCGGTGCGGCCGCGACGTTCGGCGGTGACCTCATCTTCCCGGCGCTGCTGGTGGAGTTCCTCTTCACGTTCGCGCTGGTGTGGGTAGTACTCAACTCCGCGACCAGCAAAGACACCGACGGCAACTCGTTTTATGGCCTGGCCATCGGTTTCACCGTCGTGGTCGGTGCGATCGCGGTGGGCCGCATCTCGGGTGGAGCGTTCAACCCGGCGGTCGCGTTCGGCGGTTCGTTCGTGAACGTGTTCGCGTGGGGCAACATCTGGATCTACCTGGTCGCC
>NZ_JBKEAY010000061.1:0-2126 GCF_047972865.1 Microbacterium sp.
TTCGCGCCATCCTCGTGGAGCAGTTGGGTGTCGATGCCTCGGAGGTCACCGAGGAAGCCTCCTTTCAGGAGGATCTGAACGCCGACTCATTGGATTTGGTCGAACTGATCATGGAGATGGAAGATCGGTTCATGGTCAAGATCCCGGACGAGGAAGCCGAGAAGATCGGCAGCGTCGGTCAGGCCGTCGACTTCGTGATCGCCCACGCCGACTGATCCGCATCGCGCGGGGCTGGCGGATCTCTGGGATCGGCTGGCCCCGGCACGCCGCCGACAGGTGCTCACCCACCGATCGTGGGTCCGGCACCGCGGCGATTCCTACGAACGCCTCGAACTGCTCGGGGACGCGGTGCTCCAGCTCGTGGTGACCGCCGAACTCATGCGCCGCCATGGTCAGGCCAGCGAAGGCGATGTCGCCTGGATGCGTCAGGGGATCGTGTCACGCGAGACGTGCGCCAGGGTCGCGCAGGCCGCCGGCCTGCCCGGCCGGATGCAGACGTTCGCGCCGGCGAGTGCCTCCGGGAGCGACGTGGAGGGCAACGAGTCGGTTGCGGCCGCGCTGACCGAGGCGGTCATCGGGGGCGGTTACCTCGACCTCGGACTCGAGGCGGTCGAGGTGGCGGTGCTCGCGGCGTTCGCCGAACCGCTCTCTGAAGCGGTTCCCGGGCGGCGCGACGCGAAGACCACCCTGCAGGAGCTGGCGCAGGCCGACGGTCGGGTGCTGCGCTACGAACTGGTTTCGGCCGAGGGACCGGCGCACCGGCGCCGGTTCACGAGCCACGTGCTGCTCGACGACGTCGTCGTGGGTCGCGGCGTCGGGGCGAGCAAACAGGCGTCGCAGCAACAGGCGGCCGCCGCGTACCTGGCCGAGTCGACATCGGAGGACGATGCTCACCAGACTTGAACTGCGCGGTTTCAAGTCCTTCGCCGCCGGTACGACCCTGGATCTGGGGCCGGGCGTCAACGTGATCGTCGGGCCGAACGGCTCGGGCAAGAGCAACCTCGCCGAGGCGCTCGTCTGGGCGATGGGCGAACAACGCGCCCGGGCCATCCGGGCGTCGGGCATGTCCGAGGTCGTGTTCTCCGGCGGCGCCGGCCGCGCCGCCGCCGGCCTGGCCGAGGTGTCCATGACGCTCACCCGCGACGAGGATCTCGACGACGACCAGCCCGCAGAGCTGGGTGTGACACGCCGTGTCACACGGGCAGGTGACGCCACCTACCGTCTGAATGGCGTGTCCTGTCGCCTGCTGGACATCCACGAGGCGTTGGCGACTCGCGGGCTCGGCCCCGACGCGCTGGCGGTGGTGCGCCAGGGCCAGGTCGAGGCGGTGTGCACCGCACGGCCGGCCGACCTGCGGGCGGTGATCGAGGAGGCTGCGGGAGTGGCCCTCCAGAAGCGCCGCCGCAAACGCGCCGAACAGAAGCTCGCGCGGGTCGCCGATCGCCTGGACCGGGCCAGGGACCTCGCCACCGAACTGGAGGAGCGGCGGGAGACGCTGCGGTCGCAGGCCCAGCGCGCCGAACTCGCCGCGGAGCTCGACCGCGATATCGAAGCCGGCAAAGCCCGAATCACAGCCGCATCCGCTATCGCGGCGCACCGTGCGGTCGCCGCGGCACAGGTAGGGCTGGATGCCGCCAGGGGCGTCGTCGAGGAGCAGGAGGCCGCGCTTGAGACGGCGCGCGCGGCGCTGGACGAGGCCGACGCCGCGGTCGCGACCGCCGAGCACCGCCGCGAGGTGCGACGGGACCTGACCCGTCATCTGCGATCCGCCGGGGACAGCGTGCGGAACCGGGCCGACCTGGGCGCCGACCGTGTCGCCGCCGCGATGCGTCAGCACGCGCGCGATGTGGACGCGCGCGACGCGGCCATCGCCAGCCGTCACGATGCCGAGCGCAGCGCCGACCACACGGCGAGCCGCCGGACCACCGCGGAGACGGTGGTGGTAGACGCCACCGAGCACCACCGCGCGACCTCGGAGGCCGCGGCGTCGTCGACGTCCCGGCTCGCGGACGCGACCACCGTCGCGCAGGAGGCCCGCCGGGACCACGATGCCGCTCAGCACGCGGTGCGCAGCGGGGAGAGCAGGCTCCAGGAGGCCCGCCGCACGGTGGACGCGGCGCACGAAC
>NZ_JBKEAY010000154.1:0-7473 GCF_047972865.1 Microbacterium sp.
TCGTCACCATCACCGAACCCGACCCCGACACCCACCCCGGCACCCTCACCCTCACCATCTCCACCGCCTGCGCACAACTCCCCGACTGGGCAACCCCCACCCCCACACCCCGCGCCGCACCCCCCACACCCACCGACGCGGAAGGGACCTGACCCGACGTCCTGCCCGTCGAGGCCACGACGTGCCAGGTCATCGGGCGGCCAGCACGTCGTCGAGGTCGTACGACACCGGTTCCTCCAGCTGCGCGTAAGTGCAGTCGCGAGGGTCCTTGTCGTCACGCCACCGAGTGAACTGGGCGGTGTGCCGGAAGCGCAGTCCCTCCATGTGGTCGTAGCGCACCTCTACCACCCGCTCGGGGCGCAACGGAGTGAACGACAGATCCTTCTTGGCGTTCCAGCGCGAGAACGCAGACGAGGTGGGGGTGCGCGGAAAGCTCTGATCCCGGTTGTCTGGGGTGCGATCGGCGGGTGGCTCCCCAGCATCGTCCCCGCCGGCCCACGCCCACGGATGCCCCTCGAACGTCGTCACCAGCGGCTGCAGTTCGGCGAACAGCTCCTGGCGCCGCTGCATGCTGAACGCCCCGATCACCCCGACCGACTGCAGGGCGCCGTCGTCGGAGTAGAGCCCCAACAGCAGCGAACCGATCCTGTCGTCACCGGAGGCGTGGGTGCGGTACCCGGCCACGACACAATCGGCGGTGCGTTCGTGCTTGATCTTGTACATCGCCCGCTTGTCCTCGACATACAGCAGATCCGACGGCTTGGCCATCACCCCATCCAGACCCGCGCCCTCGAACTGCTCGAACCAGCGCCGCGCCTCGTCACGGTCCTTCGTCGCGGGCGTCAGATGGATCGGCGCCGCCACGTCGGCGAACAGCTTCTCCAGCTCGGCCCGACGCTCGGCATACGGCCGCTCCGTCCAGTTCGTCGACCCGTGGGCCAGCAGGTCGAAGGCGACGAAGCTCGCTGGAGTCTGCGCCGCGAGTTTGGTGACCCGGCTGGCGGCGGGGTGGATACGCTGCTGCAGCAGCTCGAAGTTCAGCCGATCGCCACGCGCAGGGTCGATCAGGACGATCTCGCCGTCGATCACGGATCGGTCGGGGAAGTTCGCGATGATCGCCTCGACGAGCTCCGGAAAGTACCGGGTCATCGGCCGTTCGTTGCGCGAACCAATCTCGACCTGGTCGCCGGAGCGCCAGATCAGCGACCGGAAGCCGTCCCACTTGGGCTCGAACCACACGTCACCGGTGGGGAAGTTTTTCACGGGGCGCGCGAGCATCGGCCCGAACGGCGGCACGATCGGGGTGCCCCAGTGGGCGTCGCGTTCGGCCTTGGGAACGAGGTAGTCGGCGTCGTCGCGGTCACCGCGACGCTTCGAGGGCGGCACCCGCGGCGGCTCGCCCGGCATCTTGGGGTAGTCGGGGGGAAAATTCAGTTCCCCCTGACCGCCCGCGACCTGCTCATCCCACAGCGCCAGCGCCGCCTCGAGGGTGCCGACGTGCTCGTCGATGCCCGCCCACGCATCGCCGCGGTCGGCGATGATGCCGGCGACGGTGCGGATGGTGAAATCCCCGGGCCGGCAGTCGCGCAGTTCGTCCCACGTCACCGGGAACGACACCGGCGCGCCGGGCAGCGGGCGTGGCGAATAGGCCCCGGCCAGGGTGCGGTCGCGACAGGACTGGTTGAAGTCGACGAAGACCCGCTGGCCACGTTCCTCCTTCCACCACGACGCGGTGACCAGGTCGGGCAGGCGGCGCTCCAGCTCACGGGCGATGCCGATCACACCGTGGCGGACGTCGAGGAACTCGTGGTCGGGGGCGATCCGGCAGAACACGTGCACACCACGGTTGCCGCTGGTCTTGACGAACGGCACCTGGCCGAGTTCTTCGAGCAGCTCCTTCAACGCGAACGCGGCTTCGACGGAGTCGACGAAATCTCGCCCCGGCTGCGGGTCGAGGTCGATGCGCAGCTCGTCGGGATTGTCGAGGTCGGCGGTGCGCACGGGCCACGGGTGGTAGGTGACGGTCCCCATCTGGGCCATCCACGCCAGCCCCGCGGCGTCGTCGATGACGAGCTGATCGTGACGTCGTCGGCTGGGATAGGTGCAGGTCACCCGGCGCAACCACGCAGGAGCGCCGGCGGGAGGCCGCTTGGAGAAGAACTCCTCCCCGCCCACCCCCGCCGGGAACCGCTGCAGCGTGACGGGCCGGTCACCGATGGCGCGCAGCGCGCCGTCCGCGACGCTGACCAGGTACTCGGCGAGCTCGAGCTTCGTGATCGGCGCCCCACCGGACGACGCGTCTGCCGGCCACATCGGGCGGTCCGGCGAGCTGAGCGTGACCTGCCGCGTCTGTCCGTCGAGCGTTTCGAACTCCATCACGGTCATGGCTGGAGACTACCCGCTCGTGCGTCGTCCAGACGGTCAGCCGCGGAAGGCGGCGTGCCCGGTGATCTTCTCACCGAGGATCAGCGTGTGCACTTCGTCGGTGCCCTCATAGGTGCGCACCGACTCGAGGTTGTTCGCGTGACGCAGCGGCGAGTAGTCCAGTGTGATGCCGTTGCCCCCCAGCACGGCGCGCGCCTCGCGGGCGATCTCGATCGCGACGCGGGTGTTGTTGAGCTTGGCGACCGAGATCATGTGGTGCTCCAGCCGCCCGGCATCCTTCAGCCTCCCCAGGCGCAGCGCGAGCAACTGCGCCTTCTGGATCTCGAGCGCCCAGTTCACGAGCTTGAGCTGCGTGAGCTGGAACGACGCGAGCGGCCTGCCGAACGGGGTGCGCTGCTGCGCGTAGCCGAGCGCCTGGTCGAAGCTGTCGCGCGCCGCGCCCACCGCACCCCACGCGATGCCGTAGCGGGCCTCGTTCAGACACGAGAACGGGCCGCCGAGGCCCACGGCTCCCGGCAAGACGGCATCGTGGGGCAGGCGGATGCCGTCGAAATCGATGTCGCACTGGATCGACGCCCTCATCGAGAGCTTCGGCGCGATGGGGGTCACCCGGAACCCCGGCGTGTCGGTCGGCACCAGAAACCCGCGTACCCCGTCGGCGGTCATCGCCCAGATCACCGCGATCTGCGCGATGGAGGCCAGGCCGATCCACCGTTTGGCGCCGTCGAGCACCCACTCGTCGCCGTCTTGCCGTGCCGTGGTCGTCATGCTCGACGGGTCGGAGCCCGCGTCCGGTTCGGTGAGACCGAAGCACCCGATCACCTCGCCCGCGGCCATCCGCGGCAGCCACCGCTGCTTCTGCTCCTCGGAGCCGTGCTTCGAGATGGCCGACATCGCGAGCGAGCCCTGCACCGACACGAAGGTGCGGATGCCGGAGTCCCCCGCTTCGAGCTCCTGCATCGCCAGCCCGTACTCGACCGCCGAGCGCCCCGCGCAGCCGTGGCCGTGCAGGTGCATGCCCAGCAGCCCGAGGGCGGCCATCTCGGGCACGAGCTCGACGGGGAACACCGCGTCGTCGTACCATCGCGCGATGTTCGGGCGGATGCTGCGGTCGACGAACTCCCGCACGGTCGCGCGCACCTCACGTTCGGCATCGGTGAAGTCCGCATCGATGTTCATCAGGTCGCTCGCGTCACGCAGGTCCCGCGGTGTTGCCGGTCCGGTCACGGTGACTCCTCACATCTGTCCCGGCGCTCCGGGGGTCACGACTCATTGTGGCCGCTGGGCCGCAGCTATTGCGCTTTGGTGCGATACGGCCACTGTATCCATGCTGAAATCGCATCATTCCCAGCGACCCGTGCGCGCCGGGTCAGACTGGCCGCATGATCGCACCCACCCGCCCGGACGCACTGTTCCCCCGTGAGAGTGACGGCCCGCTCGCCGGCGTCGTGATCGCCGATCTCAGCCGTGTGCTCGCCGGCCCCTACGCCACGATGCTGCTGGCCGACATGGGCGCCCTCGTGATCAAGGTCGAAAGTCCGCGCGGCGACGACACCCGCACCTGGATGCCGCCGGTCCGCGACGGAGAGGCCACCTACTTCCTGTCCGCGAACCGCGGCAAGTACTCCATCGCCCTCGACTTCGCCGATCCCGCACAGCTGCGCACCGCCCGGGAGATCATCGCCCGCGCCGACGTTCTGGTCGAGAACTTCGCGCCCGGGCGGCTGGACCGGTTCGGCCTGGACTACGACACCCTCGCCGCACGGCATCCCGACCTGGTCTACGCCTCGATCACGGGATTCGGCACGGAAGCGGGCGCCGACCTGCCGGGGTACGACCTGCTCGTGCAGGCCGTCTCGGGCCTGATGGACCTCACCGGGCCGGCCGACGGCGACCCCACCAAGGTCGGCGTCGCCGTGGTCGACGTGATCACCGGGCTGCACGCGGCCACCGGCATCCTCGCCGCCCTCCACGCGCGGTCGGCGACGGGACACGGCGAGCACATCGAGGTGAACCTGCTCTCGTCGGTCCTCTCGGGTCTGGTCAACCAGGCGTCCGCCGTCGTGGCAGGAGGCGCCGTCCCCACCCGGATGGGCAACGCCCACCCGAGTGTGTACCCGTACGAGCCGTTCCCGACCGCCGACCGCGACCTCGTCATCGCGGTCGGCAACGATGCCCAGTTCGCGCGGCTGTGTGAGGCGCTCGGGCTGCCGGAACTGGCGGGCGACCCGCGGTTCATGGCGATGGCTGGACGCAATCGCCACCGCGCCGACCTGCGGCCGCTGCTGGCCGATCGGCTGCGAACCCGCACCGCCGACCAGTGGTTCGAGCTGTTGCGCGCCGCGCAGGTGCCGTGCGGGCCGATCCAGGGCATCGACGCCGGGCTGCGCCTGGCCGAGCGGCTCGGCCTCGACCCGGTGGTGCAGGCGGGGTCGGGGAAGCGGCGCATCCCGACGGTGCGGCATCCGATCCGCTACTCCCGGTCGCACGTCGACTACTCGCAGGCGCCCCCGCGCCTGGACGCCGACGGTGATCGGGTGCGTGCGTGGCTGGCGGCCGGTGAGCGCGGAAGGGTCACGACGCCGCGGTGAACAGCCGCCGTGCGGTGTCGATCGCCGCGGTGACCGCGGGCGAGGCGGACCGGCCGTTCCAGGCCAGACGAACCTCCACGGCGCCCAGGTCCGCGGCGAGCGGCAGGAAGGTGACCGCCCCGGCGGGGTGGTTGTCGCGCACGCCCGACAGTGTCAACGCGAGTCCGACGCCGGCCTCAACCAGCAGCAGCTCGGTCGCCGAGTCGGGGACCGTCTGCACGACGCGCGGAACGAAGCGGCCCCGCATGCCGAGCAGTTGCAGCCGGTTCGACAGTGTCGCGCCGCTGCCGCCGGGCAGCACGATCCAGGGTTCGTTCGCCACGTCGGCCGCCGCGAGCTGTCGACGCCGGGCGAGCCGGTGCGCACTCGGGAGGGCGACCAGCAGCCGCTCGCGCGAGATCACGAGCGAGTCCACACCGTCGGGCAGGAAGTCCCACCGCCCGATGAGCACGTCGAGGGTGCCCTCGCGCAGCCGCTCCAGACCCGGATGCGAGAACTGTGCGCTCTGCAGGTCGACGACCAGTCCCGGGCGTTCCCGCCGCAGACCGCGCGCGAGCTCGGCGACGAGATGGTGCACCGACGCCCCCGCGAACCCGACGCGCAGTCGTCCGGTCTCGCCCGCCGCCGCCCGCCGCACGATCTCGTGGCTGCGCTCGGCGAGCGCCACCAGCTCGCGAGCCGGTTCGACCAGCGCCTCACCCTGCGGGGTCAGCGCGACGCTGCGGGTCGTGCGCTCGAACAGCGGCGCACCGAGGTCGGCTTCCAGCTGCTGGATGAGTCGGCTGAGCGCGGACTGGGCCGTGTGCAGCCGCTCCGCCGCGCGCCCGAAGTGCAGTTCCTCTGCGACGGCGAGAAAGCCCCGGGCTTGAGAGACCTCCATGACTGCCCACTGTAGAGGGCGCGCCGAGCGCTCACTCCACTGGTACGCGGGCGCGGCGGCGTCGTCGCACGAGCGCGGTGGCGACCGCGACCGCCGCCACGAGAACCCCGACCGCTGCGACCACGACCCAGTCCGGCACGCCGGCCGAGACCTGTATGACCCACGACTCCAGCCGGAACTGGTCGGTCGCGCCCAGGATGCCGCCGACGGTGGCGGTGCCCTCGGTGGCCAGCAGCAGCACGCCGACCGCGATGGTGGCAAGACCTCCCACGATCGAGGTCCAGGCGTTGCGCCACCTGCCGATGACGAGCTCGCGTGGGCGAACGAGGCGCCGCACGAACGGCATCCGCCCCCACAGCAACGCCAGCAGCAGCAGCGGCACCGCCATGCCCGCGGCGAAGACGAACAGCAGGATGCCGCCGTACGCGGCGCTGCCGCCGACGGCGGCGTAGGTGAGCACGGCGCCCAGCAGCGGGCCGGCACACACTCCGGCCAACCCGTACACGTTGCCGAGGGCGTAGACGGCGGCGATCGAGGTGCCGTTGGCGCCCCGTGAGCGGGACAGTCCGGGGATGGGGATGCCGACCAGGAGCACGGCACCGGCGACGATCACGATCCATGCGGCGACGGTCACGAACTCGGTGCGGTGCAGTTGCACGAATGCGCCGAGGGTGCCCGCCAGCACCCCCATCGGAACGAGGGTCGTGATGAGGCCGAGGTAGAACACCCCGGTGCGCTGGATGAGCGCCCCGGGTGACGCGAAGGCGTACGAGAAGAACGCCGGCAGCAGCATGACCGAGCACGGGCTGAGCAGCGTGAATACCCCGCCGAGGAAGGCGCCGAGCAGGCCGAGATCGAACACCGGATCAGCCGGCGCCGGGGAGGGCGGAGTCGAGGAAGCTGCGGAACACATCCACGGGCTGCGCTCCCGCCAGCGCCGTTTCGCCGACGACGAAGAACGGTACGCTGCCGACCCCGATCTGCTGCGCGGTGGCGGTGGTCGCCTGCACCGACTGCATCAGGGCGGGTTCGTCGAGGGCCGCGGTGAAGCGGGCGATGTCGGGGACGCCGGCCTGCTCTGCGAACGCGATGAGGACGTCACGCGGCAGCTCGGCGCGGGCGTCGTCGGGCGCCGCGTCGTACACGGTGTGCAAGAACTCGAAGTAGCGGCCCTGGTCGCCTGCCGCGAGCGCCGCGACGGCGGCATCCGCCGACTGCTCACCGAAGAAGGCGACGGTGTGCACCTCGAGGCGCACCTGCCCGGAGTCGATGTACTCCTGGGTGAGGGCGGGCAGGGTCTCGCGGCTGAACACGGCGCAGAACGGGCAGCGCATGTCGGTCCACATCACGAGGACGACCGGGGCATCGACGGCGCCCACGGCGGCCGGGTCGCCCTCTTGGCGACGGACGATCGGCAACTCGGTCGCGGGTTGTGCCTCGGTGGTCGCGGTGGGGTTCGCCGTCGATGCCGGCGCCGACACCGTCGGGGACTGCGGGATGAGCTGCGCCACGATGACCAGCGCGATGAACACCACGACGACCGCGGCGACGACCAGTAGCCGACGTCGCAGGGCCGTGGGACGTGCAGGTGCGGTGCTCTCCCCCATGCCGTCCAGG
>NZ_JBKEAY010000005.1:0-25029 GCF_047972865.1 Microbacterium sp.
TAGGCCGGATGTGGAAGCGTGGTAACACGTGGAGCTGACCGGTACTAATAAGCCGATGACTTGATAACACCTTCGTTCTGAAGATGCTTGCGTCCACTGAGTGGTTCTCGATGTACGGTCGGGAACCGCACGACAATGACTTTTGTTGTGCAGACTGAAACATCAATAGTGTTTCGGCGGCCATAGCGAGAGGGAAACGCCCGGTCCCATTCCGAACCCGGAAGCTAAGCCTCTCTGCGCCGATGGTACTGCAGGGGGGACCCTGTGGGAGAGTAGGACACCGCCGGACTTCTTTCGTGAAATGGCCACCCAGTGCTGGGTGGCCATTTCTCGTTAACGGGTCGTGGAAGGATGCTGTGGTGAGCGACGTGGAAGGTTCAGGTGAGGAGCGCCGCCCGCGGCAGGGGTCCGGGTCCCGTCCCGAGCGGGGACGGGGCGATCCCGACCGACGGCGTGAGGCGTCGGACACCGGCAACGCGCGGCCGAGCCGCGCCCCTCGCGGCGATCGTTCCTTCTCGGAGCGCCGTGGCGGTGATGCGTTTGCCCGTCGGGACAGCAAACCGCGCGGTGCCGGCGCTGACAAGTCGTTCCGGAGTCGTGACGGCAAGCGTGCCTGGTCCGCAGAGCCCGGCCGCGTGTGGGATGAGCGGCGTCCGTATCGGTCTGCGGGGCGGCGATCGCAAGGTGCGGGCAGTAGCGGCCGGGCGGGCAGCGACCGCGGCCGTACCGGGGGCGCGGCAGGCCGGACGGAGCGCCGGCCATCGCGCCCGCCTCAGTCGTCAGAACGTCGGGCGGCTCAGGGCCCGGATGTGCCTGCGGAGGTCACGGCGCGGGACCTTCCCGGGGCGGCGCGCAATGAGTTGAAGACACTGAGCAAGGAGAACGCGGACCAGGTGGCGCGCCATCTCGTGATGGCCTCGCGTCTGATCGACGACGATCCGGGTCTCGCGCACGAGCACGCCCTGGCGGCGTCGCGGCGTGCGGGCCGGGTGGCCGTCGTCCGGGAGACGGTGGGGATCACCGCCTACGCGACCGGCGACTTCGGTCTCGCGTTGCGCGAGCTGCGCACCTATCGCCGTATCTCGGGCCGGAACGACCAGATCGCGCTTATCGTGGACAGCGAACGCGGTGTCGGTCGCCCTGATCGCGCGCTGGAGGAAGCGCGCGCGGTGGATCGGGTCACGCTCCCGACCGCGGTGCGGGTGCACCTGGCGATCGCGATGTCCGGGGCGCGTCTCGATCTCGGTCAACCGGACCGCGCGCTGTTGGAGCTGGATATCCCAGAACTGGATCCCGACCGGGCGTTCTCATGGAGCGGTGATCTTTTCGCCGCGCGGGCCGCGGTGCTCGAGGAGCTCGGTCGTGACGAGGAGGCCGCACTGTGGCGCCGCCGCGCGGACGCCGCAGATGAGACCATCGATCCCGGCGAACACGAAACGGTCGCCATCGAGGAGTCCGAGATTGTCGACGACGCCGACACCGGCCGGGATGGCGAGGGCCGATGAGAATGCGGCGGCGCTCGATGGCACCGCTCGACGGAGTGGACACGGTTCTCGCCGACCTCGATGGCGTGGTGTATGCCGGCGCAGGTCCGCGCCCGCACGCGATCGACAGTCTCAATCGCGCCGGGCAGACTCGACGGCTCGGGTACATCACCAACAACGCGTCGCGCCGTGACGCCGTGGTGGCCGAGCACCTTCGCGAGCTCGGTTTGACGGGGACGGCTCCCGAAGATGTTGTGACCAGCCCACAGGCCGCGATGCGGTTGTTGCGTGAGCGGATCCCCGCTGGGGCGACGGTGCTCGTGGTCGGCGGTGACGGGCTGGTGTTCGAGGTCGAGAAGGCAGGGTTCCGTGTGACACGCAGCGCCGATGACGCGCCGGCGGCGGTCGTGCAGGGTTTCGCTCCCGAGGTGGGGTGGACGCATCTCGCCGAGGCGGCGTACGCGCTTGCGGCGCCTGAGGGTGAGGGTGGCATCCCGTGGATCGCCACGAACACGGACTGGACCATTCCGCAGGGGCGTGGCGTCGCGCCCGGGAACGGGACCCTCGTCTCCGCGGTGCACACGGCGGTGGGACGGCTCGCGACCGTGGCGGGCAAGCCCGAGACCCCCATCTTTGAAGAGGCGCTGGCGCGATTCGGCGCGCGGCGCGCCCTCTTCCTGGGCGACCGGCTCGACACAGATATTGCGGGGGCGCAGGCGGCGGGCATCGAGTCCGCGCTCGTCCTGACCGGTATCGACCGGCCCAAGCATGTGCTCGCGGCGCCGACGACGGCCCGCCCCACCTACATCCTGGGCGATCTGCGCGAGCTGGAGCAGCCGTATCCGGCGGTCGTCACCAAGGGCGACGTCACGACCGTCGGCTCGGCGTCGGTGCGTATCGACGGCGCGGATGTGCGGATCCTCGCCGAAGGCGATCGACCCGTCGACCTGGTGCGGGCCGGTGCGGCGGCGATCTGGGCCACCGGTCGCGCGATCTACGGGTTCCGTGTGCCCGATCGGCTGTACGCGGACCCGTTCGACCGTCCGTGACGGCCCGGTCGTCGATGGGCCCCGAGGCGGTCGAACACCCGGGCATGGGTCGGCGACGTGCGGCCCCGTCTATTCGGCCGGTCCTTCCCCGGCGTGAGGTGAAAGACCGGCCGAGGGACAGCGTTCGGCACGGGTTGTCCGAGGTGAAGGCCGAGCGCGTCCTGCCGAACAGGCGGCCCACGATGGCCGCGTGATCGCTGGCTCGCGCCGCCTGCCATCGGGCGCAGTGCGCGTGTAGGCAGCGGTGCCGACGGGGCAAAGGCTGGCGCTCACGATGTGCTCTGGCCCACGAACCGTCGGGCCTGGATCGTCGTCACTTTGGTGCGTAACGGTCACGGGTAGAGAGTGGCGTGGATCTCGGCGGCTTCGCCTGCGGGCGTCGTCGGCGCGGTGAGGTTCGTGCCCGTTGCTGGCTACTCGCACCGCGATCGGAGAACACGAACTCCAATCGCTGCCCCGTCCTCCAAACGGTCTACAGACACCCTCTGATGCTGCTCAGTAGCGTAAATCTATCGAACCCGTACATCGAACCCGTACATGAACGGTGTGCTCTCATGTCCTTCACGACAATCCTCGCGGCAGCACCACTTGTCGCCACTCTTGCTCTGGGTGGATCCGGGACGGCGATGGGAGACGCGGTCGACATCCTTCCAGTCGCTCCTGCAGCACCATCGGTGACGGTCCTCTCGGTGAGCGCGTCAGCGCAGACCGGTTGGATTCTACCGATGCATACGAAGGCGTCATGTGACCGCCAGATGAATGCCGGCGCCAAAGCCTGCTCGCGGTTGCGCCCCCTGCAAGCGGCGGCAATCTGTCCCGCCGCGAACATGGCTCGTCACGCTGGATGTCTGGCAGGCGCAAGTGGTTGACCGCAAGCGCCAGATCGTAGCCAGCCGAGTGTTCCAGACCGATAGCGGGGACCTGACTCTCCAGATTCTCGGTGGTGGTGGCGATTCGGCTTCGTTCGGTTACCAGTTTC
The DNA here is from genome assembly GCF_047972865.1 of Microbacterium sp. Lineage (GTDB taxonomy): Bacteria > Actinomycetota > Actinomycetes > Actinomycetales > Microbacteriaceae > Microbacterium. Next base: position 3,513 of record NZ_JBKEAY010000005.1, read on the forward strand.
TCGACGAGAACCGCGCGGCGACAGCCTCGCTCGACGTACACGGCGCTGATTCGTTGCAGGCGCTGCTCTTTTGCATCACGGCCGCTGGCGACTACCTACAACGCTATGTCCCCACGGCGTCTTTCGCTGATCTGGGTGTCTCTGCGCTGTTGACAACAGATCTCGAGGCCGTGGGCGAGTGGCGGGCGCACGTTTCAATGCCCGCTGTCCTGCCCGCATCGTCCCCGTAGGACTTGAATCCCTCAGCTGCCGTTCATTCCTCTGTGACACGCCGCGAGCAGTGCCAGCCGACGCGACCGGTTGGCACGTCGTCGTGCAGGTCGAGGGTGTGGCCGACGTACTCGGCGGTGAGTTCGCTGTGAGGCCGTCTGCGTCGGCGGGGAGGGGTGGCGAGCAGCCTTCCGGGGCCGTCTGCGCGTATCGTGGAGGTCATGTCGACCGATGAGGCGGACGCCCGCCGCGAGGATCTGATGTCCGCGCTCGAGGTGATCGAGGAGCAACCGCTCGCCGAGCGGGCGAACGCGTACGCGGGCCTGCACGACCACCTCGCGCGCCGGCTCGAATCCGGCCCGCGTGACCTGACTCCCGGGTCGTGAGGCTGGACGCCGCGCTCGCTGCACGAGGCCTCGCGCGGTCACGCACCCAGGCGGCGCACCTCATCCAGGCCGGAAACGTCACCGTGGACGGGAACGTGGCGGTCAAACTCGCCGCCCAGGTCGACGACGCCGCGGACATCCGGGTCACGGGTGTCGACGCGTACGTGAGCCGGGCCGCGCACAAGCTCGTCGCCGCTCTCGACGCCTTCGCAGTCGATCCCTCCGGGCGGGTCTGTCTCGATCTCGGCGCCTCGACGGGCGGGGTCACGCAGGTGCTGCGCGCGCGAGGGGCCGCCACCGTGGCAGCCGTCGATGTCGGGCACGGGCAGCTCTCACCGGTGGTCGCCGAAGACCCCGGAGTGCGCCTCGTCGAGGGGTACAACGTCCGCCACATGAGCCGAGCGTCGCTGTATGCCGAGAGTGGAATAGATGCGCCGCCGTCCCTCGTGACGGCGGATCTGTCGTTCATCTCTCTCGCCCTGGTCTGGCCGGCTGTTGCCGCCGTCGCCGCCGACGAGAGCGATGTGGTCGCGTTGATCAAGCCGCAGTTCGAGGTCGGTCGCACCGGTGTGCGCGGCGGCGTCGTCATCGATGCGGCGCTGCGCGCGTCGGCTGTCATCGACGTGCTGCACGCGGCGGAGCGGTCCGGGTTCGCGGTGCGGGGATTGATCGCCTCGCCCCTGGAGGGCACCCACGGCAACGCGGAATACCTGGTGCACCTGCGTCGCCGCACGGACCCCGGCGGCGCCGTTTCCGTGCCGGGCGATGAGCCGACAGAATGGGTGCACACCGTGAACCGACTGGCGGGACCCCGATGAACGCTCCACGCAACGTCCTGGTGGTTGCTCACGCCCACCGTGAGGACACCGTGGCCGCGGCCGCGCGCGTCATCGCGGCCCTGGAGACCGCGCGGCTGCGCGCCGTGCTCGCCGCCGACGACGCCGAGCTGTACGCCGCGCTCGGTCATCCCGAACGGGTGGGAGCCCTCGGGCAGGACATCGCCGTCGACGAGGTCGAGCTGGCGATCGTGCTCGGTGGCGACGGCACGATCCTGCGCGCCGCGGAACTGGTGCGCGGCGGCACGGCACCGGTTCTCGGGATCAACATGGGCCACGTCGGCTTTCTCGCCGAGATCGAAGCCGACGTGCTCGACGATGCGATCGCGCGGGTCGTGGCTCGCGACTACCGCGTGGAGGAGCGGATGGCGCTCGCGGTGCGGGTCACCGACGCATCCGATGCGCTCGTCTACGAGACCTGGGCGCTCAACGAAGCGACGGTGGAGAAGGCGTCGCGTCAGCGCATGCTGGAGGTCGTCATGGAGATCGACGGCCGACCGCTGTCGACCTTCGGGTGCGACGGCGTGGTGATCTCGACGCCGACCGGCTCCACGGCGTACAGCTTCTCGGGGGGAGGCCCGGTGATCTGGCCGACGGTGGAGGCGATCGCGGTCGTGCCGCTGTCGGCGCACGCCCTGTTCGCCCGGCCGCTGGTGATCGGTCCGGAGGCCTCGGTCGCCGTCGAGGTGCTCACCCGCACCAGCGACATCGGCATCCTCTGGTGCGACGGTCGTCGATCGCACGACCTCCCCGCCGGGGCCCGCGTGGATGTGCGGCGGTCGGAGCAGCCGGTGCGCTTGGCTCGCCTGCATCCGGCGGCGTTCACCGACCGGCTCGTGCGGAAGTTCCGCCTGCCCGTGGACGGGTGGCGCGGTCCGGTGACCGCATGATCGAACAGATCGAGCTGCGCGACCTCGGCGTGATCGCGGAGGCGACTCTGCCGATCGGTCCCGGCTTCACCGCGATCACCGGCGAGACCGGCGCGGGCAAGACCATGGTCGTTACCGGGCTCGGACTGCTGCTGGGTCACCGTGCCGATTCGGGAGCGGTGCGCTCCGGTGCCGACCACGCGTCCGTGTCCGGCGTGTGGCTGGTGCCCGACCGGGGCGCGGTCGCCGATCGGGTGCGTGAGGCGGGCGGCGAGCTGGAGGCCGCAGGCGACGACCGCGCGGAGCTCTACGTGGGCCGCACGATTTCGCGGGAAGGCCGCAGCCGCGCGACCGTCGGCGGGCGCGGCGCTCCCGCCGGGGTGCTCGCCGACCTGGCCGATGAGCTCGTCGTCGTCCACGGGCAGTCCGAGCAGCTTCGCCTGCGCACCGCCGCGGCCCAGCGCGACGCCGTGGACCGGTACGGCGGCGCCCCGCTCGCGGCAGCACGCCGGCGCTACGGCGACGCATTCGAGCGGTGGCGACGCGTGACCGCCGAGCGGGGACGCCTGAGCGCCGCGCGCCAGGAGCGCGCCGACGAAGCCGAGCAGTTGCGGGCACGGATCGCCGAAATCGAGCAGATCGATCCGCAGCGGGGCGAGCGCGAAGAGCTGGCGCAGCGGGCCGACCGGTTGGCCAACGCCGAGCAGCTGCGCCTCGCCGCGGCTACGGCGCACGCGGCGCTGTCCAGCGACGCTGACCAGCCCGACGTGGGGACGATGCTGTCCGAGGCGCGCCGGATTCTGGAGCGTGCCGGCGACGACGAGGCACTGACGGCCCTGGCCGCGCAGCTCGAGGACGTCGGCTACCGCGTGGCTGAGGTCGCCGGCGACCTGTCCGGCTACGTCGCCGACCTCGACGAGGGCGGACCGCAGGAGCTGGCCTCGGTTCAGGAGCGGCTCGCGCAGCTGAACGCGCTGGCGCGCGACCACGGCTCCGTCGACGCGGCCATCGACCTCCTCGCCACCGGCTCGGCGCGGCTGATGGAGTTGGATGCCGACGACGAACAGCTGGAGCGGCTGCGCGCCGACGAGGAGGCGGCGTCGGTTGCCGTCGACGCCGCCGCCGTCGCCCTCACCGCGGCGCGCACCGACGCCGCCGGCCGCCTGGCGGACGCCGTCACCGCCGAATTGCACGCGCTCGCGCTCCCGGAAGCGCGCCTGATCGTGACCGTCGCACCCGCACCGCCGTCGGCGACGGGCCGCGACGAGGTCACCGTCCTGCTGGCGCCGCATCCCGGCGCGGAGCCGAGGTCCGTCGCCAAGGGCGCCTCGGGTGGGGAGCTCAGCCGGGTGATGCTCGCGATCGAGGTGGTGATCGCGGCGGTCGACCCGGTGCCGACCTTCGTGTTCGACGAGGTGGATGCCGGCATCGGCGGTGCCGCGGCGATCGAGGTGGGGCGGCGCCTGGCCCGGCTGGCCCGGACCAGCCAGGTCATCGCGGTGACCCACCTTGCACAGGTGGCGGCGTTCGCCGGCAACCACCTCTCCGTGGTGAAAGCCAGTGACGGGTCGGTCACGGCATCCGACGTCCGGGCGTTGGCCGGCCCGCAACGCGAGGCCGAGATGGCGCGGCTGCTGTCGGGCCTGGCCGACTCCGACGCCGCGCTCGTGCACGCCCGCGAGCTCCTCGCGCTCGGCGCCGCGGACCGGTAGGCGCGCTCCGGGACGCGCCGGTGCGAACGCGCTCCCGTTCGCGGCTGATAGGATGAAAGCCCGTGACGGACACTTCTGACGCGGGGAACATTTCGAACGGCACCACCCGGCATATCTTCGTGACCGGAGGTGTCGTTTCGTCGTTGGGGAAGGGCCTGACGGCCGCGAGTCTGGGGAACCTCCTCACCGCGCGCGGACTGCGCGTGGTGATGCAGAAGCTCGACCCCTACCTGAATGTCGATCCCGGGACGATGAACCCGTTCCAGCACGGCGAGGTGTTCGTCACCGATGACGGGGCCGAAACCGACCTCGATATCGGTCACTACGAGCGCTTCCTCGACATCGAGCTCAGTCAGGCGGCCAACGTCACGACCGGTCAGGTGTACTCCGAGGTGATCGCCAAGGAACGCCGCGGTGAATACCTCGGTGACACCGTGCAGGTCATCCCGCACATCACCGACGAGATCAAGCGCCGGATGCGGCTGCAGGCCGACGAGTCACCCAAACCCGACGCCATCATCACCGAGATCGGCGGCACCGTCGGTGACATCGAATCGCAGCCGTTCATCGAATCGGCCCGCCAGCTCCGCCACGAACTCGGCCGCGGGAACGTGTTCTTCGTGCACGTCTCGCTGGTGCCGTTCATGGGAGCGTCGGGCGAGCAGAAGACCAAGCCCACCCAGCATTCGGTCGCCGCGCTGCGCTCCATCGGCATCCAGCCCGACGCGCTCGTGCTGCGCAGCGACCGCCCCGTCACCGACGCCAACGAACGCAAGATCGCGCTCATGTGTGACGTCGACGAGGATGCCGTCGTCAACGCGGTGGACGTGCCGAGCATCTACGACATCCCCACGATGCTGCACGATCAGGGCCTGGACGCCTACATCGTCAGCGCTCTCGGCCTCAGCCACGCGAACGACGTCGACTGGACGCGCTGGACCTCGGTGCTCCGAGCCGTGCACAACCCCAAGCACGAGGTCACGATCGGCCTGGTGGGCAAGTACATCGACCTGCCCGACGCGTACCTGTCGGTGACCGAGGCGCTCAAAGCCGGCGGATTCGCGCAGGAGACGAAGGTGAACGTGGTGTGGATCTCGTCCGACCTGTGCGAGACGGCGGGAGGGGCCGCGAAGGCCCTCGGCGCGGTGGACGGGATCGTGGTGCCCGGCGGGTTCGGCATCCGCGGCATCGAAGGAAAGCTGGGGGCGCTGCGGTTCGCCCGTGAACAGGGCATCCCCACGCTCGGCATCTGCCTCGGGTTGCAGTGCATGGTGATCGAGTACGCCCGCACGGTGGCCGGGCTCGACGGCGCATCCTCGACCGAGTTCGACCCGGACACCCCGCACCCGGTGATCGCGACGATGGCCGAACAGGTCGACATCATCGCCGGCGGAGACCTCGGCGGGACCATGCGGCTGGGCCTCATGGCCGCCGAACTGGCCGACGGTTCGCTCGCCGCTGACTTGTACGAGTCGACGCACGCGTCGGAGCGCCACCGCCACCGCTACGAGGTCAACAACCGCTACCGTGAGCAGATCGCCCGCGCGGGCCTGGTGTTCTCGGGGGTCTCGCCCGAGCGCGACCTCGTCGAGTACGTCGAACTGCCGCGCGACGTGCACCCGTTCTACATCGCGACCCAGGCCCACCCCGAACTGCGCTCGCGCCCCACCGAGGCGAACCCGTTGTTCCGGGGTCTGGTCGCCGCGTCCCTCGACCGCCACCGCGCCAGCGAGCTGTTCGACGTCGACAATGACTGACGCGCCCCTGACCGACGAGCTCACCGCCGCGGCGGTCCTCGACAGCGAGACCGTGTTCCGCGGCCGGGTGTGGAACATCCGCCGTGACCGGGTGCAGTACGGCGACCAGACCATCGTGCGCGAGTACATGGACCACACCGGGGCCGTCGCCGTGCTCGCGCTCGACGACGACGACCGGATGCTGCTGATCAAGCAGTACCGGCACCCGGTGCGCGCCCGCGACTGGGAGATCCCGGCCGGCCTGCTCGACGTCGCCGATGAGGACGCGCTCGGGGCGGCGCAGCGGGAGCTGGCGGAGGAAGCCGATCTCGTCGCCGACCGGTGGGCGGTGCTGTCGGAGTTCTACACGACCCCGGGCGGCAGTGACGAAGCCATCCGCATCTACCTGGCCCGCGGGTTGCGCGCATCGCACGAGATCTTCGCCCGCACCGACGAGGAAGCCGACATCGAAGTGCGGTGGGTGGCTCTGGACGAGGTCGTCGACGCCGTCCTCGACCGACGGCTGCAGAATCCGTCGCTGGTGGTGGGGGCCCTCGCCGCGTTCACCGCGCGCGCCCGCGGCTGGTCCACGCTGGCACCCCCCGACGCCCCGTGGTCGCGCCGCTCCCGCACGATCGGCGCGGACGACGCGTGAACCTTGACCGTGCCGTGGACGCCTACCTGCGGCACATCACGATCGAGCGCGGGCTGTCCGATCACACCGTCGCCGCCTATCGGCGCGACCTGGCCGGGTACGCCGCGTGGTTGGCCGCGCACGACATCCTCGCAGCGGAGACGGTCACCCCCGCGGTCGTATCGCAGTTCGCCCAGGAGCGTACGGCATCGGAGCCTGCCCCGGCGGCCAGCTCGCTGGCCCGGTTGCAGTCGTCGGTGCGGGGACTGCACCGGTTCCTGATGCGCGAGGGCATCACCTCCGACGACCCCACCGGCAAGCTCCGGCCCCCCAAGGCGGCGCAGAAGCTGCCGAAGGCGCTGACGATCGATCAGGTCGCGGCACTGCTCGACGCGGCCGGTCCGGAACCGGGGGATGCGGCGGTGCCCACCGACCCGTTGCGGTTGCGCGACCGCGCACTGCTGGAACTGCTCTACGCGACGGGCGCCCGCATCTCGGAAGTGGTGAACCTGGATGTCGACGACCTCGGTCACGGCGACGTGGTGCGTGTGCGCGGCAAAGGATCCAAAGAGCGCATCGTGCCGGTCGGCTCGTACGCCCAGGCCGCCGTCGGCGCCTATCTGGCGCGCGTGCGCCCGGAGCTGGCCGCACGCGGGCGCGCCACCCCGCGCCTGTTCCTCGGGGCCCGCGGCGCACCGCTGTCCCGGCAGAGCGCGTGGCTGATCATCCAGCGCGCCGCCGAGCGCGCCCGCCTCACCGTGCATGTCTCGCCGCACACCCTGCGTCACTCGTTCGCGACGCACCTGCTGCAGGGCGGTGCCGATGTGCGGGTGGTGCAGGAACTGCTCGGGCACGCCTCGGTGGCCACGACGCAGATCTACACCCACGTCACCGTCGATGCGCTCCGCGACGTCTACCTGACCAGCCACCCCCGGGCCCGGTGAGCCGCCCGACCGACCCGACCGGGATCGGCGGGTACCGGCTCGTGTTCCCCGGTTCTCGGCGCGTGCTGTGACAGAATCAGAGGGCATGCAACCCAGAAAGCAGGACTGTAGGTGACGGAGAAGACGCGGGGGACCAGGAAAGCCCCCACGGACGATACGCCGATCGGGCCGACCGGTCGTCCCTACCAAGGTTTTGCGACCCCGCCGCCCCTGGACGGCCACGGACCGGCGCGCATCATCGCGCTGTGCAACCAGAAGGGTGGCGTCGGCAAGACGACCACGACCATCAACCTGGCCGCGGCCCTCGCCTCGTACGGTCGCCGCGTGCTGGCCGTCGACTTCGACCCGCAGGGAGCGCTGTCGGCGGGACTGGGCATCCAGACGCACGAGGGCCCCACCGTGTACGACCTGCTGCTGGACGCCAAGCGCGACCTGCACGACGTGCTGGTGTCGTCGCAGATCGACGGCCTCGACGTCATCCCCGCCAACATCGACCTGTCCGCCGCCGAGGTGCACCTGGTCAACGAGGTGGCGCGGGAGATGATCCTGGCCCGGGTTCTGCGCCGGGTCTCGTCCGAGTACGACGTGATCCTCATCGACTGCCAGCCCTCGCTGGGGCTGCTCACCGTCAACGCGCTCACCGCCAGCCACGGCGTGCTGATTCCGCTGGAGTGCGAGTTCTTCGCGCTTCGGGGCGTCGCTTTGCTGATCGAGACGATCGACAAGGTGCGCGATCGCCTCAACCCGTCGATCACGCTGGACGGCGTGCTCGCCACGATGTACGATCCGCGCACGCTGCACTCGCGTGAAGTGCTCGAACGCGTCGTCGAGGCGTTCGGCGACGACGTGCTAGAGACCGTGATCGGCCGCACCGTGAAGTTCCCGGATGCGTCGGTCGCCGGCATCCCGATCACCAAGTACGCCCCCGAGCACGCGGCCGCGCAGGCCTATCTGCGGCTCGCGCGAGAGCTCGTGGCCCGTGGCGCCGTCGCCTGACGAGCCATCCGCCACCGAGCCGCCTGCTCCCGGCGCGGAAGGGTTCCGAGTCTCGCTGGCCGTGTTCGACGGCCCCTTCGACCTGCTGCTGACGCTGCTGTCCAAGCATGAGCTGGACATCACCGAGATCTCGCTGAGCCGGGTCACCGACGAGTTCATCTCCTACCTGCACGGACTGTCGAACGAAGAGGAGCTGGAACAGGCCTCGGAGTTCCTGGTGGTCGCTGCGACCCTGCTCGACATGAAGGTCGCGGGGCTGCTGCCGCAGGGGGAACTGGTCGACGCCGAGTCGGTCGCGCTGCTGGAAGCACGCGACCTGTTGTTCGCACGGCTGCTGCAATACCGTGCGTTCAAGGAGGTCTCGGCCTGGTTCGGTCGGTGCCTCGTGCGCGAAGACCGTCGGCACGCGCGCGCCGTGCGCCTCGACGAGAAGTACCGCAACGCGGTGCCGGAGCTGATCTGGACGCTGTCGGCCGACGACTTCGCGGCACTGGCGACGCTCGCGTTCGCACCGAAAGAGATTCCGCACGTCGGACTCGACCACCTGCACGCGCCGCTCGTGTCGATCCGCGAGCAGGCGGCGGTGGTCGTGACGATGCTGCGCGACGCGACCCAGCTCACCTTCCGGGAGCTCGTCGCGGGGGCCTCGCAGCCGGGCGTCGTCGTCGCGCGCTTCATCGCCGTTCTCGAGCTGTACCGCCACAACGCCCTCTCGTTCGAGCAGTGGGAGCCGCTGGGCGAGCTCACGCTGCGCTGGACCGCCGAGCGGTGGTCGGAAGAGAACCTCGCCACCCTGGGAGCCGACTATGACCGATGACCCGACCGCACCGCCCGCCCTCCGGCGGCCCGTGGACGTCGCGCGCCAGTTGGAGGCGATCCTGCTGGTCGTCGACGAACCGCAGAGCCTGGTCGCCCTGGCCACCGCGGTCGGTGCACCGGTGCCGGCGGTGCGGCAGGCCGTGGCGGGCCTGGTCGCCGACTACGACGGCGAGACCGGCGGCCCGCGTCGCGGGTTCGAGCTGCGGGAAGTCGGCGGCGGCTGGCGGCTGTACGTGCGCGAGGACCACGACGACCTCGTCTCGGAGTTCATGAACGCGCAGGCCCCCACCCGGCTGTCCCAGGCGGCCCTGGAGACCCTCGCCGTCATCGCCTACAAGCAGCCGGTGACCCGCAGTCAGGTCGCCGCCATCCGGGCCGTCAACGTCGACTCGGTCGTGCGCACGCTCGTGGCGCGCGGTCTCATCACCGAGCAGTTCACCGATCCGGACACCGGAGCGGTCAATTACGGCACGACCGACGCGCTCCTCACGCACCTCGGCATCAACTCGCTCGACGAGTTGCCGCACATCTCACCGCTTCTCGACGACGGCGCGGACGGGTTCGCGGGGGAGACGCTGCCGTGACCGACGGACCCGAGGGCGTGCGCCTGCAGAAAGTGCTCGCGAACGCCGGCGTCGCCTCGCGACGGGTGTGCGAGCAGCTCATCGTGGCCGGCCGGGTGCGGGTCAACGGGGTGACGGTGACCGCGCTCGGCACCCGCGTCCGGCCCGAGACCGACATCGTCGACGTCGACGGGACGGCGATCCAGCTGGACGCCAGCAAGCGGTACGTCATGCTCAACAAGCCGACCGGGGTGGTCAGCTCGATGCGCGACGAGCAGGGCCGCCCCGACCTGCGCCGCTACACCCGGGAGTGGCCGGAACGGCTGTTCAACGTCGGGCGGCTGGATGCCGAGACCAGCGGCCTGCTCGTGCTCACCAACGACGGCGAGCTCGCTCACGTGCTCGCGCACCCGTCGTTCGGGGTCGACAAGATCTACATCGCGAAGGTGCGCGGCACGGTGGCGCCGCAGACTGTGCAACGCCTCCGTGCCGGCGTGGACCTCGACGACGGTCCGATCGCCGCCGACAAGGCGCGGCTGCTCGACACCTCCGTCGGCAGCAGCCTGGTCGAGCTCACCCTGCACTCCGGCCGCAACCGCATCGTGCGGCGGATGTTGGCCGAGGTCGGCCATCCCGTGATCGAGCTGGTGCGGCGGCAGTTCGGGCCCCTGCACCTGGGCACACTCCCGGCGGGGGCGGCACGGGAATTGACTACAGTGGAACGCGGCGCGCTGCTCACCCTCGCGCGCCGACCGTCCCCTCCCATGGATACGGATCCGGAGACACCGTGACCACTTCGCCGACAGCCCCGGCGCGCGCCCGCGCGGCACGCACCCGCGGCACCGTGCGCATCGTGGGGGCGGGACTGCTCGGCTCGAGCATCGGGCACGGGTTGCGTCGGCTCGGCGTCGACGTCGTGCTCGACGACGCATCCCCGGCGCAGCTGCGCCTTGCGATCGACTACGGCGCCGGCCGTGCCGCGGCTGCCGACGATCGGCCCGGTCTGGTCGTGGTCGCCGTGCCGCCGGACGTGACGGCGGACGTCATCGAACGCGAACTGCACGCGTTTCCTGATGCGGTGGTGACCGACGTCGCCAGCGTCAAGCTCGACCCGCTGCGCTCCCTGCAGACGCGCGGCGTCGATCTGACGCGCTACATCGGGTCGCACCCGTTGGCGGGTCGCGAACGCGGCGGGGCGATTTCGGCGCGCGCCGACATCTTCGTGGGGCGGCCTTGGGTGGTATGCCGAGACGAGGAGACGCCCACCGCCGACCTTGCCGTCGTGGAAGGTCTCGCGCTCGACCTCGGGGCGACCCCGATCGAGATGACCCCAGAAGAACACGACCGTTCCGTCGCGCTGGTCTCCCACGTACCGCAGTTGGTGGCGAGCGTGCTGGCGGGCCGGTTCGTCGACGCCGCCGACGACGCGATGCGGCTGGTCGGGCAGGGTGTGCGTGACACGACGCGCATCGCGGCATCCCCCCCGGAGATGTGGGTACAGATCTTCGGCGCCAATGCGGCGCCGGTCGTGGAGGTGCTCGATGCGCTCGCCGCCGAGCTGGGAGCCGTCGCCGATGCGCTTCGCGACCCGGACCGGCCCGGGGCCCGGCGCGCCGTGGCCGACACGATCCGCCGCGGCAATGACGGCGTGGACCGGCTGCCCGGCAAACACGGACAGAACCGGCGGTTCGAGCCTCTCGTCGTCATCGTCGACGACACCCCCGGCCAGCTCGGGAGGCTGTTCGGCGAGCTCGGCGACCTCGGTGTGAATGTCGAGGACCTGCGTCTGGAGCACTCGCCGGGAGCACAGTTCGGTCTCGCCGAGATCAGTGTCGTCCCGAGTATCGTCCGCCATGCGGTCGAGGGCCTCGAAGCCCGGGGCTGGAAGATTGCGAGCACCACCAATGACTGAACCCACCCCCCTCGTCGTCGCGATCGACGGCCCCGCAGGCAGCGGAAAGTCGAGCGTGTCGAAGCAGGTCGCCCGCCGCCTCGGGTACGGCTACCTCGATACCGGCGCCGCCTACCGCGCGCTGGCATGGCACGTGCTCGCGCACGGGGCCGACACGTCGGACGCGGCCGCGGTGATCGACGCCAACGGCGACTTCGACTATGCGATCTCACTGGACCCCGATGACTACTGGGTGAGCGTCGGCGATCACGACGTGACCGACGCCATCCGGGAGCCGGTCGTGTCGGATGCCGTCAGCGGCGTCGCCCGGGTGCCGGTGATCCGCGAGTCGGTCAACGCGCTGTTCCGCCGACTGGTGGCCGGGTCAGGCCTGCCGGGGGTCGTGGTCGAGGGCCGCGACATCACGACGGTGGTCGCCCCCGACGCGCCGGTGCGGATTCTGCTGACCGCCGCGCCGGACGTGCGCGCGGCCCGTCGCAGCGCCGAGCTGACCGGCCACGACGCGGCCGCGGTCGCCGCCGCGCTGCACCGACGAGACAGCTCGGACAGCGCCGTCGTGGACTTCCTCACCGCGGCGCCGGGTGTCACGGTTGTGGACTCGACCGACCTCGACGTCGATGAGACCGTGGCCGCGGTGCTCGTCGTCATCGCCGACGCGACGGGAACCGTCGCATGAGAGCGCCGCAGCCTCCGTTCGGAATTCCGCCTGGCCGTGTGGGCGCGGCGGCATCCGCGGTGGATTTCTGCGGTGGGTGGGCGGCCCGGCGACCGGCCGGACTGAATACTGAACAGCGAAAGCAGGGATGCCGGTGAGCGCGGCCGACGAAGAATACGACGGCGGGTCCGATCGGCTGGCCGAAAAGCTCGCTGCGATCGACGACGACCTCGCCGATCAGCGCGCCGCGGCGCTGCGCGCCTCGCTCGAGGAGTACGAGCTCGAAGACGACGACGCCGACCTGGTGGCGGGGCTCACCGCCGGGGGTGAGCCGGTGGACGTGCTGCCGGCGCTGCCGGTGGTCGCGATCGTGGGCCGGCCGAACGTCGGCAAGTCGGCGCTGGTCAACCGGATCCTCGGCCGCCGGGAGGCGGTCGTGGAGGACACTCCCGGGGTGACCCGGGATCGCGTCACGTACAAGGCGGAGTGGCTGGACCGGCGGTTCACGCTCGTCGACACTGGCGGGTGGGAACCGGACGCCCGGGGCATCGACCGGTCCGTGGCGGCGCAGGCCGAGGTCGCCATCGACCTGTCGGACGTCGTGTTGTTCGTCGTCGACGCGATCGTGGGCGCCACCGCGACCGACGAGCAGGTCGTGCGGCTGCTGCGCAAGGCGCACAAGCCGGTGTTCCTGGTCGCCAACAAGGTCGACGACACCCGGCAGGAGCCGGAGGCGGCGGCGCTGTGGAACCTGGGCCTGGGGGAGCCGCATCCGGTCTCGGCCATCCACGGGCGCGGCGTCGCGGACCTGCTTGACGAGGTCGTGAACGTGCTGCCGGAGGTGTCGGCTGTCGCGGGGGGCGAGATCGACGGGCCACGGCGGGTGGCGATCCTCGGCCGCCCCAACGTCGGCAAGTCGTCGCTGCTCAACAAGGCGGCGGGGGAGGAGCGGGTCGTCGTCAACGAGCTCGCGGGCACCACTCGTGACCCGGTCGACGAGGTGGTCGAGCTCGGCGGCAAGATGTGGCGGCTGGTGGACACCGCCGGCATCCGTCGCCGGGTCCATCTGCAGCAGGGCGCCGATTTCTACGCGTCGTTGCGCACGTCGGCGGCGCTGGAGAAGGCGGAGGTCGCCGTCGTCGTGCTCGATGTGAGCGAGACGCTCAGTGAGCAGGACATCCGCATCATCGATCTCGTGCTCGAATCGGGGCGGGCTCTGGTGCTCGCGTTCAACAAGTGGGATCTGCTGAACACGCCCGAACTGGAGAACCAGGACCGGCGCCGGTACCTGGAGCGCGAGATCGAGCAGGACCTGGCCCACGTGTCGTGGGCGCCGCGGGTCAACCTGTCGGCGCGCACCGGGCGGCACCTGGACAAGCTCGTGCCCGCGTTGGAGACGGCGCTGGCCTCCTGGGATCAGCGCATCCCGACCGGGAAGTTCAATGCGTTCCTCGCCGAGCTGGTCGCCGAGCATCCGCATCCGGTGCGCGGGGGCAAGCAGCCGCGCATCCTGTTCGGGACGCAGGCGTCCACGCGGCCGCCGACGTTCGTGCTGTTCACGACCGGTTTCCTCGATCCCGGGTACCGTCGGTTCATCCAACGGCGGCTACGGGAGCTGTTCGGTTTCGCGGGGACGCCGATCGTGGTGAACATGCGGGTGCGTGAGCGTCGCAGCCGCTGACCGCGGCGGCGTGTGTCGCGCGGGTCGGCGACGATGTGCGCGACAGGGCGGGTGCGAGGCGAACGGCTGTGACAGGCTGGGAGGGTGACCGACGCCGATCGACCGACTCCGCCGCCGCGTACCGGGCCGCGCGACCCGGGCGACGCGTGGGTGGAAGCGCCGGACGGCCGGCGGTACTGGGGCCGATTCGGTGCCGCGGGCCTGCTCGCGGTCGACCCGGCCCGCGGCATCCTGCTGCAGCACCGCGCGACCTGGAGTCACTTCGGCGACACGTGGGGGCTGCCGGGCGGGGCACGTCACGCGGAGGAGTCCGCGGTGGATGCTGCGCTGCGCGAAGCGGCGGAGGAGGCCGGAGTTCCGGGGGCGTCGGTGTGCCCGCGGATGATGAGCGTTTTCGACATCGGTGTCTGGTCGTACAGCACGCTCGTGGTCGATGTCGTCGAGTCGTTCGACCCGGTGATCAGCGACCCGGAGAGTCGGGAGTTGGCGTGGGTGCCGTGCGACGAGGTGGATGGCCTGCCGTTGCACCCGGGGTTCGCCGCGTCGTGGCCCGCGTTGCGGGGGCTGCTGCCGGTGCGCCCGGCGGTGGTCGTCGATGCGGCGAACGTGGTCGGGTCGGTGCCGGACGGGTGGTGGCGTGACCGTGCCGGGGCGGCGGGGCGGCTGCTGGGGCGTCTTGCCGTGTGGCGATCACAGGGTGTGCCCGGCGATGCGCTGGGGCTCGCGACCGGGACGTGGTTCCCGGAGGTGCATGTGGTGCTGGAGGGCGCGGCCCGCGCGGCATCCGATGTCGCCGGACTCACGGTGACCCGCGCGCCCGCGAGCGGCGATGACGCAATCGCGGATGTCGCCGTGGGGTTGGTGGATGCCGGGCATCCGGTGACCGTCGTGACCAGCGACCGGGGGCTCGCCGACCGGGTGCGCGCGGCGGGCGGTGTCGTGAGGTCTGTGTCGTGGCTGCCGCGAGACGGCGGAGTCCGCGACCGCTGAGAGTCGCGGCCGGAGAGGCCGCCCGGGAAGGACGGGACGCAGCGAGGCGAAGGAGAAGGGCGACATGGCGGAGGATGCCGGGAACGTTGTGGTGGTGTGTCCTGCGTGCGGGACCAAGAACCGGGTGCGCGCCGCGCAGTCCGGCCGGGTGCGGTGCGCGTTGTGTCACGCCGACCTGCCGTGGCAGGTGAGCGCGGATGATCGGACGTTCGCGGTGGTCGTGGAGGAGAGCTCGCTGCCGGTGCTGGTCGACGTGTGGGCGCCGTGGTGCGGGCCGTGCCGGATGGTGTCGCCGATCGTGGAGCAGATGTCGCGGGAGTTCGCGGGGCGGTTGAAGGTCGTGAAGGTGAACTCCGACGAGTCGCCGGGGGTATCGCGACGGCACACGATCAGCAGCATCCCGACCCTGTTGATGTATCAGGACGGGAAGGAGACCGCCCGCCTGATCGGCGCGCACCCGGCGCCGCAGTTGCAGCAGTGGGTGCAGCAGCAGTTGTCGGTGTAGGTCTTGTCGCGTGCCGGGCCGTCAGTCGCGGCCGCGGAGGCGGTCGATCTCGCGGCGTTCGCGTTTTGTGGGGCGCCCGGCGCCGCGGTCACGG
Organism: Microbacterium sp.; assembly: GCF_047972865.1. GTDB lineage: Bacteria > Actinomycetota > Actinomycetes > Actinomycetales > Microbacteriaceae > Microbacterium. The sequence continues at coordinate 19,055 of NZ_JBKEAY010000005.1, forward strand.
ACGGCGACGCGCGGCACGGGTTCGCGAGGCGGGGTGCGGTCATCGGCGGCAGCGGCGGCGATGGGAGCACCCACGCGTTTGGTGAGGAGTTGCCGTACGACGAGAATGCGGTCGAATCCCGCGATCCGTACCCGCAGCTCGTCGCCGATCCGCACTGGTTGCGCGGCCTTGGCCTTCTCGCCGTTGACGCGTACATGCCCGGCGCGGCATGCGGTGGTGGCGGCGGAGCGGGTCTTGTAGACCCGTACCGCCCAGAGCCAGGCGTCGGCGCGGACGGCATCCGTCATGCGAGGGTCCGGCCGGTGGTCACCGGTCCATCGTACGTGGCTGTTCCTTGCGCGCGAGGCGGTCTTCCACCATCCGGTGGGTCGCGGCGTCGAAGGCGACGATGCGCACGTCGCGGACGTGTGTCGGGGTGGCGCGCAGCGTGGTGACGGCGGCATCCACCGCGTCGGTCTTCGGCCACGCGTACACGCCGGCGCTGATGAGGGGGAAGGCGATCGAGGCGGCGTGCAGTTCGTCGGCGACCTCGAGGGCGCGGCGGTAGCAGGAGGCGAGGAGCGCGCGGTCGCGTTGCCCGCCGGCGTAGTTGGGTCCGACGACCTGGATGACCCAGCGCGCAGGGAGGTCGCCGCCGGTGGTCCATCCGGCATCCCCGGTGGCGAGTCCGTGCGGAAAGCGGCGGATGCAGTCGGCGAGGATCGCGGGGCCGCCCGCGCGGTGGATTGCGCCATCGACACCGCCGCCGCCGCGCATGGCAGTGTTGGCGGCGTTGACGACCGCGTCGACGCGTTGGGTCGTGATGTCACCGAGGACGGCGGTGAGGGTCGGGGTGCTCATGACGCGACTCTATTGCCGGGTGCCGCGGCCGAGAAGCACGTGAGTGCGCTCCTGGTTCGCAGCGCCCCCGCGGAGCGGCTACGATAGGGGAGTTGTCCTCGAGACGACATCCGGGATGTGGCGCAGCTTGGTACCGTACTTGACTGGGGGTCAGGTGAGTTAGCGAGGCGGGGCAACCTGAAAACTAAACAACGGGATGTGGCGCAGCTTGGTAGCGCACTTGACTGGGGGTTAAGGGGTTTACCCCTCCCGGACGGCCCAGAACAACTGAAAATCCATGCCACGGGCTGTGGCGCAGCTTGGTAGCGCACCTGACTGGGGGTCAGGGGGTCGCAGGTTCAAATCCTGTCAGCCCGACGTAAAAGCCCAGGTGAGAGTAGGTTTCTCGCCTGGGCTTCTTCATGTTCGCGGGTCGTTTTCCGTGGTCCCCCTCTGGTCCCCCCCGACGCTCTCGCCGGTGGCCGCCTGTGGACGAACAGGTCGCCTCGAGCCTGCTTCCTGTGGATAAGGGGACCAAAAGGGGACCAGAACCGTTCCGGGAGCACTCCCGCGGGGGTGCGAGCGCATCACAGGGCCCTGGTCGCGGGGCTGCGTCGGGCGTGCTTGCGCTGTCCGGCGGCGGAGAGGAAGGCGTTGGCCTGCTCGGCGGCGGAGGCGAGGTGGCGGTCGTCGGGGTGCAGGTAGCCGCGGGTGGTCTCCATTGAGGCGTGGCCGAGGATGTCTTGGAGGACGTGCAGCGGGATGCCGGCGTCGGCCATCCAGGTCGCCCCGGTGTGGCGTAGCCCGTGTCGGGTGAGGTCGGGCAGTCCGAGTTTCGCGACGATGCCGTCCCAGTTGGTGGCGTCGCGGACGGTCGCGGTGGTGAGGTAGCCGCCCTTCGGGCCGACCAGTAGCGAGTCTTCGGGCTCCTTGCCGTTGGTGAGGCGTTCCAGCACGGGCCGGAGCGGTTCGAGGATCGGCACGCGGCGTTCTTTGCGGCTCTTGGTCGGCTTGGTGACCAGTCCGCCCTTGCCGGGGAAGACCTGCCGGCGGATCACCACGAGGTTCTTGTCGAAGTCGACGTCCCCGACCTTCAATCCGGACACTTCCGAGGACCGGGCCGCGAGCAGCGCGGCGAGCATCACGAAGTCGCTGTAGGACTGATGGACTTTCCCGCACGCCCTGGCGAGCCGGTTGAGGGTCTTCATGTCCGGGATCGCGTGCGCCCGCGGGGAGGCATGTTCGGCCGCCTGGCCGCGGAAAGCGTTGCGGTTCAGGCTCCGTTTGGCACGGTTCTTCGCGGGGTTGATCTGGATCAGCCCGTCCCGCACGGCTTCATCGAGCACCCGCACGAGCGGGGCGATGGTGTTCTTGATGGTCGAGGCGCCGTGGCGCTGTTCCCACTCATCGATGGTGCGGTCGATGATGCCGGCGGTGATCTGGGTGACCGGCAGGTGCCCGAGCGCGGGCAGCACCCGGAGTTTCAGCCCGTAGCCGTAGGTCTCGCCGGTGGAGGTCGGGTCCAGGCGCCGCGCCCACCGGTCTCCGATGGAGGTGACGAACTCCAGCAGCGTCATGGACACGTCCATGCCCTTGGTCGAGGAGTTGCGGAGCTGGTCGAAGAACGCGTGCGCGGCTGCTTCGTCCCGCACGATCTCCGAGCGGATCACCCGGCGCTTGCTGGTCGGGTCGGTCCACCGGGCGCGGGCGCGGATGCCGTAGGAGCGGCGCTCCATGTCCGTGGAGACCTTCACCCCGATCGGCGGAACCGGCTTGGGCTCGGCGGTCGGCTGCGGCTCAGCTCTCCGGGGCATGGTCGTGTTCCAGCTCGCCCAGCCAGCGGTCCACGGCATCGAGCCGGTACCGGGCGATCCCGCCGAGGCGCAGGAACGGCGGCCCCGTGCCCGCGGACCGCCACCGCGACAGGGTGGACTCCGAGACCTTCAAGTACGCCGCGACCTCACGGCTGTGCATGAGCGGCGACACCACCATGGTTCCGTCGTCGCTCATGACACTTCTCCGGTGTCGGGGTCGAGAGTGCGGTAGAACGCTTCCTCGGCATCGCGGCGAGCCTGGACGTCGGCCATGACGAACTCGACGAACTCGGCGTCGCGATCAATGATCGGCACGTCCTCGATCGGGTCGGCGGGTTCCTCACCGGGCCAGACGGTCTGCCGGGTGGGCCGGTCGTGGTCGAGCTTCGTGCCCGATGCGGCGACCCACTCGCGCAGCCGCTGGCGGGCGTCGGCGAAGTCGCGGTGCCAGCCCAGCGGCGCGGAGCCGTTCTGCTCGGGGTCGTAGGCGCACAGCCAGTGCAGGTGCAGCGCGGACAGCTCCCACAACAGCTCCGGGTGGGTGTACCAGGCGGGCGGGATCACCGCGGCGGGCAGACCGTAGGTGTGCCGCAGCCAGTCCACCCACCGGTTCAGCTCCAGCCACTCGACCTCGGCATCGTCGGCGTTCAGCAGGTTCCAGTTGATCGGGTGCGGAGGCTCGGCGATCAGCGGGTCCTCGAAGCCCTCGTCGCCGTCATCGTCCAGGTCCAGGCCGGGCAGGTCGCCCGTGGTGGCGTCATCGTCGCGGGGATCGTCGGACATGGTGTGCTCCTGTCTGCTCTCGCGGTCCCCGGTCATGCCGGGGCTTGCTGTGGCAGGCAGGTGGGCGCGCAGACGCCTGGGCGTGTGCTCAGATGTCAGAGCGGCGCAGCAGGGCCTCTGTCTGCGCACGGTCCGCGGTGAGCTGGGTGGCGTCGGGGCGCTGGGGCCACGGGTGCAGGTCGGTGACGATCGGGGGCGCGGAGCGCAGCAGCACGATCCCGGTGCCGAACGGGAGCCGGCGGATGCGGTCGGGCGGGAAGATCGGCACACGCCGGACGGAGCGCTGGTTGGAGCGGGTGCCATGGTCACCCAGCGTCACGGAGTCGGTGTACTCGTCGCGTTCCCCGACCAGGGCGCTGAGGTCTTGCAGATCGCGGCTGTTGGACGCCCCGCCGAGGATGACCTTGACGATCGAGGCATCCCAGATCGCGCCGGCCTGGTGCTCGTTCCACTTGTCCCTGGCCTGCGCGAGCGACTGGAGCACAGGCATCGTGGTGATGCCCGAGCCGCCGCCTTCGGCCATCAGCGTCGGCAGCGACGGCAGGGGCGAGAGGTTGGCGATCTCGTCCAGCGCGAGCAGCATCGGCGGATCGAGCCGCGCGCCGGCCGATCGGGCGGCGAGACGGCGGGCGGTCTCGATGAGGTCTTCCACGAGCGCCGCGACGAGCGCGGCGCTGGCCCCCGCGCCGGACCCGGTGGCCAGGAGGAACAGGGTGCCCTTGTGCTGGATGAAGTGCTCGGGGTCGAATCCTTCACCGGGGCCGGGTGAGACGGCATCGAGCACCCTGGGGTCGGCGAGCGATCCGAGGGCGAGGGACACGCCTTGCCAGATGGAGTCGCGGGTGCGTGGGTCGGAGTCGATCATCGCTTCCAGGGACTCGGCCCATCCGGTCGCCGCCTGGGCCGAGGCGGTCAGGATCGCCACCGCGTCGGCGGCTGCGGTCGGGTCGAGGGTCCAGCGGAACAGCTCGGCCGGTGGGCGGTGGTCGATCGCGGCGGCGTGCAGGAGCGCTTGCAGCGCGGCGCGGGTCTTGCCCTCCCAGAACCCGCCGCCGTCGACGCCGCCGGATGAGAGGCCGGTTCCGGCGGCGAGCCCGGTGGCGCGGATCATCGCGGTCTGCGGGGACTCACAGCCCCGGATCGGTGACCACCGCATCCCGGCGGGCAGGCCTTCAGCGAGATGCTGCGGGTCGAAGATCGCGACGGGGCCGATCCGGCTGCGGGCGCGCAGGGTCGCGGTGAGGTTGTCCGGCCTGGTCGAGGTCACCACGACGGCGCCGGGAGCGTCGAGGATCGCGGGGATCACCAGATGCAGGCCCTTGCCGGAGCGGGGCGGACCGATGACCATGATCGAGTCCTCCACCGACGCCCACACACTCGCGCCCTTGGAAGCGCCGAGCCGGTAGCCGACATCTTGGGGCCGTGGACCGTCCAAACCCGGGCGGAGGTTCCCGGCGCGACGCAGCAGCGCCTTCTCCGATGCGGCGGCAGCGACCTCATGCCGGGTGGCGATACCCGCCATCCGGCGCGGGTCTTGCTCGACGCGGTGCGTGTGACGGCGCAGCCGCGACCAGACCCACACGCCGCCGGTGACGAGCACGGCGAGCAGGAGGCCCGTGACGAGCCAGTAGACGACCGGGGTCAGGCCGGGCGCGTCCAGCGCGCCAGCGGGATCGCCCGGATCGAACAGCACACCGATCCCGGACCCGGGACCACCGGCGGGCTGGGTCGTGCCGGTGAGGAATGCCGCGACGGACCCGGCGCCGCGGAGCACCAAGGCGACGCCGAACAGGCCGACGAGCCCGATGATGGCCGCGTTGGTCAGCTCATCACCGAACGAGCCGGTTTGCCGGCCCTGAGTGGTCATGGCAGCCGCCGGATGATCGTGGTGCCGGAGATACGGCCGAACAGCATCACCTCCACGACGCCGCCCGCAAGGTCCGATCCGAGCCGGTCCGGGTCGATCAGGGCGCGGGCCGTGCCGGTGCCGGACGCGTCAGTGTGTCCGGTGACGACGGCGACCGCCACGTCTTCCCCGGGAACGAACCCGTCGGCTTCGACGGTGCGGAACGCCGGCCGCGGTGCCGGTTCCTCAGGCTCGGGCGTCGGGTGGGGTGCTCGGCGACGTTGGGCCGCGATGATGTCGGTGAAGGTCGTCCCGTCTGCCTCGCGGACCTCGACGCGCGCCGGGGTCGTCCGGTCATCCGTGGCGCGGTCGATGATCTGCCCGAACGAGGCTCGCCGCCACGGCGGCGCGAACGGCTCCGGGTGCAGTGGACTTCCGTCGACGGTGACGGCCACGGTGCCGTCCTTGCGCACGTCGAGCACGACGAGCGGAATGGACACCGGGACGGATTCGGGCTCGGTTCTCCTCATAGCGGCGAGGTGGGCCGGCAGCGGACTGCCGCCGCTCGTTCAGGATTCGTGACCCTGCGGCGAAATCTCTATGCGTTGAAGTTCCCGACCCGGTTCTGCGCCCCAGCGACCTCGCTTCCCTTGTGGTTGCATGTTCCCGCTGTGCGCGACACGGGGTGACACACCGTCACTCTCAGTGACGGT
>NZ_JBKEAY010000014.1:0-3909 GCF_047972865.1 Microbacterium sp.
GCGTCGTCAAACGCAAATACACCCGATGGCACGTCAAACGCGCCCGCCACCGCAACTGGCCCCAACCCACCGCCGCCGGCATCACAGCCGTCCAAATCGTCCCCTAATTCAACCGTATTGCGCCTAGGTGCGTGGGTCGGAACTCGGTGACTGGCGCTGTGGAGAGTGTTCCGGGCTGAGCATCCCGTCGGTTCGAGCGTTGGGTGGCTGAGGTCGTGTTGGCAGCGTCCCACGGGCCGGGAGCACCGTGAGTGCGGTCACGGGAGTCCCGGGCTGGCCAGAAGCGGCCCCGCCGGGGGTATCACGCGGGCGCGATCCCTGCGACGGTGGCGGTTCGGAGCTTGCGGAGGTTGTGGCAGAGCGCGTGGAGCAGCCATTCGCCCTGCGCGCCGGACAGTCCGCGCAGCCGGAGCCGTCCAGCGTTCTGGCGGGTCTTCATCTGCCCGAACACCGGCTCCACGATCGCTTTACGGCGCGCGTAGTCGGCGCGGCCCTGCTTGGTGCGCAGCGCGTGCGCCATCTGCTCCCGGCGGCTTGCGCCTGGCGGGAGCAGGCCATCGGCGACGTCCACGGGGAAGGTCTCGTCGTGTCTTTGCCTGCCGGTCGCGATCAGCACCGTTGACGGCATCGCCGAAGCTGCGGCCAGGTTGGTCTCCGAGCAGTACCCCGCGTCCACGAGCACGACCTCCGGGGTCTGGCCGATGCCCGCCGCGGCGAGACTGCCCGCGGTCTGGGTCATCATCGGCTCGAACTGCTGCACGTCCGTGGCCTGCTGGGTAACCGAGGTCGCCAGCACGATCTGATGGTCCTCATCGACGGTGGCTTGCGCGTTGAACGCGTACTCGAATCCGTGGTTCGTCTTCATGATCCGCGCCTGCGGATCGGTGAAGTTCCGTTGCGTCTTCGGCTTCGGCTCCGCATTCGCGGCGGCCTCGCCCGCAGCCCGCTCGGCATCTTCGGCGGCCTCGCCCTTGCTCCGGGCTATCTCCTGCGCCGCGGCGGCGGCCTTCTCGGCGGCGTCCTGCTCGATCTGCTCTTTCGCTGCCCGCAGCTTCGCCAGCCGGCCCTGGCGACGCGCGAGCTCCTGCGGGATCTCATCCCCGCGACGGTCCTCACCGTGCCGCTCATCCTCGGCCCGGTCGACCTGCTCCGCCTCGGCCAGCAGCGCGCCCACCTCAGCTTGGAGCTGATCGATCTTCGGGACGATCCGGTCATAGCTCATCGCCTTGTGCTTCGACGCGTTCGCGGAAAGCTTCGTCCCATCCAGTGCCACCCGCCCCAAGCTGACCAGCCCCGCCTGCGCGCACACCGCGAGCACCTGCGCGAACAGGCCCGGCAGCACCTCAAGATGACGACGCCGGAACCTCGCCAGCGACCGATAATCCGGTGCCTGGTTACCCGACAACCACCGGAAGCCGATATCCCGCAGGCACCGCCGCTGCACCTCACGAGACGAGGTCACCCCAGTCGCATACGCGAACAACAGCAGCTTCAACATCATCCGCGGGTCATACGGCGGCGCGCCCGACGCCGACTCATACGAGGCATACACCGCGGTCAGATCCAGCACATCGTCAACGATCTCGGAAATGAACCGGGCCTCGTCATCCTCAGCCAGCCAGTCATCCAGACTCGGCGGGAGCAGGAACGACTGCTGCTGGTCATACCCCCGGAACGTCTTCGCCGCCCCAGCCGGAGCCACCGGCCCAGGCGCCGCGCCCGACGCAACCGGATCGACCTCGAACAAGCCCTCGCCACCGCCTGCCGTCATGAACCCATTCTCCCAGCACCCCGCGCCGCCCACCGGATTCACCCCGGCGCGCTAACCCGAAGGTTCCGACCCACGCACCTAGATGAGTCCGTTCTCATCGGCCCACTGCGCGAACCTACCGCTTGCGAACGGCAGCCGGTACGCGCCGGCCAAGAGGTCATCGGCCAGGCCCGACACCATCGTCACGGTGAGCTTCTTCTCGCGGATCGCGTCGCAGAGCAGCGCGAGCGTGCCGCGGCATTTCAGCCCCGCGCGCCGGGCGTGATTTCTTGCCACCCTGTCGTCGATGATGAGCTGATGGCCACGAGTCGACCCCAGCGCCAAGACGCCGCACTCGCCCCTGTTTCTACCATTCGCGCCAAGCACACGCTCGAAGATGGCGAACGCCTGGAGGTAGGCCAGGTCGGTGCTGCGGTCGACCGTGATCTAGTCGGCTTCGAGCACCAGCCTGAGTGCGGAGTCCGTACGGCACTGTTCCCTGAGTTCGACCTCGACGCTCTCGGGGATAATCACCTGATGGTCACGGCTGAGGTACTTGAGTACGCCGAGCCATCCCTGCAGCGCGAAGTGCCGCAAAGGACCGGTGTCGAACACAAGCCCCGGCGGAAGGTCCGTCACGAAACGAACTGCCAGATGTCGGCGTCCGCGACAACGTGTGGCGCCGGCAAATCTGACTCGTCGATCGTGCCCCATAGCAACTCGAGTGCACGCGCCCCGGAGATCAGCTCATCTCGCACCAACCGCAGCACCGCCTGCTGGAACACCCGAGGCTGGGTCGTCCCCGCCATGTCATCGTGCGGGTAAAGATCGTGTTCGATCATGTCAGCGCTGGACGTCCGGAACTGACGGATCTGACCCGCTTGCGCCCCGGTCACCATCTCGAGATCGCTGAGCCGGCGAGCGAGCGTGGCCATATCGACCTGGAACGTGCTGGCCGTGACGATCGCCGCGGCACGCAGACCGTCAACCATCATCCGCCTCCAGAGCTCTCGCAATCCCCGCTCGGGGAGCAGGAAAGAGCGGGCAAAGTGATCAAGCAACCCTTCGGTTTGTTGTCCCCCGGCGGTCACACCCCAGTCGACCGAGTAGTCGTCGCAGACGAGGAAGTGCCCGAACTCGTGCACCGCGGCGAGCCGACGCCGTCCAACCTTTTGCGCGCTGTTGATGATTGAGACGCCGGTCGCGTCCCGTAAGAGGACCGTACCGGCATCTGCGGTATCGGTGCCGAGGTCGCGGGTGAAGACCAGCAATCCCACATCGGCGAACAGGCGCTGTAGATCCTTCGCGGGCGCGTCCGCTTCGAGTCCGGCCGACGCTCGCGCTCGCCCAGCCATGCGCTCGGCATCCGCCGGAGTCAGCGGCACATCGGGGTGATCCCCGTGGACTTCTCGGTGCTCCAGCGCGCCGAGGTCCTGTATGAGTTCGACGTCGGCGACAAGCTGATCCAGCAACGCGTCGATCTGTGAGTCGATGACCTCGAGCCCCTGTGACGACCGGTGCGAAACGATCGCGGGTGCGGGCGTCGAGAAGAACGACACCATCTGGACGCGGAGTGCGGCGGCGATCTGCGAGAGCTCCAGGGCTGAGACCTTCCGGGTGCCGTTCTCTATTTTGTTCACCATCGTGCGGTCCAGTTGCAGCCGCTCGCCGAGACCTGCCTGGTTCAGCCCCCGGCGTTCCCTGGCTTCGCGGATACGCGCGCCGAGATCAGCCGATGTCATCTCCGTCATGTGTGCGATTCTCGCACACCCGACGGAGATGTGTCAGCAGTGTGTGCTGCGGCACACCAGGCGCTCTGGGCGTCGGGCACGCGGCCCGCGCCAACACCACGCGTTCAAGTGACTCCCCCGCCAACCCCACGCGGGATCGTCGTGGGCCGCACCTCACACCGCGCGGCCGGGGGTGAGGATGCCGTGGGGGTCGAGGGCCGCCTTGATCGTGCGCTGCGTGCTCAGAGCGACATCGTCGAGCTGCCAGGTCATCTCGGTGTACTTGACCGAGCCGACACCGTGCTCGCCGGTGACGGTGCCGCCCAGCGACAGCGCGAGGCGGGTGATGTCGTACACCGCCTCCTTCGCCGCCGCGTAGCCGGCGGGGGAGTCCTCGGCCTCGACGGTGGGGTGCAGGTTGCCGTCGCC
>NZ_JBKEAY010000019.1:0-3531 GCF_047972865.1 Microbacterium sp.
GTCGCGCGGAGTGCGCACCGACCGAACGCGCTCATTCGGGCACGGCGGTGCGTACGGCTGCAGGTAGGAGCCGACGCGATGCACGTCGCCACCGCTTGTGCGTCAGGCGGTCTGCGCGCAGCAGCATCCGCTCGTCGCCGGTGAGGCGGCCGAGTGTGGATAGCGCGTTGGCCAGGTGCACGGCTCGGGCGTGGCGAGCAGCGGCGTCGTCGGCGGCGAGCTCCACGAGGAGCAGTGTGGCCCGTAGCAGAGCGCGGCCGGGCCGCAGCCGGGCCAGGCACAGCGCGTTGATCTGGGCGATGCGGATCGCCGCTCCGTGGTGCTGGCGCAAGTGCGCATACTCGTGGGCAACTACGGCGCGCACTTGTTCTGGCGTCAGCACCCGTTCAAGTTCGGAAGAGACATGGATCTGCGGCCGCGCGCCGGGGACCGCGTACGAGATCGGCTCGGCGGAGTCGAACCGGACCAGCGTGAACCCGCTACGCCGCTCGCTCGAGCGCGACAGCACGGGTGTCGCGCCCGCGCGGTGAAGACCGGCAAGCGGTTCTGCGTTGCTGCAGACGAAGCCGATCACTCCGCCGAGGATGCCCAGTGCACACCATCCGGTCGTGGTCAGCAGAACCGACTCGGCGATCGGTGCGCTTTCAGGAGCATGCAGCGTCGCGGCAACGCAGGCGGCGAACCCGAGGAGTGCCAGCAGGATGCCGAGGGAGAACGCACCGAACCACGCGGTCAGCGCGAGTCGGGGATGCAACATCTGCCATCGCCCCACCGTCAAGACGATGGGGGAGGCAAGCGCCACGACACCCGCGGCGATGAACCACACGGACACCCCCCAGAGCACGCGGTCAGCGTTTCTTGCCGGTGGGACCGAATGCCGATCGCAGCAGTGCCAGATCGTCGTCGTCGAGGTTGCCGGTGAATGCGAGCAGTGCCGCATGGCGGTCGGTCGCCGTGTGCAGCGCCGACAGCATCGTGTCGCTGGCTTGCGCCTCTGCGGAGCGCGCCGCGCGGAAGCGCACTTTGCGCGGTGAGTCACCGGAGCGGATGACGTCGCCCTTCTTTTCCAAGCGGGTCAGCGCTGTCATCAGCGTCGTGTAGGCCGGGACGTGCCCGGTGAACAGTTCACGCAGTTCCTGCGCGCTCAATGAGCCGTCGTGCGCACGCAGCAGCCGCAGCACTTCGCCTTCGAGCTCACCGCGCTCCCGAGTGCGTATTCCCGCCATGTGCGAACCTCCACGTCAACTCTACAAGATGTCTTCGATCGCTCCTCGGGTGATCGTGATCGGGGCGGTCACCACGCGATGACCTTCTCGGGGTGCAGCACGATGGTGACCGAGTAGTCGGATGCCATCTGCTCCATGTCCCACCCCAGCGCTGCGAGGCCGTCGGCGTACTTGGCGAGATACTGATCGCCCAGTCGGTTGACCCACACGGCCGTCGGTTCGTCCGACAGCTCTGCCGTCCCCTGCAGCACCTGCATGAACTCGCCGCTCGGGCCGGACTCCAGGTGCAGGAGTGCCCGCGGATCGGCGCGCAGGTTCTTCGTCTTCGCCGCGTTCGGCTGGCTGAACACCACGATCTGCTCTTCGTGCCAGAGAAACCACACCGGCACGGCGTGCGGGTAGCCGTCGCGGCCGGTCCTGCCGAGCCATCCGATCCGTTCGGTCTGCAGTCGCCCGATCAGCTTCTCGTGCACCGGGTCGGTCGGGTCGAGTCGAAAGCCACTCATGTCACTCCTCTGATTCTGTGCAGACCAGTCTCCACCTTCAGCCTTCAGCCTCACCTGCCGCGCCGGCGCCCGACACGAAATCTGCGGGACGAGGGGTCCGCGCGCAAGGGCGGGTGGCACTAGCGTGGCAGACGTGCGAGGCAGGCTGCGGCGGTGGCTCAGGAAGACGGGCATGAGTAGGACGACGTTGCGCAAGGATGCCGTCGCCGGACTCGTTCTGGGTGTCGAGTCGGTTCCAGATGGGCTGGCGTCGGGGGTGCTCGCCGGTGTCAATCCGCTGGCCGGCCTCTACGGGTACCTGTTCGGCATGGTCGGGGCCGCGTTCGCCACCAGCAGTGCGTTCATGGCGGTGCAGGCCACCGGCGCCATGGCCCTCGTCGTCGCCGACGCCGACCTTGCCAGCCGCCCCGACCCCGACCGTGCGCTGTACACCCTCGCGATGCTCACCGGCGTCGTGATGATCGTCGCCGGTGTGCTGCGGCTGGGCACGCTGGTGCGTTTCGTGCCGACCGCCGTGATGACCGGATTCATCACCGCCATTGGCGTGAACATCGTGCTCGGGCAACTCGGGAACTTCACGGGGTTCGACGCGCAGGGCGCCAATCGCCTGCTCAAGACGGTGGACCTGGTTGCCCACCTGTTCCAGTGGAGTCTGCCCGCTCTTGCGGTCGGCGGTGTCACCCTCGCGGTGATCATGCTGCTTCAACCCACCCGGGCGGGGTCGCTGGGACTGGTCATCGCGGTCATCGCCGGATCGCTCGCCGCGTGGCTGCTCAACCTCTGGATCGCCACGCCGGTGTCGCAGATCGGCGACCTCGTCGACGTGCCGCGGGGTCTTCCCGCGCCGGTGCTGCCGACGATCGACGACATGTTGTACCTGTCCATCCCGGCCACCTCACTCGCGTTCGTGGGGCTTGTGCAGGGCGCGGGCGTGTCCGCCGGCATCCCCACGCCCAGCGGCAAACCCGCCGACGCGTCCCGCGACTTCATCGGGCAGGGTGTCGGCAACCTTGTCGCCGGCGTCTTCAGGGGGATGCCGGTGGGCGGCTCCATGTCGGCGTCAGCGCTGGTCGTGCAGGCCGGGGCGCGCTCGCGCGCGTCGCTTCTGATCGCGGGTGCCGTGATGGCGGTCGTGATCCTGCTGGCGGCAGACCTGGTCGCGTTTGTGGCGATGCCCTCCCTGGCGGCCCTGTTGATCTATGTCGGCCTCGCGTCGATCAAGCCGAGCCGCATCTACTCGGTGCTGCGCAGCAGCACGCTGCAGGCGGTCGTGATGGCGACCACGTTCGTGCTGACGGTGATCATCCCGCTGCAGTTCGCCGTGTTGGTCGGAGTGGGTCTGGGTGTCGTGCTGTTCGTCGCTCAGCAGTCCAACCGGGTGCGGGTACGACGGCTGGAGTTCGGCGGCGACGGACGTCTGCGCGAGTCCGACCCCCCGCCCGCGGTTGCGGCGAGGGAGATCGTCATCCTGCAGCCCTACGGGAGCCTGTTCTTCGCGAGCGCGCCGATCCTCGAGAGCCAACTGCCGACCGTGTCGCGCGAGTCCGAGGGGGCGATCGTGATCATCCGACTGCGCGGAACCGACGAACTCGGCCTGGCCCAGGTGGAGGTTCTGCGCCGCTACGCCCATGCGCTGCGCGATGCGAACGCCACCCTGAAACTCGTCGTCAGCGAGGATCGGGTCGTCCGCCAACTCGAAGCGGGCGGGCTGCGCGGTGAGTTGGGTGAGGAACACCTGTATCGCGGCACGGAGTGGGTGACCGCAACACTGCGTCGCGCGTATCGCGATGCCCGGCGAC
>NZ_JBKEAY010000025.1:0-2402 GCF_047972865.1 Microbacterium sp.
ATCCGCCGCGACATCACCCGACAGAATGACATCCGGATCCCGCCCGACGAGGTCCCCGACCTGCGACGAGACATCGTCGATCCGATACCAGAGTGCCTGATCGGTGAACCGCGACGAGTAGTACGAGCCATACGTCAAGGGGAGCTGCTCGCGCACCGGCAACCACCCGGATTCTCGAAGACCGCGTCGCCGCTCCGGCGGCGGCTCGCCAGATACTGCGACACCGCCGGCTGCGACACCCCACGCTCGCAAGCTCGACCTGCGTGACCGGCTCGACCGCTTCGTACAGCCGACGAACAGCAGCAGCCTTCCCGGCTCCCCATCGTCGCGTGCGAGTCGATCCCACGCACCCAATAAGTGTTCTCCGCTCCGGAGGCGAGAACACCTATATCGGGGGCCGAGGCCGCTGCTGCCACGGAGAGCCAGAAACGTAACGGTAGAGCGCCATACCGGCCTGTTGTAGGTCGTCACAGTTGAAGTGCCCGGGGCGGGGTTCGAACCCGCACCCCCTTGCGGGGAGGGACGGGTCCGGCTGCCGGCGAGCATCAGCCGGGGAACGCCCGCTTCGCCGCTCGCGCCACCACACGCGTGAAACCGACGTCGACGCCCCCGGATACGACGCCGCCGACCACGGGAACAACCTTGGCCAGGGTCACAACGGAGCGCTTCGTGCCGTACTTCGCGATCAACATGAACCCCGCCTTCTTGTTGATGGATCGGATGACCTCGATCGGGATGGTCTCAATGAGCTTCATCGTCGCGTGGCCGCCGACCTTGACTCCTGCGGCGGTCAGCGATTCGTTCAGCGACCCCCCGGCGGCCAGAAGCAGGATGGCCGTCTGAGCCGTCTCGTCCTCGAGGCTCCAGCCGCGCAGGTCAGCGATCGCTCCCACCATGCGGGCGTTCAGGAGCATGCTGCCTGCGAGGTTGGCCACGATGGCCGCCGGCAGGGTGACGAACCCACCGACACCCGTCGTAAATCCCGTCGCCCCTGTAGCCGTTGTCGTCTCGTTGACGATTCTGCGGATCGCACGCTCAGCATCGCCGTCGAACTTGCTGAGGCGATCTTCCGCGTAGGCCGCGGCTCCAGTCACCGGCCCAGCGCCCTCGTTCACGAACCTCGTGACCGCGCTCGCAGCCTGTGCCGCCGCCGATTCCAGGGACTGCCGCGCCCGGGATCGCGCCGGATCGTCAGTCACTCTGCCCCATTCCTCGTCGGGGCGACCTCGTACCCCATCGCCTCCAATTGGGCGATCGCCGTGTCCGGATCGTTGCGCACGGCCGCGCGGAGTTGGAGCGCCAGCCAGTCCGCGCGATGGCGGGCGAGCACGTCTTGCCAGCCGTCGTGCATAGGTGGAATCAACCGCTCTGCCCAAAGGAACTCGATGAAGTCTTCGAGTGAAGGTCGGAAGCGTCGACCGCCCACCGGAATGTGAAACTTCTCCAAGCCTCGTAGCCCGACGCCACCGTTCAGACCCTGGACGTAGGCAAGTTCCTCCGAGGCGCCATGAATTTGGACGTGGGCCGCGCTGCGGCGATGACGACCGGGAACCTCGTCATCGGGCTCACTCCCCTGTTGCCTGTCGTACTCGACCCGAACGGCCGGTCGGTTCGACTTCTCATCGATAACGAGCCCGAACACCGACTGCTGGACAGCGAGGTGCTCCCCCGTTGAGTCCAGTCGTACCTGGAACGAGGTCCGCAGCCACAGTCGGACGTCGTGACCTTCAGGGAGTCCGGCCGAGATCGGAATCAGCACGACTCGAGCCGGCGTCGAGTTCTCCGGATACACCCAGGCCAGATCGGCCGGTCCATCGAACGGCGTTACGACGAACCGAACTCCGGTCGTCACGGATCCGTTCACAACCTCCGTGAGAATCGCGGCGAAATCCCCGGCCGCCTCCTCCAGCGTCGCCACAGCGGGCCGCTACGCCACCGTGAGCGCGCCCTTGACCATCAGCCAGAGGTCGCGCAGCTCATCGCTCTCAAGGTCGTCCACGTCAGCATCGACGAACTCCGCCACGGTGATTCCGTAGCGGTCGAGAACCTCGGTGACGAGTCGCCGTAGGTCTTCCGGCGTCAGCGGAGCGGTAGTCACGAGATCACCTTAACCAGGGCCTGTGACACCGCTGGGGCGGATCGAGGCCGAGCGCCGACGACCGGGCGACGTCGACGCGGCAAATCTCCGCGCAGTCGTGGACCACGATCCTGGCGCGGGTTCGCATCACGGCGGCGTGGCCCACTGCGTTTGCCAGATGGGTGGTGAGCCAGTTCACGAAGCCGTCCCCGTTCGCCCCACGAACCAGCGCGTAGTCGAGGGCGAGTCCGATCACGGAGCGGTCCGGGCCGACGCCGATCAGCAGCGTGCCACCGTAGGTGTTGAGGAACGCAGCGACGGACTT
>NZ_JBKEAY010000165.1:0-3431 GCF_047972865.1 Microbacterium sp.
GGCGGGCCAGCTCGTCATCATCGACGAAGCCTCCCTTGCCGGCACCCTGTCACTGGATCGCATCACCCGCCTCGCTCAAGATGCGGGCGCGAAGGTGCTGTTGGTTGGCGACTACGCGCAACTGCAATCCGTAGACGCCGGTGGTGCGTTCGCGATGATCGCCAGAGATCGGGCCGACACTCCCGAACTGGTCGACGTTCACCGCTTCACACACGTCTGGGAGAGGACCGCCTCGCTTGAACTACGCCACGGACGCACTCACGCCATCGACACGTACCTCGCCCACGAGCGCATCACCGACGGCGACGGCGAGGCCATGACCGATGCCGCCTACAACGCCTGGCGTGCCGACCGCGACGCCGGGCTCGTTTCTGTGCTGATCGCCGAAACCCACGACGACGTGACCACGCTGAACAGTCGCGCCCGCGCCGACCTGATCCTCAACAAGACGCTGAACCCCGACCGTGAAGTCGAACTACGTGACGGCACCGCCGCAGGCGTTGGCGACACCATCATCACGCGACAGAACAACCGGAACCTCCGCACCCTGGCCGGGCGGGACTGGGTGCGCAACGGCGACGTCTGGACCATAGCCGCCGTCGGCGACGACGGCACCATCACCGTCGCACGCGACTACGGGGCCGGCAACAGAGTCCGTAACGACGGAACCATCAGGGCTCGCCAGCGGGGGCGCAGGTTCGGCGGCAGCATCCTCCTCCCGGCCTCGTACGTGGCCGAGCATGTCGATCTCGGATAGCCGAGGTGCCCCAAACGCACTCACCTGTGATCGTGCGCGTGTGCGCGGTTCCAGTGTATCGGTGACCTCGGGCGGTGTGGCCTCGGTTCTCGGTGCCGGGCGTCGTCGGGCAGAGCAAAGCCCCGCGGTGCCTAACTGGCCGGAGCCAGACAGAGGACGGTTGCCGCGGGGCGATGTTCCTAGGATACCAGGTATGACCGATGACGCGCCCGCGCTGGATGCCGCCCGTGCGGTGCGGTGGCTGAGCGCGCCGCGGTACCGGCGTTACCTCGGAGTCGCGGGCGGAGACCACGCGCTGGCGATGGAGACGTACCTGTGGAACTCGCGGGTCGCAGCCGCCGGGATCGTGGACGTCGGGCACCTGGAGGTCGCGGTGCGCAACGCCTACGACCGGGAACTGGCGCGCCGGTTCCCGGACTGGGCCATCGACCCGCGAGCGACCCTGTTCCGTCTGGAGCAAGGCGTCCAGCCTGCCCGCGCCCAGCAGCGCCGCCGCAATCAAGCGAGCCTGGCCCGGATCACGGACGCCAAGCGGGGCCTGAGTTCGGCACCGACGCACGCGGAGGTCGTCGCGGCGTTGACGTTCGGGTTCTGGTCGAATCTGACCGTGGGTGAGCGGACGCCGACGCTGTGGAACCCGATGCTGCACCGGGCGTTCCCCAAGGGCACTGCGCGTTCCCGTGTGCATGACCTGGTGGCTCGCGTGGTGAAGTTCCGCAATAGATTGGCGCACAACGAGCCGGTGTTCTCCACCCGTACCGGGTTGGAGGACCGTCTGGTCGAGGTGCGGGAGCTGTTCGAGCTGATCGACCCGGACGCCTACGCTTACGTCGCCGCGCACTCGACGCTCAGCGCGGCGCTCTCCGCGTGCCCGATACCAGGGCTGACGACCGCAACCGGCCTGCGCTGACACATCACCGGCCCAGTGATGGCCCGTCGCGCCCGGGGCCGCTGCGGTGGACGTTGTGCGTCGGGTCGGCGCGGAGCCGCCGCGCTCGGTCGGCCGCGGCTGCTCGCTCTTGCGCGGCCATCACGCGCTTGGCCTCGATGCGCCGTGTGGCGTCAGTGACGGGGAGGCTGCGGAGTTCGTCGGCCTCGGCACGGACCAGGGCGGCTCTCGCGCGAGCATCCTGAGCGTTGCGGTGCGGGTTGACGGCGCGCATCCCGAACTGGTCGCGACGCGCCTCGTCGGCTCCAAGCTCGCTGACCAGCAACGTCAGGCGCTCCTGCTTGTGCCGCCGCTGCGTCGCCTTGTGCCCGGCGCGCGCGGTTTCGACAGCGCGGTCGGCATCGCTCACGCGCGGGTCGCTTTCGGCTCGTCGTACCGCTGCCTGCGCCGCCCATGCAGACAGCGACTCAGGGGTGCGGGGCAGTTCATCCCACGTTGCGCGCACGCTCGCCCGAGCCGCGTCGATTTGTTCGGTCACGGCGTGGTGCTCGGTCCGCGCTTTGCGCCTGCCGAACCGCCCGACCGTGGCGAGTCGGGCACTCGCTGCCGCCTCGGTCTGCATGGCGGTGAGGTAGGCCGCGCCGTCCTGCTCTGCTTGCTTGGTGAGCGGCCGGGCGACCTCGGCACGCACCCGCGCGGCGAGGTCTTCGGCCGTGCGGAGAACGGCGGTGCTCTTATCGTCCTCGGCCCGGTGCGCAGCGCGTTGGGTGTCGAGGCGCACGGCGATCTGCTCCCACCGCTCCGCCTGCCGCTGGGTGCGCTCGGCCTTCTGGTCAAGGCGGGCGAGTTCTTCGGTGACGAGCCTCACCGGGCCGTCGCTGACGAGGCCGCGCACCGCCTCGGCTGCTTGTTGGGTGGCGTGGTCGAGGCCGCGGTCTGCGGGGTCACGTTCCATCGCCTCGATGAACTGTGCTCGCGCATCTGCCATGTCCTCGGCAACGATATGCAGGCGGTTCGTCTCTCGGCCTCTCGTCATCCCGACGTAGACCCCTGCCGCGCTGGTCGCTTCCGACAGGATCGTGTGGGAGCCGGTGAGGGTTGCGCCCTGGACGCCGTATGCGGTCGCTGCGTAGGACAGGTGCGCATGCTCTGCCACGTACTCGGTGGGCAGAGTGACGGTGCGGGGGTTCTTGCGTCCGCTGCCGACCTCGCGGGCGTAGACGGTGCCGTCGTCGGTGACGTGCTGGACGACCCACTGTTGCCGGTTCGCTACCCCGAGGTCGCTGTCGTTGCGGCGGGTCTGGATCACGTCACCCCGACCGATGGGGAGGCCGTCGCTGCCGGTCGCCGTCACCGTGTCCTCGACCTCGCCCCGCTCGATCCGTCCGGTGCGGATGCGCTCGTTCAACATCTCCGCCTCGTGGTTTGTCGCCACCGTGATGACTTTGCCGTCTCGGGCGTTGTTGGTGATGTGCTCGCGGGCGTGCTCGTCGTCGGCGTGCAGTGTCACGAGCCCCATCACGGCGAGCTGGTCGAACACCTCTCCGGGGCTCGCACGGTCGCGCATCCGCAACGTCAACGCCGCGTACTCAGCATCGCGGAAGCGGTGGAGTTCGGTCATATCGTAGGTGCGGCCGCGAATGTGCGCGGCCATTTCGAGCACCCCGCGCGATGTCAAACTGTGTGGAGTCACGCGGCGCTGCTTTGTGGTTTTTCGTTGGGTAGGTTGATCCCGACCGTGCCAGCGGGTGTTGGTGTGCGCGGTCGGGCGCGGAAGCGCTCTGG
>NZ_JBKEAY010000073.1:0-4268 GCF_047972865.1 Microbacterium sp.
CTCCGCCCTCGCAGCCATCGATAACCCGCTTCCCATACCTCGGATCGTGCCCGCCGTTCGCGGGCATTCTTATCTGAGGCACGGAGAACCCTTCGCGGGCACTTTTCGTGAGGCACGTCGCTTCCTGTCACGCGGTACGTATGCGCCGCTACCCTGGGGGCATGAGCAGGAGCAGCTTGTCGAGCGTCGCGTTGCGCGAAGTTCTTGACGCGCGCCGCACCGAGCTCGACCTGTTGCTCGTCAAGTACGGGGCACGGAATCCGCGGCTGTTCGGTTCGGTCGCGCGCGGGGATGCTGTCGAGGGCAGTGATATCGACATCCTGGTCGAGATGGATCCTGTCGACGGGAACATCCTGATGCGCGCGAGCTGGCTGATGGAGGAGACCCGTGCGTTGTACGGGCGGGACGACATCGACATCTTCCCTGTGCAGTTGCTGAAGCGTCCGGTCTCGGAGTCCGCTCTCGTCGACGCGGTGGCTCTGTGACTCGAACCCGTAGCACCTCCCGGTTCTCCTGCTCGAGCCCGTCCGGTCTCACTTACTCAACTGCGCACACGGGCTCCGTCGGCCGGTGGCCCAACCCCTTCGAGCGATTGCTGGACGGCCGCCACCGTGTAGCCCTGATTCTCGCCCTGGATTGACTGGTCGTAGTCGGCAAACCTTGCTGACAGCACGCTGTTGCCATGGTCGAGATACTCAAGACTGTCCCGAAGTACTGACCTGGACACGATCGCCCGCCGACCTTCCAGCATCGCTGGGCGGATAGTTGCACTGGGAACGCCGAGCTGCTCCGCTAACTGGTGGACGTTCCACTCGGCCCAATCCTCGCCGCTGACAGTTCCATCGAGCTCATCGAGTCGCGCCAGTTTGAGTAGCCACTGTCGGTCGCCGAACATCGGTAACTCGACCCACCACTTCTCCGACGAGCCAATGGGGTCGGCACGAGATGACCCTATCGGGCTCTTCGGAATCAAGGGCGTAGGCCCGAGGTCTGAAGCCTCGGCCCCGACGGGTGGCAAAGGGTCGGGTGCGAGGTCAGCGACACCTACAGTTGCGTCTGGCAGGAGGGGACGACGAGCGTGCTCGCGTCGGTATGACCAGGTGACGCCCCGGTCCCGGGCATCGCCGCTCGCGCCACCACCGCGCCGGGCGCGTCACCCGATCGCGTCGACGATCGTGAAGCCGGTGCCGTTGTACTTCTGCACGGACAGTCCACTCATCGCGGGAAGCGTGTCGTGGGTGGTGTCGACGATCCCGCCCTCCAGCAGGAACGGAGCGTCGAAGCCGGAGATGGATCGGAGGGCTTCCATGAAGCTCTCTCTCGTCGGCTCCGTCATCTTCGTGAAAGCCTCTTCAAGGATCGATGCGCCGATCCAGCTCCACAGGCACTGCGGGAAGGCCGGGGGTTCGGTCTGGCCTGTGTGCTCGGCGAGTGCGTCCAGGAAGACCTGGCCCTCGGGGTCCGCGGCGAACGCAGGGGAGCCGACCACCATGGATGATGCGGTGCTGTAGATGCCGGGGAACGTGTCGGCGACGCCGGAGGGCACCAGGAATGCGGCCGGGCTGGACGCGACCGACGGCACGAACCAGCTCGGGTGCCAGCCGACGGCATCCGCCTGTTGCAGAGCGCCGATCATCAGCGGCGCCAGTGACGACATCGCGTTGAAGAAGACATCCGCGCCCGACGAGGCGAGCTCGGTGATCTGCGCCGTGACCTCGGATGCCGTCGCTTCGTAGCTCAGCTCGGCGACGATCTCGACATTGTCGGCGCCGGTGATCGCGGACTTCAGGCCCTCGAGGTAGCCGTGACCGAAATCGTCGTTCTGGTAGAGCACAGCGACCTTGTGGTCCTCAGTCGAGGCCGCGAGCAGTTCGCCGAACGCTTCGCCCTCCTGCTGATAGACAGGCAGCAGTCCGAGTTGCCAGGGGCTCTGTTCTCGGTCGCTGAAGATCGGGTCGCCGGTCTGCAGCAGCACCTGCGGGAACTCCGCGTCGATTGCCGCCTCGCGCCAGGCGCGGTTGGTGGGGGTGCCCAGGCTCATGACGGCTCCGAAGACGTCGCCGGACTGCATCTGCTGGAAGTTGGCGAGCGCGCGCTGCGGGTCGTACCCGTCGTCGTACTTCTTGAACTCGACCGTGCGCGTCTTCCCGTCGCCGAACTCGAACCCGCCCTCCTCGTTGCGCATCGCGAAGTACGCCGCAGCGCCGTCGACGGCGCAGGTGCCGACACCGGCGGCGTTTCCGCTCAGCGGAGCGGTGGTTCCCAGCGTGATGGTGGTGTCGGTGATCCCGGGACTGGCGACGACGGTGTCGCCCGTCGGGTCGGTGGCGTCGCCGCTTCGCGCGCAACCGGCGACCGCGAGCGCGAGGACTCCGAGAGCTGCGATGGTGGCGGCTGTGTGGCGCCGGTGACGGAAACGGTGCATGGGGATCGTCCTTCCTGAACGGGTGCGCGCATCCCGCTGCGTTCTTCGGTGAACGTGGCGGCTGCGGATGCGGCGTGGCGCGACCGGTGTGTGCCCGGGTCGCGAATCCGGGTCCATTCTGCGGTCCCATGCTTCGTCGGTCAAAGCGGACAAACTGGGCATCATGGTCGATTCTTTCGCTCTAGCATGAACGGCATGGAGTCGTTCGATGCGCGCGTCGCTCGCGGTGAGCTGACGTTTCGCCAACTCGCCCACTTCGTGGCGGTCGCCGAAGATGGAACGATCTCGGGCGCGGCCGGGCGCCTGCAGTTCTCGTCATCGGCGATCTCGTCGTCGATCACCGAGCTGGAGCGGGCGCTCGGGGTCGACCTCTTCGTGCGGCGACGGGCGCAGGGTGTCTCGCTGACCACGAGCGGAGTGGTGGTGCTCGCCCACGCCAAGAGCCTGCTCAGCTCCGTCGCGGAACTGACCTATGCCGTGAGAGGCGAGGGCGACGACCTCGTGGGGCCGCTCGTGGTCGGCTGTTTCACGACACTGGCCTCCGCCGTGCTGCCCCGCATTCTCGAAGAGTACGAGGCACGGCATCCGCGGGTCTCGGTGGACTTCATCGTCGGCGCGCAGGACGAACTCGTCAGTGCGCTCGAAAGCGGCGGAATCGATGCCGCGATCCTGTACGACATCGGGGGACTCGGGCGTTCACGGCGGTTCGAGTTGTACTCCGCGCGCGGGTACGCGCTGTTCGGCGAGGGAAATCCCCTCGCGGCCAAAGACTCGGTGACACTGGAGGAATTGGCGACAGCGCCGCTCGTCCTGTTCGACCAGACGCCCAGCACGCGCTACGCGATGTCGATGTTCGAGGCGCGTGGACTGACCCCGCTCGTGCGGCACCGCACGCACGCCTTCGAACTGACGCGCTCCATCGTTGCGCGGTCGCGTTCCGCCTATGCCGTGCTCGTGCAGCGGCCGACGAACAGACTCAGCTACGAGGGGTTGCCGATCATCGAACGCGAGATCGTGCCCCCGCCGCCCTCGGTCTCAGTCGTGTTCGCGTTGCCGGGTGGTGTCGAGCCGTCCGCTCGGGCCTTGGCGCTGGCCGACCTGGTCCGCCGGCAATACCCCGCGGCGACGGGGCCCGCCGGCGGGGGAGCGCGCGAATAATCCGCCACTGAATCGCGGAAAAGTCTGTGCTTCATCGGTTCAATCGACGAAGCATGTCGGATCCGTGACGTTGACCGGTCCGTATATGCGTTGCGACGATGGCGGAGAGATCGCTGCACCGAAGCGCGATCCGATCCGATCCGACCGCCCGCTGCGCCGCACCCCCTGCCGACGCGCTCGTCGGCGTGCGATCGGCCCGACGGAAGGAACACTGTGAGCACCATCGACACCGGCGTCGACGCGGACCGCCTGCCGAACCCGGCTTCCCCGCCCGACCCCCACATGACCGCCGAGGACGTGCTCGCCGCCGCCCGGGACCTCGTTCCGCTGCTGCGTGAGCACGCCGCCGACACCGACGCCCGTCGGCGTATTCCCGCGGAGGTGTACCGCGCCGTGCAGGATGCCGGGCTGCTCCACATTCTCAAACCACGCAGGTACGGCGGCCTCGAGCTCAGCGAACACGACCACGCGCGGGTCACCATGACCCTGGCGGAAGGCTGCGCGTCCACCGCGTGGGTGTTCTCGATTCTCGACTCCGACAACATGGCGATCCTCGCCTACCCCGAACAGGTGCAGGAGGAGATCTGGGGCGACGACTCGTACCGGACACTGGCCGGCAACACCAATCTGAACCTGAAAGCGAGCACCGAACGCGTCGACGGAGGGTACCTGCTCACCGGCGCAT
>NZ_JBKEAY010000139.1:0-8586 GCF_047972865.1 Microbacterium sp.
TCGCGAGACACCAGCGCGTGGCGTGCGTCTCGCGACGGAAGTGGTTTCTCCCCCGTGTCAGGCGTGCAGTGCTTCGCGGAGGGTGACCCGTGAACCCATCCGCAGCAGCGAGTTCTCGTAGATCTTCGCGCCGACGATGATCGCGCCCACACAGGTGACGGCCAGGATGCCGAGTGAGACCAGCGGCTCCCACCACTGTGCTTCTCCGAGGAACAGTCGCATCGGCATGCCGACCGGTGCGGAGAAGGGCACGTACGACATGACGGTCAACACGGTCGGGTTGCTGTTGAAGAAGATCACCGCGAAATAGGGGAGCATCACCAGCAGCATGAGCGGCGTCGAGGTCGCACCGAGGTCTTCTTGCCGCGACACCATCGCGGCAGCGCCGGCGTAGAGGGCCGCCAGCAGCACGAATCCGAAGAGGAAGAAGATCGCGAACCAGGCCAGCGGCGCGCCGATTCCGGTCAGCAGCGTGGTCTGGTCGGTGACGGTCAGCCCGACCACCACGATCGCCCCGAGCACCAGGATCTGCCCCATAGCCAGGACTGTGTTCCCGATGACCTTGCCGGCCAGCAGTGCCCGCGCCGGGATGGCCGACAGCAGGAGTTCGATGACACGTGTCTGTTTCTCCTCCACGACCGACTGGGCGATCGTGGTTCCGAACAGCATCGCCGACATGAAGAAGACGAGGCCGAATCCGAGCGCGACGAAGTAACGCAGCAGCGGGTCCGCTGCTGCGGGGTCGAGGACCTCGACGGGCGGCTGCTGCGACAGCGCCAGCACGAGGGGGCCGGGGAAGTCGCTTTCCACCAGCAGGGCGTATCCCAGCGGCGACGACGAGTCGGCGACGACCGCGGCATCCACCTCGCCGGTCAGCACCTGGTCCTCGGCAGCGGTGCGGTCAGCGACCCCGGTGATCTCGAACCCGTCCACCGCGGGAAGAGCGCTTTGCGCGTCGGCGGTGACAGCCAGGTGGGTGACCGGGGTCTCCCGGGCCTGCATCCCGCCCCACACCACGGCGACCAACGCTGCGACGAACAGGAACGCGAACGAGAGGACGAAGGCCTTGCTGCGCAGCTTGGTACCGATCTCGCGTTCGGCGACGAGCACGGCGGACGAGGCGAATGAGGGCGCGGTGTTCATCGGATGACCTCCTTGAAGATCTGCGAAAGAGAGGGATGCTGGGGGGCGAAGCTTGCCACGTCCCCGGCCGAAACGGCGCGACGCAGCACGGCCTGGGCGGTCTGGTCGTTGTCGGTCTCGAACTCGGCGTACCCGCCGTCGAAGTCCAGCACCGTGACACCGGGAACCTCGCGCAACCAGCCTGTGTCACCGGCCGAGATCAACTCGTACCGGCGCTGGGCGTGTTCGGCGCGCAGACCGTCGCGGGTTCCCGCGGCGCGGATCGCACCGTCGGAGATGATCACCAGGTCATCGCACAGCCGCTCGACCACGTCGAGCTGATGCGACGAGAACAGCACCATCGCCCCGGCGGCCGCACGCGTCTGGAGCACCCCGGCCACCGTCTCGACGGCGAGGGGGTCCAAGCCCGAGAACGGCTCATCGAGGATCAGCACGTGCGGGTCGTGGACGAGGGATGCCGCGATCTGCGCCCGCTGCTGGTTGCCCAGAGACAGGGCCTCGACCTTGTCGTTGAGCCGCTCGCCCAGTCCGAGCTCTTCGAGCAGCCCACGGGCGCGGGCGTCGGCATCCGCTTTTGTGAACCCGTGCAGTCGCGCCAGGTAGACGATCTGTTCCAGCACCTTCATCTTCGGATACAGGCCGCGTTCTTCGGGCATGTACCCGAAGCGGCGCCGATCGTCGGCGGTCACGGGGCGGCCGTCGAGGCTGACGGTGCCGCCGTCGTTTGCGAGCAGGCCCAGGATGATCCGCATCGTCGTGGTCTTGCCCGCGCCGTTACCGCCGACGAACCCGGTGAGCCGGCCGGGCTCGACCGTGAACGTGACGTCGTCGAGGACGAGCCGGTCGCCGTAGCGCTTGCTGATCGAGGTGAGTTCGAGCATGGCTCCAGGTTAGGAACCGAGGTGCGCCCAGCGGATCCGCCGTGCGACTGATCTGCCGGCCGCACCGGCCTCCGCCGCGTGGGGGAGTGCCGCCTGGGCGCTCCCGCCGTCAGGTCACGCCGTGGCGGTGGGCGTAGACGACGGCGGCGACACGGTCGCGAGCGCCGAGTTTGGCCAGCAGGTTCGACACGTGGGTCTTCACGGTCGCCTCGCCGATGAACAGCTCCTTGGCGATCTCGCCGTTGCTGTAGGCGCGCGCCAGCAGCCGCAGCACCTCCGTCTCCCGCTCGGTGAGCTCGATGCGGATGCCGTCGTCGGCATCCGCATCGAGCGTCGGCGTGCCGGCGGACTGCGCGGCGCGAGGCTCGGCCGCGAAGCGTTCGATCACCCGGCGGGTCACCTCCGGCGCGAGCAGCGCATCACCGGCGGCGACGGCCCGCACCGCCGAGACCAGCTCTTCCGGTCCGGCGTTCTTCAGCAGAAATCCGCTTGCGCCCGCGCTCAGCGCCTGGAACAGGTAGTCATCGCGGTCGAACGTGGTCACGATCACGACGGATGCCGACACGTCGGCGTCGGCGACGATCCGCCGGGTCGCCTCCAGGCCGTCCATGTCAGGCATCTGCACGTCCATGCAGATCACATCCGGCCGCACCGCGGACACCGCGGCCACCGCTTCGGCGCCGGTCCCGGCCTCGCCCACGACCTCGATGTCGCCGGTGGCCTCAAGGATCATGCGGAACCCCGCCCGCATGACCGAGTGGTCATCGACCAGCATCACCCGGATCATGCCGTCACCGTCTCGTGGGACGCGACCGGAACGCGAGCGCGCACCAGGAAGCCGCCCCGCGGGCGGGGACCGGTCTGCACCGTGCCGCCGGAGGCCGCGGCGCGCTCACGCATGCCGACAAGGCCCAGCCCCGGCCGGCCCGGCATGCCGGAGCGGCCGCTGTTGGTCACCTCCACTTCGACGGCGTCGGCGGTGTAGCGCACACGCACATCGGCCGTCGCGCCCGGCCCGCCATGGCGGCGTGCGTTGGTGAGCGCTTCCTGCGCGATCCGGTACAGGTTGACCTCCACGAGCCGCGGCAGCGCGACCGGTTCGCCGAGCACCTCCAGGGTCGTCGGCATCCCGCTGTCCCTGGCGTGGGCCGCGAGCGCATCGAGATCGTCCAGCCGCACCGTCGAGTCGTCAAGGCTGTCGGCGTCGGGCGTCCGCAACGTGTCGAGCAGGTTGTGCAGGTCGTCGATCGCCGACCGCGCGGACTGCTCGATGCCGGCGAGCGCCTGCCGCGCCCTGCCCGGGTCCCTGTCGAGCACCGTGCGGGCGGCACCGGCCTGGACGCCCATCGCCGATACGTGATGGGCGACGACGTCGTGCAGTTCGCGGGCGATGCGCACCCGATCGAGAGTCACCGCCTGCGCCGCGGTGAGCTCCCGTTCCCGCTCCAGTTCGGCGGTGCGTTCCTCCAGCGCGATGCGCTCGTGCGCCTGCGCGTACGCGCGCTCGCCGAAGTAGTACGCGCCGCCGAAGTAGCCGACGTTGATGAGTAACTGCAGCAGCGCGAAGGCGACGAACGGTGACATCACGCCCGCGCGCGAGAGGCCGTCCGACTCCGGCGTGGCTGCGGTCTGGAACATCACCACGACGAGCCACACGAACATCCCGGCGATCACCGCGACCCGCACGATCGTGGCCCGGCGGCGGTCATCGACCCACGCGCCGACGGTGTAGATCGCGATGAACAGACTGATCTGGGCGACGTACAGTTCTGGAACCCGTGCCGTGACACCGGCGAAGTAGACCACCGAGACGACGATCAGCACGGTGCAGGGGTACCGCCGGCGCACCGTCAACGGGAGGGCGATCGCTGCCGAGTACACCAGCGCCCAACTCAGCGGTGCGGTCTCGTCGCCGTAGATGCCGGCGACCTGCCCGAGCCATCCGCTCAGCATCGCCGCGACCAGCAGGACCGCCGCGAGCCAGATGTCCTCGCGCGACTGAGCGGCGGTCACCGAGCGCTTCTGCGCGGCGGTCGGGTCTTCCGCAGCCGCTGTGGTAGGCGTCATGGTCCCCACGGTATTGCGTGGTCGTCGGGTTCGGCATCCCCCGTCCGACGGACTTCGTGTGATCCGTGGGGGTGGCGCGCTCCCGGTGGAGCATCTGCGCCGCCCCCACGAACTTCCCCTGCGATGCATCCCGTCCCCAGAGACCGTGTATGCGGTTCGCGCACCTCAACTCTATGAGCGGTCGGTGACGCTGTCTGTAGGGAGTTCGGGGGACATCGTGGCCAACGGCGCGTCGTCCACCGCGCTGAGGGTCGCGACACAGCGGTCCCACACCGCGTGCGCGAGCACCGCGTCGATGCCGGTGCGCTCGCCGAGTGCGGCCGGCCCTTCTTCGGCGATCCGCACCACGCTGCCCCACGTCGGCGCCGTCGCCGGCAGCTCGGGCCAGGGCGCCGCAAGCCCCCGGGCCCGTCCGGCCAGTTCGAGCACACCGTTGCCGTACCGCCGCGCCAGGTCGAGCAGGGCGGCCGGGCGGGCGATCGCGAGGTCGCCGATCTGCGCCAGGCCCGCCTCGACGAGCCGCGCGCTCCAGGTCGCCCCCACGCCGCGCAACGCGCGCACCGGAAGCGCGGCGAGCAGTTTCGGCATCGCGAGCGGGGGCACCCTCGTCGGCGACCCGTCGCGGCCCGCACCCGTGGGAGACATGACGACTTCGGCCTGCCAGACGATGTCCTCCAGCGGCGTCGCCTTCTGCCCCTCGGGGACGTGCGCCACGCGGGCGATCACCTCGTCGACCACGAGGATGCCTGCCGCGTCGACCGCCGAGAGGGCGCTGGCCACCCCGATGTCGGCCTCCCGCGCCACCAGAGCCGCGGCTTGTGTGGGCTGCATGTCGTGTCCTCACACCTCGGTGCGGAAGCGGATCTCGACCTCGCCGTACACTTCGGCCCGTTCGGTGGGCGCCGGGTCGGTGCCACCCAGGTTGGTCACCTTGAGCCGGGTCGTCCGGATCGAGTCGAGCACGCCGCCGCGCAGCGGGGAGTCGAACGCCGCGAGCGCGCCGCGGAGCGTGCCCGCCGAGGCGAGCGTCGGGAGGCGCCGAACGGGCCCGGCCGCTGGCGACGGAGCATCCGTCGTCGCGTCGCTGTGCTCGGCCGTGAACGTCACCTTCGCCTTCAGGGTGCCGCCGTCGACGAGCACCCGCGGGATGCCGCGCTCGGCCACCTGCTGCATCGCGCGCAGTTGACGTCGCGCGATGAACAGCCGCACCCCGTCGGAGACGGTCGTCGCGCCGCGCTCGGTGAGGTTTCCGGCCTCGACGTCCGCCCGCGCCAACACGATGTCGAGCTCTGCCAGGTCGTCGTCGTCGGGGGCCGTCGCCCCGGGGGCGATGGTCGTGCCGCCGTTCCCGTCGGGGAACAGCTGCACGAGCATCGCCGTCACCACGTCGCCGGTCACCCCGGTGGCGGCGAACTCCTCCGGCGTCAGGTCCGCGGCCGCGTCGAGCGCCCGCAGACGTTCGGCCTGGCTGGTGTGCGAGGCCACGATGGAGTCCAGCGTCTCGACCAGCAACACGGCCACGAAGTCCGCGAAGCCGAGATCTGCCAGAGCGGTGTCAGGCATGTCGTCGTCCCCTCAACGGCATCAGCCGTTGGGGTTCAACGGCAGATAGTCGGTGTGGAAGTTGATCTTGACGCCGCCGAAGATGTCGACGGTGACGCCGGAGTTCGACCCCGACGACGTCGACGACGTGCTCACCCGCACCGAGTTGTACGACGTGGATGCCGAGGCCTTCACCCACAGCGACACCAGCCCGCCCGACTTGGCCGCGGCGCGGAAGTTGAACTCCGACCGTGACATCGACGCCGAGTTGGCCCGGAAGTAGTCCGACCCGTAGGCGCGGAAGTTCAGCCGCGTTTCGATCGTGCCGTCGTCGACCACGAGCCGCAGCATGCCCTGTTTGACCATCTCGGTCAGCAGCGTGTACTTGTTGGCGGCGATGCGCACGGCGACCGCGTTCAGAATCGCGTCGTAGCGCGGCTGTGTGACGTTGCCGCTCTCGGCGACCTTGTTGTCGCTGGCCACCCCGGCATCGGTCACCTCGAGCGCGTCGTTGAGGGTGGTCACATCGGCCGCGGCCAGTGAGGAGCCCACGGCGAGCTTGGTCGGCGGCGAATCGGCATCGGCGTCGGCCGGGGGCAGCACGGCCGACAGGAACGGCAGCACCTCTTCGGGGCCGATGTCGTCCTTGGTGTCGGCGATGTATGAGCTCAGCGTCTTGCTGGTCTCGCGCAGCAGTTCGATGAACGCTTGCTGCTGCCGGATGTCGGCGGCGATGAGCGCGTCGAAGGTGTCACTGACCAGTTTGGTCGTGAACTCGGGGAATCCGATTTCGTCGAGCCGCGACGCGTAGCCGAGCGCGGCATCTCCTCCGGTGGGCATGGTGAGACCTCCCTTGTGAGGGCCGATGCACCGTGCGTCGGCCTTTCCCCTCAGGAGGCGGGTGGGAGCGCGGTGATACCTCGGCGTCGGCGAGCAGACCCCGGGTCAGAACAGCTCAGGTCAGAACAGCTCAGGTCAGAAGATCATCGGGCGGTCGTCGTCGTCGGGGTCGTCGAGGTCGAGGTCGACGACGACGGGCACATGGTCGCTGGGGGCTTCGCCCTTGCGCTCGTCGCGATGGATGCCGGCACCGGCCACCGCGTCGGCGAACGCCGGGGAGCCGAGCACGAAGTCGATGCGCAGGCCTTCGTTGCGCGGGAAACGCAACTGCTGGTAATCCCAATAGGTGTAGCCGTCGGGCACGAACGGGCGCACCGTGTCGGCCAGGCCGGCAGCCAGCAGGGCCTGGAAAGCCTCTCGCTCGGGCGGGGAGACGTGCGTGGTCGCGCCGGCGACCACGGTCGGGTCGCCGTTGTCGGCGTCGGTGGGGGCGATGTTGAAGTCGCCCGTCAACGCCAGCGCCAGGTCGGGCCGGGCGGCGAGGGCGTCACGCGTGTAGACGCGCAGCGCATCGAGCCACGCGAGCTTGTACGCGTAGTGCGGGTCGCCGAGCGCGCGCCCATTGGGCACGTACAGGCTCCACGCGCGGATGCCGCCGATCGTGGCCCCGATCGCGCGCGCCTCCTGCGGGGCATCCGGCCCGTCGTAGCCCTTCGCGAAGCCGGGCATGCCCGGGAAGCCGATCTCGACGTCCTCGAGCGGCTCCCGGCTGGCGATCGCGACCCCGTTCCACTGGTTCAGTCCGTGGGCTTCGACGTGGTAGCCGGCCTCTTCGAACGGCGCGTACGGGAACTGTTCCGGCTTGCACTTGATCTCCTGCATCAGCAGCACATCGACGCTCTCGCGCACCGCGAACTCGACGGTGCGCGTCACGCGGGCGCGGATGGAGTTGACGTTCCAGGTGGCAAGGCGCATGACCTCTAGCCTATTTCGCCCCGCTGACGTCGGTGGCCGGTTATTGGTGGGTGGGGGCGATGGCGGTGCCGCGGATGACGAGGTTTTGTCCGCGGATGGTGTTGAGGTCGTCGATGGTGAGGAGGGGGGTTTCGTCGCCGGTGTCGAGGTCGTATCGCCAGAGGCCGATGGGGGCGTTCAGGTCGGCGGGGGCGTCGAGGACGTAGAGCCAGTTCTGGGTGAACAGGGGGGTGATCTGTGCGTAGAGCCGGACGTCGCCGCGGGTGGGGAACCGGTCGGTTGTGATCCCGGTGGTGGGGTCGGTGGAGCGAACGATCCCGTCGCCCCCGAACCAGACCAGTCGATCATCCCGCCACGAGTGCGAGTTCATGCTCCACGGTCCGATGACATCATCGGTTGCGTCGGCGAACAGTGGCTGGCCGGCTGGGTCGGTCAAGGGCGTGGTGGTGAACCGGTTGTGGATGGTGTCCCATTGCGCGAGGACCGGGGTGCTCTCGTCCTGGTACCCGAGGTAGTGGATGACCCCGTCGACGCACGGCGCATCCGGGGCGAATCCGGCGAGGGTGACCGGTGTCGTGAGTGCGGCCGGGGGTGCGTCGCGGTCCACGGCGGGGTAGAGCTGTCGCAGGAACAGGCGGGACGGTCCGCCCGGTTCGTCCGAGGGCAGCGCGTGCGGGCCGGTCGCTTCGGAGATCCCGAACACCCGGTCGCCGCACCGCGCCGCGACCCAGTTCATCCCCTCGACCTCGTGGGTGGTCGAGGTGTCACCGGTGATCGCGGTCACCAGTTCGGTGTACGCGCCGTCGTCTTCGAACCCGTCGTTGAACAACGCCACCGTCGTTTCGTCCGGCATCGTGAACTGTGCTTCTTGCCGGTCGGGGTGGGGGTCCGTGGTCGCGTGCAACCGGTCGTTGAGGAGGTACCCGCCGTCGATATCGAAGTACGCCAGGCCGGCGTCGGTCCAGGTCAGGCTGGCGGTGTCCATGCCCGCGGTCGCGATCGTGCGGATGGTCCCGTCGGGGGCGTGTCAGATGGATTGTGTGTGAGGTTCCTCCGATAGATGAGGAGTATGAAGATGATCACTATGACGAAGCACGAGGATCAGAGCGGATCGTTCGGCCCGGGCTCGGCGGTGCCG
>NZ_JBKEAY010000187.1:0-11476 GCF_047972865.1 Microbacterium sp.
CACCGTCAGCCCCGCGGCGCCGAGCAGTGCGCCCGACCACAGCGTCCACGCGCGGGGACGCAGCCCGGACAGCACCCGGAACAGCGCCGCGATGACGACGGCATCCAGCGCGAAGGTGACGACGACGGCGACCGCCCGGCTCGCGAGGGTGATCAGCGGGTCGTCGTGGGGCAGGCCGAGCGCGTCGGCGACCATACCCAGGCCCGCCGTCCCCAGCATGGTCGCGGCCGCCGAGAGCACCAGCAGGAGCGCAGCGCCCAGCGCCAGCCCGAGGTTGCGCAGCAGCACCCAGGCGAACGCGACATCGTCGCCGGCGGTGCCCGCGAGCTGGCGGATGGCGAGACGCATCGACCCGATCGCGCCGATGCCCGCTCCGATCAGGCCTACGAGCGACACCAGTCCGGCGACCGACAGGCCCGCCGGGGCCGAGATGCCGTCGAGGCGGATGAGACCACCCTCGCCGACAAGCCCCGGGATCGCCTCGTCGAGCGCGCCCACGAGCGCCTGCCAGGCGACCGGGTCACCCGCGAGCCAGAGCGCGGCCACGGAGAAACCGAGGAGAACGCCGGCGAAAACGCTGAACAGGGTGCGATAGGTGACGCTGTCGGCAAGCATGGATCCGTGCTGCTGCGAGTACCGGAGGTACGCGCGGACGATGCTGCGCTGGAGCGACCAGGCGATGAGCCGGGCGATGACTCCGGGTCGGGTGCTGTCGGTCACCATGAATGGGCCTCCCCTCACGCGCCGACACGGCGGATCGGCACGCGACGAGACTAGGACAGCGCGTACGCGAAGGGAAACTCACGCGCCGTCCAGCACTCCCCCGGATGCCGCGATCAGGCCGATCCACATGCCGGCGAGCATGGCGGGACCGAACGGGATGCGAGTGTGCCGATCTGCGCGTCGAGCCGCCATCAGCGCGAGGGCGAGGGCGGCGCCAACGACGAAGGCCGCGACCACGCCGACCAGCACGCTGTCCCAGCCACCCCACCCCAGCGCGAGGCCGGTGACACCGGCCAGCTTGACGTCTCCGGCACCCAGGCCCGCGGAGCGGACGCCGTGCAGCAGCAGGTAGAAGCCGAACACCGCCGCGCCGGCGAGGGCCGCGCGCAGGAAGGGCGACCAGTCCGGGTTCGGCACACAGGCCAGTGCGTACAGCGCCAGCAGCACCGGGTACGCGGGGAGCACGATGCGGTTGGGCAGGCGGTGGGTACGGCCGTCGATGACGCCGAGCACGATGCTGATCACCGCGAGGTAGGCATGCACGATCGTGACCGCGGCACTCGTGAGGGCCGCGTCCCCCGCCGTCGTCGCGAGACTCCAGAGCACCACCGCGGCGACCGCGCCCGCGATGACGACCGCGACGACGACGCGCTGCCACGGCGTCGTGATCGCCCGGGCGAGCAGGGTCAGCATCCCGGCATCCTGTCACCCCGCGGCGGGTGCGCGTCGCATTCGTCCACAGGTCCGCGTTCGCGCGAGCGCTTTCCTCGCCGTATTCTATTGAGAACTGTTATCAATAAGATGAGGTGACGATGTCCACCACCAACGTCCTCGATGCTCTCGTCGTGGGAGCCGGACCCGCCGGGATCGGAACGGCACTGGCCTTGGCCGCCGTCGACGACCTGACCTTCGGCGTGCTCGAACGAGGTCGCATCGGCCAGACCTTCCTGGAGTGGCCGGCGGCGCAGACCTTTCTCACGCCGTCCTTCACCGGGAACGGGTTCGGCGCGACCGATCTCAACGCCGTCCACCCCGAGACCTCGCCGGCGTTCAGCCTCGGCGTCGACTACCCGACGGGTCCGCAGTACGCGAAGTACCTTCGCAGTGTCGCCGCGTACTTCCGCGTTCCGATCCTCGACGAGACCGACGTGACCGGCGTGCAACGCCACGACGAGGGCTTCGAGGTGCAGTGCGCGCGCGGGCCCGTGCTCGCCCGCACCCTGGTGTGGGCGGGTGGGGAGTTCCACCAGCCGAACGATCCCCGGCTCTCCGGCGCGGGCCTGTGCGACGCGGCCCGCACTCCGCAGGCATGGGAGGACCGGGACGGCCGCGTGCTGGTGATCGGCGGCTACGAGTCCGGTGTCGATATCGCCTGCCACCACGTCGAACGTGGGGCGACGGTCACCGTCGTCGACGCGCAGACCCCGTGGGATGCCGGCAGCGGCTCGGACCCGTCGTTTCGGCTCGCACCGCGCTCACGCGCACGATTCACCGCCGCACGCGAGACCGGCAGACTCCATCTCATCGCCGCGGACGCCCGGCGCGTCACGCGCGACGACGACACCTGGGTGACGAGCCTGGACAACGGCACCCGCGTGAGCGCCGACTCCCGTCCGATCGCGGCGACCGGGTACGGGCCCGGGCTCGGGCCGACCGAACACCTCTTCCACCGACGCGACGACGGATGGCCGGAGGTGGATGAGGACGACCAGTCCACACTGACGCCGGATCTGTTCCTGTCGGGACCGTCGCTGCGACACGGTGGCCTGAAGTTCTGCTTCGTGTACAAGTTCCGGCAGCGGTTCGCGCATGTCGCCGGCGTCATCGGGCGACGCCTCGGGAAGGACGTCGGTGCACTGGAGGCGTGGCGCTCGGCCGGAATGCTCACCGACGACCTGTCGTGCTGCGACGTGGAGTGCGCGTGCTGAGCGCGGCCGGACGGGCGTGGGCGACCACGGGCCTATTTCTCGCCGCGATCGTGCTGGGCAGCGCGCTGGGTGCGTGGGCTCCCGGTCCGGCCGGAGTCGTCGCCGGCTGGACCGACCCGCTGATCCTGCTGCTGGTCGCCGCGTTGTTCTTCACGCTGCCGCTCGACGGCCTGGCGGCGCTCCGCCGGGCGCCGCGCACGGCGGCGATCGCGCTCGGGCTGAACTTCCTGGTCGTGCCCGCGCTCGCGGTGGCGCTCACGTCCCTTCTCCCCGATCCTGCCGTGCGGCTGGGAGTGCTGATCTACTGCCTCGCGCCGTGTACGGACTGGTTCCTTGGTTTCACACGCCTCGTCGGCGGAGACACGACCACCGGAGCCGCGCTCGTTCCGCTGCAGCTGACGGCACAACTGCTGTTGTACCCGCTGTGGCTGTCGTTGTTCGCCGGTGACCAGGGTGCGGCGACGGCCTCGTCGGCCGGCCCCGCGCTGCTGACCTGGTTCGTCCTGCCCGCCGCCGTCGGTCTCGGCGCGCGCCTGGTGCTGCGGCTCAGCGTCCCGTCGGCACGTCGCGTCCGTGTCGTCGCCGCAGCCGACCGAGCCGTCCCCGGCCTCATCGCCGCCGTCATCGCGACGATCTTCGCCGGGAACGTCGGTACGATCCTCGCCGACCCGGGCACCGTCGGGTGGGTGCTGCTCGTGGTGTTCCTGTTCTTCGTGGCCACCTACGCGCTCGGTGAGGCCGTCGCACGCGTGTTCCGGTTGCGCCGCCCGGAACAGGCACTCGTGACGATGACGACCTCAGCCCGCAATGCCCCGCTGATGCTCGCCGTCACGACGGTCGCGCTTCCGAACGAACCCGTCGTTCACGCCGCCATCATCCTCGGGATGCTGGTCGAGTTCCCCCACCTCACCGTGCTCACTCACCTCCTGCGGCGGCGTAGGCCGCCGCAGGAGCATCACACCGCACGGACCGAGGTGATGAGCCGGTAGCGGACGCGCGGGAGGACTCCCGCTCGAGGGTCAGTGGGTCGCGCGGTCGATGGTGTCCTCGGGAACGGCATCCGCGTCCGAGGGGTCGTCGCCGTCGCCGACGGCGGTCCGCTGAATCGCGGACAGTTCGAACTCGAGCGTGATTCGCTCCGACACCAGCAACCCGCCGGAGTCGAGCGGGAGGTTCCACTCCAGCCCGAAGTCACGGCGGTTGATCTTGCGGCTTCCCTCGAAGCCGGCGCGCACGACGCCGAACGCGTCGGCCTGGATGCCGGTGAGCGCGATCGGGATCGCCATCTGCTGTGTGATGTCGCGGATCGTCAGGTCGCCGGTGACGACGATCGCGTTGTGGTCGATCTCCTCGGCGCGGGTGCTGCGGAACGTGATGTCCGGATAGTTCTCGACGTCGAAGAAGTCCGCGCTGCGGAGATGATTGTCGCGTTCGGCGGTCCGGGTGTCGACGCTGGCCGCCTTGACGGTGATGTTCACGTACGACGCCGCCGGGTCATCGACGTCGACGTGGATGTGTCCCACGACGTCGTTGAACGAGCCACGGACGGTGGTGACCATGGCGTGGCGCGCGGAGAAGCCGATACGGGAGTGGTTCGGGTCGATGTCCCAGTCACCGTTCCGAATGTCGTTTTCCACGTCTGTGCAACCTCTTTCTGACGGGCAGCCGGGCATCGGAGTTCGGAGGTGCACGATGCTCGTGACATCACCGCCCGGTGGCCCAGTCTGACTCAGGACCGCTGTGAATTCTAGGTGAGGATAACCTAAGCCGACGAGGTCGGTTCTGTGGGATAATTCGCCCCCGCACGCAGGCTCAACGCGCCGCGGGCAGCGACTCCCACAGCGCCTTCGCGCGGTCGACCTCGGGTCCGCGGTGGTTCCGGAGAGCAGCGATCGCGGCAGCCAGGCGCGTGCGCGCGGCGTCGTGATCACCGTCGTCGAGGTCGTACACGGCCAGTTCCAGCTGTGCCCGGCCGAGTTCGTACCGCAGGTCCGCATCGACGGCGAACGTGTAGGCACGTTGGAGGTGAGCCCGCGCGGCGGTGTGCTCGCCGAGGTCGCGCAGGCACACGGCCAGGTTCGTGAGGATGTAGGCCACGACCGTGAGGTCGCCGACGGCGCCCGACAGCGCGCGCGCCCGTTCGTGCGTCTCACGCGCGCCGATCAGATCGCCCTGGGCATGCAAGGCGTTGCCGAGGTTGGTGAGGGAGTGTGCGTGACGGCCGATGCCCTCGCCGGAAGTGAGCCTGACAGCGGTCCGGGCAGTCTCTGTGGCCCGCTCGATCTCACCCGCGACGAGGTACACCTCACTGAGGTTGCTCAGCGCCCCGCCGGCGCCGGAGTCTTCGTGGTTGGCGGTATACAAGTGGTACGCCTCCAAGTGGTGCTCCGCGGCACCCTCGAGGTCACCGAGGTAGCGCAGCACCACTCCAATGTTGTTGGCGACGATGGGCATCGCGGCATCGTGGGCGCCTGCGCGCACCTCCCGCAGCCAGGCGAGGGCGCCCGAAACGTCCCCGGTGTACAGAGCGTGGATTGCGAGACCGTTCGCGGCCGCAGCCGCGCCGTGCGGCAGGTCGGCTTCTCGCGCGATCTCGAGTGCGCGGGTGAGATGGGCGACCGCGCGGGGCTCGCCGCGACGCAGCAGGCCCGCGCCCACGAGCCGCTCGGCGACGGTGAGGGCGTTCGGGTCATCGAGTCGGTGCGCGCACTCCAGCGCGAGCTGGAACATCGGCTCGGCGCCGCGGTGCCATGACTCCGACTCAACGTAGCGGGACGTCGCCTCGGCGAGTTCGAAGGTCAGGTCGGGGCGCCGCTCGGCCAACGCATGACAGAGCTCGATGATATGGCCGACCTCGGCGCGGAACCACTCGGTCGCGGCGGCGGGATCCATCGGGTCCTTTTCGGCCTCCCGACTCACGAGCCCAGCGGGCCAGGCTGCGTCGGCCCGGTGCGCCTCGGCGTGATAGGCGCCGGCGAGCCGGTCCAGCGCGGCATCCCGCTGCGCCTGCGGGTCGTCGTCCACCGACTGCGCGGTGGCGAACGTGCGCACCAGCGCATGCATCGCGATGCCGCCGTCGGGATCGCAGTCGATGAGGTGTGCGGTGGCGAGGGCGTTCAGGGTCTCCTCCGCCGCGTCGGCGGTGACGTCCCACAGCGCGGCCGTCATGAGGCGGGGAATGCGGTGGACCGGGAGCGAGGCGAGCAGGCGCAGCGCTCGGCGCTCCTCCTCGGACAAGGCCTGATAGGACAGTTGCAGCGCCGAGGTCACGTCCCCGGGCAGGTGGAGGCCTTCGAAGCGCGTGCGGAGCGCGTCCGCGTGGTCGCGCAACGACCAGTCTGGCCGCTGGGCGATACGGGTCGCGGCGAGGGTCATCGCCAGCGGAAGTCCGCCGGTCAGGTCGATGATCGTGGCCACAGCATCGGCCTCCGCCGCGACGGGGTCGGGGCCAAGGTACTCCGCGAGAAACCCTGCCGCCTCGTCAGGGGCCCAGCCGGTGACGGTGAGTCGTTCAGCCCCCCCGATGTCGAGGGCCGCACGGCTGGTGATGACCAGGGGCGTCGACGAGATCTCTTGCACGAGCCGACGCACCTCGCTGCTGCTGCTGACGTCGTCCAGCAGCACGCCGATGCGCTCGGTGGCAAGCACTCGCGCGATGTTCCTCACACGTTGCACGGTGGGGCGACGGTCGTCCACCTCGCGACCCAGCGCGCGGGCGATGCCGTCGAGGATCGCGCGGACGTGCACCGGCGGGGTATCGGGCTCACTCCCCCGCACGTCCACGGTGATGGCCCCTGACAGGATCCCCGCGTCGACGAGTGAACGCAACGCGACCGTCGCGATCTGTGTCTTGCCGGCGCCGGGCATTCCGGCCAGCACCGTCGTGCCGTGCGCAGCGATACCCGATGCCAATCTGCGCCGTGTGTGCGGCAACGCGATCGGCGGCAGCACCGGGCGCGCGGTGACAACCACGCCGTGTTCGCGCCTGCTACGCAACTGCCGGCACCAGTCACGCCAGCGCGCCAGTTCGGCCTCATCCGCCCCCAGCGCCACAACGATGTCGAGCACGAGGGGGACGTCGATGCGACGTCGATCGGTTCGGAAACAGTCGTAGACCGTGACGCGCCCGGGGGTGCGGTCGCTGGCGGGCACGCCGCGCTCGGTGCGCAACTGCGCTACGCGTCGCGCGATCTCACTGTAAGACGGAGACATCGCTTCCACGCGTCGCGCGCGCAACCGTTCGGTTAGCGCTTCGATGGTTCCCGGAGACGACGACGAGTCGATCACGGCACCTCCCCCGGTGGTGTGTCCTGGCACGGCACTCCCATCGGATCATACCGTCACGTTCGGGAACGTTCGGGCTTTGGGCGGCGGACGATGTCCCTGGTGGGCGGTCGGCATCGTGTGGAACAACGATGGAGGATCTATGTCACGTATTCGCCGGGGCCTGTTGGCTCTTGCACTCACCGCAACTCTGACTGCCACGGCCGGTTGCACCGCGTTCATTCCCGACGGCGGCGGGTCGACCGACGGCGGCTCGACGAGCGGCGGCGGCGGTGGGGAGATCACGATCACCTGGCTCGCTTACAACAGCCAGGGGGGAACGACCGGCGACACCACGATCACGCTCAGCCCGCCCGACGAGCCGGGGGATTTCCGGGTGGAGTTCTCGGCCAACGAGGTGGGCGGGATCGGTGGGCAGGCCCAGGCCGGCGCCTGGAGCGCAGCGATCACTGCGACGCTGCTGCTGGGGTCACCCCTCGAAGGGGAATTCTCGTTCGAGACCGACGGCCGCGTCGACGGGCCCAGCGCGGGCGCGCTTACGACGGCGGGGATCATGGCACTGTCGCGAGGCGATGAGTTCCTCGAGGGCGTGACGATGACCGGCACCATCAACACCACCGGGACGATCGGCCCGGTGGGCGGGATTCCCGAGAAACTGGAGGGAGCCGCCGAGGCTGGATTCGACACCGTGCTCATCCCGCTGGGTCAGCGAAACACACCCAATGCCGATGGCGAAACGGTCGATGTCGTGCGGGCCGGAGAGCGGCTCGGTGTGGATGTGATCGAAGTCGGCGACATCTACGAGGCGTACGAGCAGTTGACCGGGAACGAGATCGCCGTGCCCGGAGTCTCCAGTGATCCTCGGCTCGACAACGACTCGTACGACAAGGTCAAGCCGCAGGCGGATGCGGCGATGGCGCGCTACGAGGACGCCAAGCGGGAGTTCGAGCGTCTCCCCGCGGACATGCAGTCCCTCTTCGTCACGACAGGCGTGATCGACAATGCGGAGTTCTATGCCGCGCGCGCCGAGGACCTGTCGCGGCAGGGCCAGCAAGCGGGCGCCTTCAATATCGCGTCGCAGGCGGCCGTCACCATGGAAGCGATCGCCGGGGTCGGCGAGCTACTCACGCCGCTGTACACGCAGGGTCTCGAAGGCCTGGGGACAATCTTCGACCAGGCGACCAACGACACGGTCGCAGAGCGGGAGTTCTTCGCCTTCCTCGACCGGCTCTCCGCCTACGAACCCAAGTCGGTGGCCGATGTGGAGGGCCTCGTCAACGGGTTCGCCGGGGCGTTCGACGCGTACTCGCTGTTGGTCTTCGCGCAGCAGGAGATCGCGACGCTGCAGCAGGGTTTTGAAGACGACACGATCGGTTCCCTCGAGGAGTTCTTCGGCCAGCTGGTGCTCCCCGTCCTGTGGCGCGAGTTCGCGAGCGGGTTGCTCGAGAACGCGGATGCCGTCTTCGAAGCAGGGCGCGACAACCCCGGAGCGGAGATCTCCGCAGACGTCGACATCGCGCAGGTGGGTGACTTCTTCCGTCGTGGCGCCGAGGCGAACTACACGGCGTTCGAGGAGACCATCATCGCCGGATGGGCCGAGGAGTTCGGCATGTCGAACTCACAGGTTCTCAATGCGCTGGCCGCCAATGACCTCAACGTGGGAGTCGCGACGGTGCAGCAGGCGATCCTTCCCGCCATCGCTGACTACGTCGGCGGCGACGACTCCAACGCGCGTTACGCCACGATGGCATACGGTCTGTCGAACTACGCGCGCAACCAGGCACTGATGGAGAAGTACTACAACAACGCGATCCTCGGCGACGGGTTCGAGATCGTCGGCGTCCGCTCCGACGCGGTCATCTCGCGGGGGCTCGATCTCGGGCGCCAGCAACTCGCCGAAGAAATCCAGATCCTTCGCGACGGGGGGACCGAACCGGTGATCTCGGTGGCATCCTACGAGGTGGCCGCGTTGTTGCGGAACTCGGATCTGCTCGACAAGTTCGAAGCGATCTCGATGTACTCGGGCGCGTTCCTCACCGGCAGGATGATGGGCTACCTCTCGGGCGCCTACGGGCAGGGCTGACCCCCACAGTCATGCCTGAGGCTGGCGTGTCCCGGACCCCGGTGTGAGAGCACGGGGTCACGTCAGAGAACGGGGCGTGGGCGGTGAAGCCCGCGCCCCGTTCGGCGTTGTGCCCGGTAGCCGTGTCACCGTCAGGTGAGCGTCGGCGCGCCCTGGGAAAAGTCCACGTACGCGTCGCTCAGGGATGTCGGCTCGTGGCAGCCCTGGTAGTACTGGCTCTCCTGACTGATCCGTGGGTCATGCGCAGTCGGGGAGGGCGAGTCTGTGTCCGCCGAGGTTGAGCATGGCGAGGGCGCTGAGCGCGTCGGGTGACCGGAGCCGCCATCCCTTGGAGAAGAGGAGCTCCTCCGGTCGGCGCTCCTCCGGTCGTGTCGACGGCGTCGGTCGTTGGGGCTCTCGCGAGGGCGATACTGGTTGAAGGAGTTCACCGGTGCTGGAAGGGAGATGCGATGCGTTCGACCACCCGATGGAGGGCACTCCGTGGCCGCATGACATGGTCATCTCGGTGGACAACGATTCCTATCAGGTCTTGGAGTTGCTGTGGATTCGGGAGGCGTGGGGTCTGCGGCCGACCGGCGATGGTCTTCCTCCCTTGCTCGTGGACCCGCCTGCGCGAATCGGTGATCCGGATGATCGTGACGCATGGGAAGGGGCGTGGCCGGAGGTGTGGGAGGACATCGTGAGCCACGCTGCTGTGCTTGTCGAGCCATCCATGTTCGAGGAGCTGACCCGCACCGCGGACGGGTCGAAGGAGCGCGCGGAGCTGATTCGCCGGTTGCATGGGCCGACCTGGCGAGAGCGTTTCGGCGACGCAGCGTTCACCGAGGAGTATCGGGCGTGGGCAGAGGCGCGGTTCCGTGCGTGGCGTGACGATCACCCGCGGTCGCTCGCCGAGTCGCCCGAGCGTCGGTCGCTGGATGCCCTGATTCCTGCGTGGCGGATGGGGCTGTCGAAGATCATCACCATCCCATGCCGTGGCGAACACACGCGCGTCATCGGCGGCTCAGCACTCCTGATGACCGACGCGACCCGCAAAGACCCTGACCGATACGCTGCCGCGCTGGAAACGTTCGCTCGGCAGTAGCTCGGCGTCCCCCCGTTACGTTCATCGTTACCCGTTCAGCGGCCATGCGGGGCGGTGGCAGCCTGCCGGGCTCGGCATGACTGGTCTCTCTGTCGCTCGATGATCCAGGGGTGCAGCAGTCCCCCATTCGTTGATCTGGCTAACGGCATCAGCCAGGGCGATCGCGAGCCCTGCGGATTCGGCCGCGTTGGCAAAGGGCTCTCCGATTATTTGGTTGTGTGTGTCGGGGTTGAGGGTGTAGTTCCATTCGCCGTGCCAGTCGTGGCGGGTGGGGGTGCCTGAGGTTTCGAGGTCTCGCATGTGCTGGTCGGGGATCTTCACGCCGGTGGGGTAGTCGTTGTGGTCGAGTTCGGCGTGCACGGTCAGCCCGGAGCTGGTGGTGGTCGCGGCGATGGTGTACACGATCACGTCGTGGCTGGTCAGGGGACGGCCGCGCCAGTTCATCGAGATGTGGCTGAACAGGCGGTGCTCGATCTTGTTCCACTTGCTCGTTCCGGGCGGCAGGTGGCAGACGGTGATCTGAAGGCCTGTGGTGGCGGCGAGAGCGGCGAGTTCGGTCTTCCACGCCCGCGTGCGGTAGCCGTTGGAGCCGCCACCATCGGCGGTGATCAGCAGCCGGGCCGCGTCCGGGTAGACGTGTCGGCCGGTGGTGTTCCACCAGGAGCGGATCGTGTTCACCGCAAACGCGGCGGTGTCGTGGTCGGTGCCGACGGACACCCACCCGCTGTTCGCGGCGACGTCGTAGACCCCGTACGGGTTCGCTTTGCCCAGGGCCGGGTCGATGAAGTCATGGACCTTCACGTGTTCCGGGTCGCCCTTCGGGCGCCATTGGGCGCCCTTGTTCAGGTAGTTGCCGACGAGTTCCTTCTTCTTGGTGTCCACGCTGATCACCGGGCACCCGGCGGCCAGATGCTGCTGCGCCTGGTCGTTGAGATAGGAGAACTGCCCATCCCGGTCCGGGTGCTGATTGCCCTCGACCTGCTTGGCGTTGGCCTGCAGGCTGAACCCCTGCTGCTTCAGGAGCTTGCCGACGGTGTCCGGTGAGACCGGGTGACCGCTGGCGGTGAGCTCTTCGGCGAGCTTCGTGGTCGACAGCGTCGTCCACGACAGCGCCGATTCCGGGTCGCCCCGCCGGGTCGGTTCCACCAGTGCGAGCAATTCCGGGACCAGGCCGGGGTCCTTGACCGCCGCAGCAGGACGGCCGGCACCGGGACGACGGATCCGAGACGACGGCGCCTCCCCAGACTCCAGCTCCGCCACACCCTTCGCGATCCGCGACTGCGACGCCCCCGACGCCCGCGCCACCGCCGCGATCCCACCATGCCCCAAAGACCGCGCGTGCGCCGCGAGCGTCAACCGGACAGCCCGCTCATC
>NZ_JBKEAY010000210.1:0-9340 GCF_047972865.1 Microbacterium sp.
CGCTGGTACTTCTGGGCCACCCATTCGAGGCTGCAGCCGATCATCGACGCGGCGAAGACGCTGAAACGGCACGAGGCCGGACTGCTCGCCTACTTCGCGCACCGGATCACGAACGCCACCGCCGAAGGACTCAACTCACCCATCCAGGCCATCCGAGTCTCAGCCCGCGGCTACCGCAACCGGAAGCACTTCAAAACCGCGATCTACTTCCACCTCGGCGGACTCCAACTCCACCCCACCACGCCATAACCCACGGAATTCCCGGAAGCGCCGCGAATAGAAACGCCAACCGTTTCACCTCCTTCAAGGTGTCGCACCCGTCCGGACCTACGTATCGCGAACCAGCGAATAGAAACGCGCTGGCCACTGCTGGTCGAGCGGAACTTGCCCTTGTTCGGACCTACGTATCGCGAACCAGGGAACAGAAACGCGTGGTGCGGGCGCATCCGGTAACGAACTCGTGGTGCGCACCGAGCGTTCGAACGCGGTACCGGTGGAGTACCGGACCGGCTTAGGGAGAACGTTGTGGAGGGGCTGACGGGAATCGAACCCGCGCTGTCTGCTTGGGAAGCAGAAGTTCTGCCATTGAACTACAGCCCCGTAGCAAGAAGCCTGCCGACGCTTGCTGACGTGGTTACTTTACCCCAGGCCGCGCGAACCTGGCGCGGCGACGGATCCTTCGCCCCCACCGGAACGCGGATGTTCGGTCGTGGCTCGCCGAGAATCGCCTCCACGCAACCTCGATTCGTTCCCGTTGTCACGCCCGTGCGTCGCGTCGGTGCACGAGACGGCCACGGACCCGCCTGGGGCGGGCGCGCTGACCCCCGATGAGCACTCAGCGCGCGGTCTCGCGCGGTCCACGCGTGCGATTTGCAAAACCACTGAACACTATTTAGTATTAGGAGCGGCCCGCGAACCCCCGCCGGGTCCCCCTGGATCACTACGACGTCGTAGGAGGCATCGTGAGATTGTCAAGAACGGCCGCTTTCGTGGGTGCAGCTACCGCAGCTGCCCTCGCCCTGACCGCGTGCAGCGGTGGCGGCACCTCAACCCCCGCGCCGGACGGTGCCGATTCGGCTCCGCTCCTCGTGCTCGCATCGCTGATGGAGCCCGCCAGCTGGGACCCGGCGCAAGCCAACGAGGGACACCCCGCCCCGATCTACCAGTCCGTGTACGACACGCTGATCAAGCGCGAGCCGGACGGGGAGCTCAGCCCCATGCTCGCGACGAAGTGGACGTCCAGTGAGGACGGATTGGCTCTCGACCTCGATCTGCGCACCGACGTCACCTTCACCGACGGTGCGCCCTTCAACGCGGATGCCGTCAAAGCG
Source organism: Microbacterium sp. (assembly GCF_047972865.1). Taxonomy (GTDB): domain Bacteria; phylum Actinomycetota; class Actinomycetes; order Actinomycetales; family Microbacteriaceae; genus Microbacterium. The sequence continues at coordinate 1,332 of NZ_JBKEAY010000210.1, forward strand.
AACATCGAGCACTTCCAGACCGCCAATGGCCCCCTCCAGGGTAGCCTCGCCGCTGTGTCCGGCGTCGAGGTCGTTGACGAGGACACCGTCACCCTGACGCTGAACTCCCCCGACCCCGACCTTCCCTACAGCCTGTCCAACGCGGCCGGCTACATGGGGAGCCCTGTGGCCCTGGGCACCGCCGAGATCGCCGCGGCGCCGGTCGGCACCGGTCCCTACGTGCTCGACCAGAAGCGCTCAGTGGTCGGTTCGACGATCATCCTTACCCGCAACGAGGACTACTGGGGTGAGGAGCTGCCCTTCGATGAGGTCGAGTTCCGTGTCCTCGCCGACGAGACGGCGCGCCTGAACGCACTGACCTCGGGTCAGGTCGACTACGCGCCGCTGAACCGCGCGGCGTCCGCGATCCAGGCCGAGGCCGCCGGCCTGAGCGCGCCGAAGCTCTCGGTGGACTGGAGCGGTCTGATCTTCTTCGACCGTGACGGCACGCTGCTGCCCGAACTGGCTGATGTTCGGGTGCGCGAAGCACTCGCGATCGCGATTGACGCCGAGGCGCTCGTCGACGTCGGGTGGGAAGGCCGCGGTGTCGCCACGTCGCAGGTGTTCGGCCCCGACAGCGAGGGGTACAGTGCCGACCTCGACGGCGCCTACGCCTACGACCCGGCCCGCGCCAAGAAACTGCTGGCCGAAGCCGGTGCCAGTAACCTTGAGTTCACGTTGCCGATGAGCGGCGTGTTCGAGCCGGTCATCTACGATGCGATCATCCAGAACTGGCAGGACATCGGCGTCACCGTGAACCGTCACCAGTGGGGGCCGGGCGAAGCGATCGGCTCGATGCTCGGCGGCGAGTACCCGATCGTGTTCATGTCGTTGTCGCAGCGCTCGGACTGGGGCACCACTCAGTTCCTGCTCGCGCCGGACGCCCCCTGGAACGCCCTGAAGTCGACCGACCCCGATCTTGAGGCCCTCATCGCCGCGTATCCGCTTGCCGACGAGGCAGGTCGTGCCGATGTCGCTCGTCAGATCAATGAGTGGGTTGTCGACAACGTGTGGTTCGCGCCGGTGATGCGACCGGACGCCTTCAACTTCCACGGCGACAAGATCCAGCTCACCCCGCAGGTGCAGCAGGCCGTGCCGTCGATCTACAACTTCGCGCCCGCCGGCAACTGACGACGTGGGGGACCCGCGTGCGGGTCCCCCACTCTTGTCTCGAAAGTCCATCATGGCCTTCTTGCTCAAACGCCTCGCGTCGGCGATCACGCTCGTGTTCGCGACGTCGCTCATCGTCTTTCTGCTGCTGGCTCCAGCCTTCGGCGACATCCCGCGCAACGTGCTCGGTGAGAACGCCAGTGCGGAGCAGGTCGCAACACTGACCACGCAGCTCGGTTTCGACCGGCCCGTCTTCGTGCAGTACGCCGAGTGGCTGTTCGGCGCTCTCACCGGCGACCTCGGCGATTCGCTGTTCACCACACAGACGGTGTGGGCGGCGCTCGCCGTGCGGATGCCGGTGACCGTGGCCCTCGTCGCACTTGTCACCATCCTCAGCGGCGTCATCGGGTTCGCCATCGGCCTGCTCGCGGCTGTCAAGCGCGGCTGGGTCGACCGCCTGCTGCAGGTTCTCACGACGTTCGGTGACGCACTGCCTGCGTTCATCATTGCGCTGTTCCTGGTGACGGTGTTCGCGATCCAGCTCGACTGGCTCCCGGCCACCGGCTACACAACCTTCGCCACAGACCCGGCTGCGTGGGCGCGCAGCCTCACTCTGCCGGTGATATCGCTCACGATCGTCGCGGTCGCCGGTATCGCGCAACAGGTGCGCAGCTCCGTGATCGCGACGCTGCGCATGGACTACGTCCGCACGTTGCGCAGTCGTGGCCTCACCGAGAACCGCGTGGTCCTCGGCCACGTACTGCGCGCCTCGTCGACGACCGGATTGACCGCGCTGGCGGTACAGGTGGTCGGCATTCTCGGCGGCGCCGTCGTCGTCGAGCAGATCTTCGCTCTACCGGGGCTGGGAAGCCTCGCGATCGAAGCCTCTGCCCGCACGGATGTGCCGCTCGTACTCGGCGCCGTCCTGGCCTACGTCGTGATCGTCGTGATCGTCAACCTGCTGGTCGACCTCGCCGTCGCCTGGCTGAACCCGAAGGTGCGCCTCTCATGAGCCAGACCACCGCCCTCGTGTCCGCGGCGCGCGCACCCAAGCGAGGTGCCCTCCACCGCTTCCTGCGCAACCCGCTGGGCGTGTGCGCCACCGTCATCCTGCTGGTGATCATCACCGGTGCGATCGCCGCGCCTTTCCTCCCGCTCCCGCCCGCCGACCTCGTTGACCTGCGCAATGCGATGCTGCCCTCCAGCGGCGAGCACCTGCTCGGCACCGATGCTTCGGGGCGTGATGTGCTCAGCCGTCTGCTGTGGGGTGCGCAGGTCAACCTCGCGGGAGCCGCGCTCGCTCTGGTCGTCGCCCTGGTGGTTGGTCTTCCGACCGGCCTGGTGGCCGGATACTACGGCGGCTGGTTCGATTCCGTCGCCAACTGGGTGAACAACCTCAACATGGCCCTCCCCGGCATCGTCGTGCTGCTCGCGGTCCGCGCCGTCGCCGGGCCGTCGGTGTGGATCTCGATGGCGGTGTTCGGCGTCATGCTCGCGCCGGGCGTGTTCCGCATCACTCGTGCCGCCGTGCAGAGCGTGCGTGGCGAACTCTACGTCGATGCTGCCCGCGTGTCCGGTCTGGGTGATGCCCGCATCATCGGGCGTCACGTGCTGACGGTCGTGCGTGCGCCGGTCATCATTCAATCGGCGCGGCTGGCCGCGATCGCCATCGCGATCCAGGCCGGACTGGAGTTCCTCGGCATCACCGACAGTTCACTGCCGTCCTGGGGCAGCATGCTCAACGAAGGGTTCCGGCGCATCTTCGTGGCTCCGTCCCTCGTCTTCTGGCCGAGTCTGGTCATCGGCCTGGCAACGATGTCGCTCATCCTCCTCGGCAACGCCATGCGCGACGCCCTGGAAGATCGCGGAACGGCCGACGCGCTTCGAACCGGCAAGACCGCTCCCGCGGCAGCGGATGCTGTGGCCGATCGCCACGAAGGCGTCCTGCTGTCGGTGCGCGACCTCGAAGTCAGCTATGGCACCGGCGACGCCCAGAAGACCGTCGTTCACCACGTCGGCCTGGATATCTCCCCCGGCGAGGTGCTGGGGCTGGTCGGTGAGTCGGGATCGGGCAAGACGCAGACCGCGTTCTCGGTGCTGGGCCTGCTGCCGGAGGGCGGCTGGGTCTCGCGCGGATCGATCCGATTCGACGGCGTCGAGTTGACCGAGCAGACCGTCGCCGAACGCCGCGCCCTGCGCGGTACTGAGATCGGATACGTGCCGCAGGAGCCGCTGAGCAACCTCGACCCGAACTTCCGGATCGGGCAGCAGCTGACCGAGCCGCTGCGCACCCGGATGGGCATGACCAAGACCGAGGCGAAGGCGCGCGCGATCGAACTGCTGGCGCGGGTCGGCATCCCCGATCCCGAGGCCACCTACCGTGCCTACCCGCACGAGATCTCCGGCGGCATGGCCCAGCGTGTGCTGATCGCCGGGGCCGTGGCGACGCGGCCGCGCCTGCTGATCGCTGACGAGCCGACGACGGCGCTGGATGTCACGGTGCAGGCGGAAGTGCTCGATCTGCTGCGCGACGTGCAGCAGGAGACCGGAATGGCGGTGTTGATGGTGACCCACAACTTCGGTGTCGTCGCCGATATCTGCGATCGCGTCGTCGTTATGCAGCACGGCAGGGTGGTCGAGTCCGGTGCGGTCGAGGAGATCCTCACCACCCCGCGCGAGGAGTACACCCAGAACCTGCTGGCGTCAATGCTCGATGAGGAAGGACCGGTGCGGACGTATGCCGCACCGGCTGCGGAACGGAGCCAGTCATGACCGCCGATGACCTTCTGCTGCAGGCCGACGACCTCGAGGTCACCTACCGGTCTCGCGGACGCAAGACCTTCAGGGCGCTCAACGGTGTCTCCTTCGACATCCGGCCCGGTGAGACGCTGGGGCTGGTGGGTGAGTCCGGCTCCGGAAAGACGACGATCGGGCGGGCGATCCTGGGCCTGGCTCCCGTGTCGAACGGGACGGTGACCTTCCAGGGCGAGGACATCACGCATCTGTCGTCGGCACGCAGGCGCTCCCTCGCCACCGATCTGCAGGTCGTCTTCCAAGACCCGTATACGTCGCTGAACCCGTCAATGACGATCGCCGACATTCTGGCGGAGCCCCTGACGATCCAGGGTTGGACGAGAGCCGATGCGCACGCTCGGGTGCGGGCGTTGCTGGACCGGGTGCAATTGCCCGCCGACGCCGGCAACCGGCTGCCGCGGGAGTTCTCCGGCGGTCAGCGTCAGCGTGTCGCGATCGCTCGGGCAATTGCGTTGAACCCGAAGCTGATTGTGTGCGACGAACCGGTCTCGGCGCTCGACCTGACCACGCAGGCGCGGGTGCTGGACCTGCTGATCGAGATCCAGCAGGACACCGGCGTGTCACTGCTGTTCGTCTCACACGACCTCGCCGTGGTGCGCCACATCAGCCATCGCGTCGTGGTCTTGTACCGGGGCGGTATCGTCGAACAGGGGGAAGTCGACCAGATCACAGCGCACCCGGCGCACGCCTACACGAAGCGGCTGTTCATGTCGGCTCCTGTGGCCAACGTCGCCGAACAACGGCTGCGGCGTGAGCGACTGCATGACCTCGCAAAGATCGGAGACGAGTGACGACATCGGAGCAGGCGGATGCCGTGGTCGGCGGGTATCGCGATCTCAACGGCAACGGCGTGATGGATCCGTACGAGAACCCGGCCCTTCCGGTCGCCGATCGTGTCGCGGACCTCGTGCCCAGGCTCTCGCTCGAAGAGAAGGCGGGGCTGATGTTCCATCCCGTCACCGCCGTGTCGGCGGACGGCGCGATCGACGGCGCCCCCCTGCGCGATAACCGCCCTCCGACGCGCGAGTTCGTGCAGGATCGTTACGTCAACCACCTCAACGTGCAGGTTGTCCCCGGCCCGAGACAGTTGGCGCGGTGGGTCAACGAGGTGCAGCGGGCCGCTCTGGAAACCCCGCACGGCATCCCCGTGACAGTGGCGACCGACCCCCGCCACGGATTCACCGAGAACTGGGGCGCGTCCTTCCACGATGAGTCCTTCTCGGCGTGGCCGGAGCCGCTCGGGTTCGGCGCACTCGCCGAACCCGAGTCGGTGAGGGAGTTCGCCGAGATCGCACGCCGCGAATATGTCGCTGTCGGCATCCGGTCGGCGCTGCACCCGACGCTCGACGTCGCGACCGAACCGCGCTGGGCTCGTCAGTACAGCACGTTCGGCCAGAGCGCCGATACCGTCGCTGATCTCGGCATCGCCTACGTCGACGGGTTCGAAGGCGTCGCCGGATTGTCCGCCACAGGAGTGGCCTGCATGGCCAAGCACTTCCCCGGCGGCGGGCCGCAGCGAGATGGCGAGGATCCGCACTTCCCCTACGGCAGGGAACAGGTCTACCCGGCGGGTATGTTCGAGCACCACCTGGAACCGTTCCGTCGACTGATCGACCGCGGGGTCTCCGCGATCATGCCGTCCTACGGCATCCCGATCGGGCTGACCCTCGACGGCGAGCCCGTCGAAGAGGTCGGTTTCGGGTTCAACCGGCAGGTGATCACCGGCCTGCTGCGCGAGAAGCTCGGCTTCGACGGCGTCGTCTGCACCGACTGGGGCCTGGTCACCGCATCGCGGATCGGAGACAAGACGCTTCCCGCACGGGCCTGGGGTGTCGAGCACCTCAGCGACAGCGAACGCGTCAAGAAGATCATCGACGCCGGCTGCGATCAGCTCGGCGGCGAAGATGACCCGCGACTGGTCGTCGAGCTCGTCCGTTCGGGCCAGGTGCCCGAATCGCGCATCGACGAATCGGCGCGCCGCCTGTTGACGGTGAAATTCGAATTGGGCCTGTTCGACGACCCCTTCGTCGACGAAGAAGCGGCGCCCGCATCGGTCGGCACCGCCGACGACCGCGCGGCGGGCCGGCGCGCTCAAGCGCGGTCGATGGTCGTCATCTCCACGGGGCGCAGCCCGGCCGTGCCGCTGCTGCCGCTGCCGAAGAACTCGCGCGTGTTCTCAGAGGAGGTCGCGGCGTCGGCCATCGAGGCCGCCGGCTTCACCCCTGTGACGACCCCGGCCGAGGCCGATGTCGCCGTGGCGCGGATGCAGGCGCCGTACGATCCGCGCGACGACTACATGCTCGAATCGGCCTTCCGTGCCGGCTCGCTTGATTTCTCAGCCGAAGCGGTCGACCGTGTCAACGCCCTGGAACGTCAGGTCCCCGTCGTGGCCGTGGTTCGTCTGGACCGTCCCGCCGTGCTGGGACCGTTGCTGATGCACGCCGAAGCCTCCGTCGTTGAGTTCGGCGCGTCGGATGCCGCCGTCCTCGATGTGCTTTCGGGCCAGGTTCCACCCGTCGGTGTTCTACCGTTCGATATTCCGCGCTCGGTGTCAGCGGTCGCACGTGCGCGCCCGGACGCACCCGGCGACACCGAACGACCGCTGCTGCGCCAGGGGTGGCCCGGCGCCCGGATGAAACGCCGCGCATCGCGTGGCAGCTACCGCCAGGGACGGGAGAGTCGCGAGGTCATCCTCGGAACCGCGCTCGACGTCATCGAGCGGAAGGGGTACAGCGCCACCTCGTTGCGTGACATCGCTTCAGAGGCCGGTATGACGCAGGCGGGTCTGCTGCACCATTTCGGCACCAAGGAGAATCTGCTGCTGGAGGTGCTACGCCAGCGCGACATGCTCAACCGCCGGCTGATCTCCGCCGATCCCGGACGCGAGCCTTCCACCGTGCTGCTGGCACGTCACAACACGCAGACGCCAGCGCTGGTGGACCTGTACGTCAGCCTGCAGGCGGCAGCGAGCGACCCGGATCATCCGGCACACGAGTTCTTCCGTCGTCGCGACGCCGAGGTCCACGGCGCCGTCGCGCGGGACATCGCGGCGCGGCAGGCGGCGGGGACGGTGCGGGCGGGGATCGACGCCGACCACATGGCGCGCGTGTTGGTCGCCGTCTCCGACGGGTTGCAAGCGGAGTGGGGGATCGACCGCGACATCGACATGGCCGACACGATCGAACGACTGTGGGCGGTGTTGCTCGCTGATCCGGGTTCACCGTCGCAGGGAGACGATTCCGGCGGCGCGGCTCGGTCCTGAGGCTCGGGGCGTAGGCCGGCCGCCATCGGCATTCGCATTACGCTGGGGGCGTGCTGCTCAGTGACCGCGACATCCGCCTCGAAGTCGACAACGCCCGGGTCGGGCTGGATCCGTGGGATCCGCAGATGGTGCAGCCGTCGAGCGTCGACGTGCGCCTGGACCGGTACTTCCGGCTGTTCGACAACCACAAGTACCCGTTCATCGACCCGGCCGAGGATCAGCCCGACCTGACCCACCTGATCGAGGTGGCGCCGGATGAGCCCTTCATTCTGCATCCGGGGGAGTTCGTGCTGGGGTCGACGTTCGAGCAGGTGACCCTGCCCGACGACATCGCCGCGCGGCTGGAGGGCAAGTCGTCGCTGGGCCGGCTGGGTCTGCTGACCCACTCGACCGCCGGATTCATCGACCCCGGATTCTCGGGGCACGTGACGCTGGAGTTGTCCAACGTCGCGACGCTTCCGATCAAGCTGTGGCCGGGCATGAAGATCGGTCAGCTGTGCTTTTTCCGGCTGTCGTCGCCGACGCAGACGCCGTACGGCAGCGGGCCGTACGGCAACAGGTATCAGGGTCAGCGCGGCCCGACGGCGTCGCGGTCGTTCCAGAACTTCCATCGCACCGATGTGGGGGCGACGGATGCCGGGAGTCGCGGCGCCTGAGTCCCGCCGCGCGGGTGCGGTCGGCCGGCTATGGCAGGGGTTCGCAACCGGGGCCGGTGGGGTCTTCGGTGCAGGTGTGTTCGACGAGCGCGCTGCGCACTTCGTAGACGGTGACCGGGGTCGCGGGG
>NZ_JBKEAY010000217.1:0-12565 GCF_047972865.1 Microbacterium sp.
TGGTGACGGTGCTCGGCACCGTGCTCGGGATCGGTTCCCTTGTGGCGACGTGGGGATTCGCGCAGACCGCCGCGAACCAGGTCGCCCGTCAGTTCGACGCCGTCGCGGCGACGCAGGTGCAGATCGAGCCGGCGACGATGGCGGCCGGGTCCGAGGGCGGCACGGCCGTATTGGGCCGGCTGCCGTGGGATTCGCCGACCCGGCTCCTCCGCCTCGCGGGCGCCGAAGATGCGGCGTTGGTCTCGGGGATCGAGGTCGAGGGTCTGGAGATCACCGCGGTGCCGCGTAACGACCCCTCCGCGGTGGCGACCGCTCCGCCGAAGCTGGTGGCCGCGACGGCGGGGCTGGTCGACGTGGTCGGCGCGCGCGTCACGACGGGCCGGATGTTCGACGACGGGCATGACGCGCGCGGCGACCGTGTCGCCGTGCTGGGGGCCCGCACGGCCGACCGACTGGGGGTGGCACGGGTGGACCGGCAGCCATCGATCTTCATCGACGGTCTCGCCTACGCGGTCATCGGGGTGATCGACGATCCCGTCACCCGCGCGGATCTGCGTGACAGCGTCGTCATCCCGATGGGCGCGGCCCGGGCGGATTTCGGGCTGGGGGCTCCCGCGGAAGCGCTCGTACGCATCGACGTCGGGGCCGGGCCGCAGTTGGCGGCGCAGGCGCCGCTCGCGCTGGCGCCAGCCGAACCGGAGTCGATCGAGGTGACCGCCCCGCGGGCACGATCCGATCTCGGCACCGCCGTGCAGGCCGACGTCAACATCGTGTTCATCGTCGTCGGGGTGGTGGCGCTGCTGGCCGGAGGCGTGGGAATTGCGAACGTGACGCTGCTGTCGGTGATGGAGCGTCGCGGCGAGATCGGGCTGCGTCGTGCGCTGGGGGCGACGCGCCGCCAGATCGCCCGGCAGTTCACGGTCGAGTCGATCGTGATCGGGACGCTCGGCGGACTGCTCGGCGCGGCGTTCGGCGTTCTGACCGTCGTGGTGGTCGCCGCGACGCAGCAGTGGACGGCGATCGTCGACCCGTGGTTTGCGCTGGGAGGTGTCGTGCTCGGTGCCCTCGTCGGATGGCTCGCCGGCGGGTACCCGGCGCGGCGGGCCGCCCGGATCGAACCGGTCGCGGCACTACGCGGGTCCTGATCGCACACCCGAGGTGCACGGTCGCGGGAGCAGGACCGCCCCGGTCGGGGATGAAATCCTGCGTTCCGGGGGGGGCAAGATGGGGGAATGCGTACCGGGATCGGCAGGGGAACGTCCGCGGCGGTCATCCGCGGTGCCGCGGCGGGCCTCGCGGTCGCGGCACTCGCGCTGGCAGGGTGCGCGTCCGGTCCGCCCACCGCATCGCCACGGGGGGAACCGCCGCTGGGCGCGTATTACCTCGAAGCCTTCTCCTGGCAGGCCTCCTACGCCAGCGATTCCTCGATCGTCTCGGTTCCGGAGAGCAGGCTCCGTGCCCGCGCCGAGGAGGCGAGCGCGATCGCCGAAGAGGCCATCGTCACGTGTATGGCCGATCACGGGTTCCGTTACATCCCCGAATGGCCGGTGCCGAAGTCGGCCGGCGACGGATGGCGCCCGGATGTACGCGCATGGGTTGCCCAGCACGGCTACGGACTGTTCGCATCGCCGTACGGGCCACCGGAGGCCGAGTTCCTCCCCAATGCCGAGTATGTGGATTCGCTCCCGTCCGCGCAGCAAGACGCGTACTACGAGGCGCTGGTGGGTGCGCCGGACGGATGCCGCGACGTCGCCTACCGGGATCATCCGGTGGCTACGGCAGACCTCGATGACACGGAGGGGGAGTTCGGGCCGCTCCTGATCGCGCTCGAGGACTTCTTCTACGCTCTGCCCGAGGCGCCCGAGTTCGACGAGCTGAACCGGGAGTGGTCGCAGTGCATGGCGACGGTGGGTCACCCCGGATTCACCCGGCAGGTGGACGCCAGAGCGGCCATGAGAGACAAGATCTACCCGGTTCTGGAGGAGGGACAGGCTCTCCCCGACCCGGAGACACCCGAGGGCGAGGCGCTGGCGTCGGAGGAGATCGATCTTGCCCTGGCCGATTTCGACTGCCGTGAGCAGACCGACTACCTGCCGGAGGCGGAGCGCATCGGAGCCGGGCTGGAGCAGGAGTTCGTCGAGGAGCACCGGGCCGCCCTCGAGGAGTACGGTTCCGTCGTCGAGCGCCAGCTCGACGCGGTGCCCACCGGCGGCTGATCAGTCCGTGAGCGGGGCCACGTCGACCGAGACGCGGAGGGTCGACTTCTCGGCCTCGGTGTAGATGATGCCCTTGACCGGTGACACGTCACCGTAGTCCCGGCCCCACGCGACGGTGACGTAGCGGTCGTTCGCCCACTGGTCGTTGGTGGGGTCGATCGCCAGCCACTGGTCGGTTCCCGGCAGCCACACCGCCAGCCACGCGTGCGACGCATCGGCCCCGAACACCCGCTCCTTGCCGGGTGGGGGCTGGGTCGCCAGGTAGCCCGACACATAGCGCGCTGCCACGCCGTGGGCGCGCAGGCAGGCCAGCGCGACGTGGGCGAAGTCCTGGCACACCCCCGCGCGTGCGGCCATGGCATCCGCGACCGTGCTGGTCACGGTGGTCGCCGTGGAGTCGTACGAGAAGTCGCGGAAGATGCGCTGCATGAGGTCGGTGGCCGCTTCCCCGATGGGCCGGCCCGGCGCCAGCGACTGCGCGCCGTACGCGGTCGCCGCCTCGACGTGGCGCACCCGCGGCGATTCCAGAGCGTACTCGGCCGCCTGCCACGCGTGCGGGGTGTCGGGGTGCGCCAGCGGGCGGGCGTGCTCCCACGGCCGGGCCAGACCCACCGGGTCGTACAGCGGTTCGTGGACGGTCACCTCGCTGGTGCACTCGATCGTGAGGGCCTGGTGCGGTTCGGTCACATGGAAGTAGGTCACCGCGTTGCCGAAGTAGTCGGCATCCGCGTTGATGTCTCCCGGGCTGGGCTGCACCGACACCTGCGAGTCGGCCACCTCCTGCCACGGCAGCACGCGCGGCGTGAGGTGAAAGCGGCCGACGCTGTCTTCGACCGGTCCGCTGTAGGTGTAAGCGGTGCGGTGCCACACCCGGTAGCGGGTCATGCGCGAGTCTCCATGAGCTCTTCGATCAGCGCCAGGGACGACAGCGCCACCGCCGGCGGGCCGGACTCGAAGTGGGCGTGCGCGATGGCGTCGGCGATCTGCTCCAACTGGGTCGTGGCCTCGGCGAGGAACTCCTCCAGTTCGGGCCGCCGCTCGTCAACCACGGCGGCGAGGGCCGCCGCATCGAGCTCGTCGACGGTGGTGATCAGCTGGTCGATGAGGCGTTCGGGTCGGGTGGAGCCGGTGGATGCCGGGAGTGCCGCGACGTGCTCGCGCACCATGCGCAGCGAGAAGGCGAGCGACCGGGGGTTGTCGACGTCGAGCAGCAACAGGTCGAGCACGCTCGCGGTGCGCACCGATCCGCGATAACGCCGGCGGTAGGTCACGACGGACTCGGCGGCGGTGAGGACCGAGTCCAGCACCTCACGATCTGCGCGCGGCGATCGGCGGTCGACGGCACCCACGGTGAGCAGGTGGCACAATTGCAGTCCGCGTTCGAGGGCGCGGCCGGTCTCGATCATGTGCCAGCCGGCGTCGCGCATCATGTTCGCGGTCACCCCGTGCAGTGACAGGATCGACGCGAGCATGCGGCCCGCCGACTCGACGGTGCGTTGCGGGTGCGTCGAGGTGCGCAGGGCGCGGCGGGCGCGGTCGATGTGCGAGAACACACGCCACGTCTCTCCGGACAGCTGGTCGCGCACCCCCGCCAGAGCGGTCCGCAGCCGCGCGATCGCATGGGCCGCCGAGCCGGTGCGGTCGGTGTCGAGCAGCAGCGACCGGAACTCGGTCTCTGGGTCGTCGGAGAAACGGTCGGCAAGGCGGGCCAGCAGCGTCAGCAGCACCGCCGTGCTGGCGTCGGGCCGCAGGTGAGCGCCGGGCTGGTCGAGCAGGTGCTGCGCCGTGAGCAGCAGCCGCAGGAAGTCCTCCCCGCGCTCGGCGTAGCGGCCGATCCAGAACATGTCGGCCAGCGCGCGCGGCGCCAGTGCCGGCACAGCCCGGGCGGTCGGCAACGGGTCCACCTCGCCCAGACCCTGATCCGGGTCGGTGTCGGCGGACTTGAGCACCCACACGTCCTTCGTCGTGGGGGCCGCGCCGACGCCGGGGCGCACCGTGGCGAGGCCGCCGATCAGCGGGCGGTACGCCGATCCGTACCGCAGCGCGAATGTGCGCAGCACCATGGGGACCGCTTCGGCGTCGCCGGTGCCGCTCCACACCGGGGCCTGCGACAGCGGCAGTGACTGCTGACCGACGTAGCGGTGCGGTGTCTCCTGGATGCGGGCGATCAGTTCGGGGCGGGGCAGCTGGGCGAGCGTTTTGCGGGGTTCGTCGATGGTGCGCACGAACACGTCGGGGTCGCCCGAGCGGAGCCGGTCGATCACGTGGGCGCGGGCATCGGCGTCGCCGCACCACCATGTGGGCACCGACGGGAGCCGCAGTTGCTCGCCGAGCAGGTGTTCGCACACGGCCGGCAGTGCGGGCATGAGGGCGGGGTTCTCCAGCACACCGGCGCCGAGACCGTTGACGATGCGCACGGATCCGCGCCGCACCGCCTCGCTGAGCCCTGCCACGCCCAGCTGCGAGTCGGCGCGCAGCTCCAGAGGGTCGCACCATTCGGCATCCACCCGGCGCACGATCACGTCGACCCGCTCGCGCGGCGCGCGGGAGGGCCACCCTGCGGGCTTCATCCAGACGGCGCCGTCGTGGACGACGAGGTCTTCGCCCTGCACCAGCGGCAACCCGAGTGCGCTGGCGAGGAACGCCTGATCGAACGCGGTCTCCGACAGCGGTCCCGGGGTGAGGATGACGATGGTCGGCGCGGTGACGCCCTCGGGGGCGCTGTCGAGCAGCGACGCGTGCAGCGCGGAGAAGTAGGGCTCCATGCGGTGCAGGCTGCTCTCTTGGTAGAGCTCGGGCATCACCTGCGAGATGACCCGTCGGTTCTGCATTGCGAAGCCGAGCCCCGACGGGGCCTGAACCCGGTCGGCGAGCACATGCCACTCGCCGTCGCTGTCGCGGCCGAGGTCGGTGGCCGCCAGCAGCAGCGGGAACGGGTCGGCGGCGCTCGCGCGCGCCATCGGGCGGATGAAACCGGAGTGGCCGAGCACCGCAGCGGCCGGCACGATGCCCTCGGCCAGGAGTGTCTGGGCGCCGTACAGGTCGACCAGCAGGGCGTTGAGCAGCTCCGCCCGCTGGGCCAATCCCACCTCGAGTCGCGCCCAGGTGGCGGCATCGAGGATGAGGGGCATCGGGTCGAGCTGCCACGGTTCGGCGCCGCTGTCGGGGCGGAGGTAGGACGCGCCGTCGTCGGCGAGGAAGCGCACGATCTCGCCGTCGACGCGACGCAGCTCGTCGGGGGTGAGGGAGAGGGCTTGCTCGGCGACGGCCTTCCACCCCGGCCGCAGGGTGCCATCGGCGTCGACGACCTCGTCGAAGCGCGGCCTGGCAGGCGCGGCGAACGGAAGTGTCGGTTGGGACACCACCGTGGCGTAGTCACGGAGCACACTCACGCCGTCGCGCCTTTCTGGCAGCGGGACCGGTCAGACGACCGGGAACAGGGACACAGCAGAGCCTATCCGGCCCAGCGATCGCCGGACGCACGAAACGGGCGGATGAAACCGGCATACAGTGGTGCGGTGACCGAATCGTCCGATCCCGTGCCGTTCGCCGTACGTCCTGCCCGCACGGCGGACGTCCGCGGCATCCTCGGTCTGCTGGGGCCGTGGGTGGAGCGGCGAATCCTGCTCGGCAAGGAGCCGGTCACCCTCTACGAGGCGGTGCAGGAGTTCGTCGTCGCCGACGCGGGCGGAGAGCTCGTCGGATGCGGCGCGTTGCACGTGATGTGGGAAGACCTCGGCGAGATCCGCACCCTGATCGTGGCCGACGGCTGGGCGCACCGCGGCGTCGGCCGGACGATCGTGGAGCATTTGGAGGCGCAGGCGCGCGCGCTGGGGCTGCGACGGTTGTTCTGTTTGACGTTCGAGGTGCCGTTCTTCCGTCGCCGCGGTTTTGCGCCGATCGGCGAGCAGGTCGTCGACCCCGATGTGTATTCGCAGCTGCTGCGCAGCCCCGACGAGGGTGTGGCCGAGTTCCTCGATCTGGCGCACGTGAAGCCGAACACCCTGGGGAACACCCGCATGCTCAAACAGTTGTAGGCGCGCCGGGCGCTGGCGCGTGGGATGCCGACGTAGCCTGGCACCGTGACTTCGACCCCGCCCCGCCGACGGCGGCATTCGCCCGCCGTCTATCGTCGGCGCCGCCTCGTGGTGCTGCTGGTGCTGCTGTTGATCGCCGCGGGCGTCGCGGTGCTCATCTGGCAGCCGTGGCGCGGTGCTGCCGCGCCGTCGGCCACCCCCTCGGTGACGCCGGCCGCCGCCACCCCGGCGGTCACCGAGGCCACCCCGACACCCGCCTCCGACAGCGGTGAGTCGCCGGTGCCGACGCCCACCCCGACAGCGGTGGCGACGGCCTGCACCACGGCGGACATCACGGTGCTGGCCGAGACCGACAAGGACGCGTACGGTGCCGACGAGCAGCCGCGGCTGTCGATCACGCTCAGCAACGAGGGCGAGGTACCGTGCCTGATCGATGTCGGCACCGCGATGCAACGGTACGAGATCACGAGCGGGTCCGACACCTGGTGGCGGTCGACGGATTGTCAGACCGAGCCGAACAACCAGGTGGTCGAGCTCGCCGCGGGGCAGACCGTGTCGAGTCAGGAGCCGCTGGTGTGGGACCGCACGCGTTCCTCCGCGGGCACGTGCGCCGAGGGTGAGTCGCGCCAACGGGCCGGGTCGGGCACCTACCATCTGGAAGTCTCGATCGGCGGCATCGAGGCGGCGGACACGCGTGCCTTCGTCCTGAACTGAGAATCGCGCCGGCCGGACGATCCCTGGTGAGGCGACCGCTTCGTATCATCGCCGGGCTGGCGACGGCGCTCGCTCTTTCGTTTTCTGCGGCAACGCTGACTGAGGGGACGTGAAAAAGTCGGATTTGTCCCCCAAAGGGAGGACATACTTCCTGAGATTCACCCGATAGCATGGGGACAGCTCCCGTTGCGACGACCGCTGTCCCCACCAACGGTCGGTTGTGACCACCCCAGAGGCACGACGCGCATCCCCGGTGAGCATGGGCCCTCCCGAGTCTCCCAGTCCCCAATGGGGGGATCGTGAGGGCCCCCTCTTCATTTCGCGGGATACGCAGTGACGCGACCGTAGGCTGGACGTATGGCGGGCAAGAAAAAGGCCAGACGGGGCTCCGCTCCCGTGGAGTTCCGCAATCCTCAACTGGCGGATGCGCTGCAGACGCAGGACATGGCGTCGGTCGCCTTCGCGCTGCGCCACGGGCCGACAGTCGTGCCGCTGAT
Source organism: Microbacterium sp. (assembly GCF_047972865.1). Taxonomy (GTDB): domain Bacteria; phylum Actinomycetota; class Actinomycetes; order Actinomycetales; family Microbacteriaceae; genus Microbacterium. The sequence continues at coordinate 7,465 of NZ_JBKEAY010000217.1, forward strand.
GCGTCCGGGGCAGCGCGACAATCCACTCGACGGCGGCGAGGTGTGGACGTACCGCTCCGCCGACACGGGGGAGGTCGCGCTGCTGCTGTTCAGTGACGCCGCGCACAAACCTGCGACGCTGCCGCCCGCGGTCGGGCTGCAGTCACCGGGGTGGCTACGGGCGTTCCTCGGCGTGCACGGCGACGAGATCACGACCGTGTTCTTCGACATCGCCGGCCCGCATGCGATGCAGGCTTCCCCCGCCGACGTCATCGCCGCACTCGACGCATAGCAGCCCCTGCCGAGTTCGCGCATACTGCGGCGGATCTCACCGCGGGGTGACGGTTCGCGCAATCTCGGCGCGGGGTCAGAAGCTGGCGGTGTCGCCGACCGCGACGGGGTGGGCTGCGGCGAGATCGCGCAGCGCCGTGGGCAGGCTCTGCGACGCCGTGTCGATGATGTGGCGATAGCCGACGCGGGTGGCTTCGCTGCGGCGCTGCTCGTGCCGGGTGACGGGACGGATCTCGCCGGCGAGGCTGAGTTCGCCGATCGCGGCCAGACGTTGCGGGTTGGGCCGACCGGAGACGGCGCTGGCCACCGCGAGCGCGATCGCGAGATCGGCGGCAGGTTCGGTCAGGCGCACGCCACCGACGGTCGACACGTAGACGTCGAGGTCGGACACGCGCACCCGCGCCCGGCGCTCCAGCACCGCGAGGATCATCGCGACACGCGCCCCGTCGACCCCGCTGACGACTCGGCGGGGGTTGGGAGCGGAGGTGCCGATCGTGAGCGCCTGGACCTCGACCGGCAGGGTGCGCCGCCCCTCCACCGCGATCGTGACGCACGTTCCGGGCACCTGCGGGCCGTGCCCGAGGAACAGTGCGCTGGGATCGGGGACTTCGGCGATGCCGGCGTCGGTCATGTCGAAGCAGCCCACCTCGTCGGTGGCGCCGAACCGGTTCTTCAGTGCCCGCACGAAACGCAGCGACGTCTGCCGGTCGCCCTCGAAGTGGCAGACGACGTCGACAAGGTGCTCGAGGATACGGGGGCCGGCCACCGATCCGTCTTTCGTGACGTGCCCGACGATGATCACCGGGAGGTCGCGTTCTTTGGCGACGCGGATGAGGGTGGATGCCACCTCACGCACCTGACTGGGATGCCCGGCGACCCCGTCGGTGAGAGCGGACGACACGGTCTGCACCGAGTCGACGATGAGCAGGTCGGGGCGGACGGCGTCGACGTGCCCGAGGAGGGTGGCGAGGTCGGATTCGCTGGCCAGGAACAGCCGGTCGTGCAGGGCGCCGGTGCGTTCGGCGCGCAGCCGCACCTGCCCCAGGGATTCTTCGGCGCTCACGTAGAGCACGGTCTGGCCGGTGCGCGCGCCGTGCCAGGCGACGTCGAGGAGCAGCGTGGACTTGCCGACGCCCGGTTCACCGGACAGCAGGATCGTCGCCCCAGGCACCAGCCCGCCGCCGAGCACCCGGTCGAACTCGCCCACGCCGCTGGAGCGGCGTGGAGTCTCCCGGGTGTCGAGTTCGGTGATGGGACGAGCCGCGTGGAGCGGTGTCACGGCGTTCACCGTCGCCGCTGCTGCCGGCTGCCCGCCCTGCTCGACGACGGTGCCCCACTGCTGGCACTCACCGCAGCGGCCCACCCACTTCGCCGTCGTCCAGCCGCACTCGGTGCACCGGAACGTCGGGGTCACCGTCTTGCGCGCAGCCATGGCAACCAGCGTAGGCGCGGGCGCCGACATCCTGGCATCCGGTCACCGCAGCGACGCCGCGACCTCCCGCAGGGCGTCGGCGGAGCGGCGGAACAGGCCGAGCTCGGACGGTGAGAACGATGTCTCCCGGATGGGCATCGCCCCGGCCCGGCCCACGATCGACGGGACCGAGAGGGCGACGTCGCTGATGCCGTGGAAGTCGTGCAGCACCGTGGAGACCGGCATGACGGCGTGCTGGTCGTGGAGGAGGGCTTCGACGATACGCGCGCTCGACAGACCGATCGCGTAGTTCGTCGCGCCCTTGCCGCGGATGACCGTGTAGGCGGCGTCGCGGACGTCGACGGCGATCTGGTCGAGTTCGTCGACGGTGAAACGGGGCTGGCCGTCGAGCGGCGTCCATTCGAGGATGGGGACGGTGCCGATGGTCGCGTGCGACCACATCGGAAACTCGGTGTCGCCGTGCTCGCCGACGATGTAGGCGTGCACGTTCGAGGTCGCCACGCCCGCGCGGCGGGCGAGCTTCCACCGCAGTCGCGACGTATCGAGCACCGTGCCGGAGGCGAAGATGCGCTCGGGCGGCAGCCCGGTGACCTCCTGCGCGAGGACGGTGAGCACGTCGCACGGGTTGGTGACGATGACGTAGATGGCGTCGGGCGCCACTTCGAGCAACTGCGGCATCATCGTCTTCAGGATGCCGGCGTTCACGCCCGCCAGCTCGATCCGGGTCTGCCCGGGGTTCTGCTTGGCGCCGGCGGTGATCACGACGACGTGCGAGTCGGCGGCGACGGAGATGTCGGCGCCGCCGGTGACGTCGCTGGCGCCGGTGAACTGGGCGCCGTGGGCGAGATCGAGCACCTCGGCCTCGGCTTTCTCGGCGGAGATGTCGTAGAGCGCGACGTGGCGCGCCGATCCGCGGATGAGGGCGGCGTAGGCGACGGACGAGCCCACGGCTCCCGCTCCCACGACGGTGAGCTTCGAGTTCTCGATCGCGCGCATGGCCGGCTCCTTCGAGTTCCGCGGGGTTCGCTGCCAGTCTGCCAGCGTTCGCGTCGCCGTTGGGGTCGTCGCGTGTCGCCTCTACGACAAGGCGGTGACAAGTCAGTGAACGCGGGTCGCCGTGGGGGGCTCAGGTGTGCGCGTGCCCGCGGGTGAGGTAGGCGACAGGGTGGGCGACGGCCGGAACGCGGAGGTATGCGGCATCCACACCGGTCACGGTGAAACCGGCGTCGCGGACCAGCGCGGCGGTGTCGCGAGTAAGGTGGCACCCGCCGGCGAAGCGCTGCTGCAGGGGGTCGAGTCGGTGCTGCCAGCGGGCGACGCCGGAGTCGGGGGACAGTCCGTGTTCGAGGAAGGCCAGCGTGCCGCCCGGAGCGACCACCCGCCGCACCTCGTCCAGCGCACGGGCCACGTCGGGGATGGTGCACAGCGTGAAGGTCACCAGCGCGCCGTCGTAGCTGGCGTCGGCGGCCGAGACGGATGCCCCGTCGAGCCCGATCCGCTCCACCGCGACGGACGTCTGCGCGCGGCGGTGGCGCGAGAGCCACCAGGCATGATCGGAGGGTTCGACGGCGCCGATCCCCGTGACGGATTCCGGCAGGTGCGGGACGTTCAGGCCCGAGCCGAAACCGAGTTCGAGCACGCGGCCGTGCAGGGGCGCGGCGGTGAGGCGGCGGAGCCCCGCGATGTCGGGGCGGTCGAGAACGCGAGAGACTGCTCGCGGCAGGACGCGTTCGCTCCACCAGCCCATCGGATCGGCCTCCTCCCGTTCACGGTAGGGCGTGGCGGCGCCCCGGGACAACGTCTGCGCGGCATCCGGTCATTCGTCGCGGGTGTTGCGGATGCCGAGGGCCGAGACGATGCCACCGACCGCGAGGAGCGCGGCGGTGACGAGGGCGGCGCGGTGGAAGCCGGCCAGGTCGAGTGCGCCGCCGGTGATCGTGGCGATGGCGGCGATGGCGAGAAGCCCCGCGATGCGGGAGACGGCGTTGTTGACCGCCGAGGCGATGCCGGCGCGGTCGGCATCCACCGCACCCAGGATCGCGGCGGTGAGGGGCGAGACGGTGATCGCCAGGCCCAGCCCGAACACGGTCATGGCCGGGAGCACCTGCCACCAGTAGTCGAAGCTCTCGGCGACGGTGAGGAGGAGGAGCGAGCCGATGGCCATGACGATGGGTCCGACGGTCATGAACAGGCGGGGTCCGAAGCGCCCCGCGAGCACGCCGGCTCGCGAGCTCAGCAGGATCATCATGATCGTGGTCGGCAGGCTCGCCAGGCCCGCGAGGGTCGCCGACAGTCCGGCGCCCTGCTGCAGGTAGACAGCGAGGACGAATCCGTTGAGGGAGAGGGCGGCGTAGATGAAGAAGGTGGCGAGGTTGCCGCTGGCGAAGGTGCTGCTGCGGAACAGGGTCAGGGGGAGGAGGGGAGTGGATGCCGTGCGCTGGCGCCACACGAATCCGCCGAGGCTGAGAATGCCGACCACGAGCATGGTCCACAGCGGGCCCGGCGGGCCGCCGGCGGGCAGTTCGATGAGGGCGAACACGGTGAGGCCGAGGCCGAGGACGCAGAGGGCGGCGCCGATCCAGTCGATGCGGGCATCCGGGCGGCGCTGGTCGGTGAGGTGGAGGCGGGCCAGCATCCACAGGGCGAGGCCGATGGGCAGGACGTTGATGACGAACACGAGGCGCCACGACGAGTAGTCGACGATGAGCCCGCCGACGAGGGGGCCGACGACCATGGCGCCGGTGGTGGATGCCGTCCACAGGCCGATCGCGCGCGAGCGCACCGGTTCGCGCATGGTGGAGGTGATGAGGGCGAGGGAGCTGGGGACGAGGAACGCGCCGGAGGCGCCCTGGAGTGCGCGGGCGGCGATGAGGATCTCGATGGTGGGGGCCGCGGCGACGGCGAGTGAGGTGATTCCGAAGCCGATGAGGCCGATGCGCAGGACGAGAACGCGACCGTAGGCGTCGCTGGCGGCCCCCGCGACGAGGATGAGCGCGCCGAGGGTGACGAGGTAGGCATCCACGGTCCACTGCTGGGTGCTGAGCCCGCCGCCGAGCTCCCGTGCGATAGCAGGCAGCGCGACGTTGACAACGGTACCGTCGAGGAACGACACGAATGACCCGAGGATCGCCACCGCGAGGACGAGGCGTTGCTGCCCCGTCATCCGTTCCACCATGCGATCACCCTACGGCCTGAGAGGGGGGGGCGGGCTCCCGGGGATTGGCGCAGGATCGGGAGGTCGCGTAAACTCTCCCGCGGTGACGTGTCCGAGCGGCCGAAGGTGCAACTCTCGAAAAGTTGTGTAGGGTAACCCCCTACCGTGGGTTCAAATCCCACCGTCACCGCCACAGCGAAGGCCCCGAGATCCTTGAGAAATCAAGGGTTTCAGGGCCTTTGTCA
>NZ_JBKEAY010000269.1:0-4906 GCF_047972865.1 Microbacterium sp.
GAGGCCATCGAAGCCGCCCACGCCGAGTTCTACCGCAGCGACATCGCCGAGACGATCGCGGACTTCGTCGTCGCGCACGGCGGGTTCTTGGCGCCGTCGGATCTGGCCGGGTTCCGCGCCGACGTCACGCCGGCGCCCGCACTGCCGTTCGGGCGCTGGCGCGTGCACGTCACGCCCGCCTGGTCGCAGGGGCCCGTCATCGGTCAGGCCCTCGGGGTGCTCGAACGTCGCGGTATCCGCGACATCCCGTTCGGCACGGCTCGATACGCGCACGAAGTCGTGGAGGCGCTGAAAGTGGCTTTCAGCGAGCGCGAGCGCACCTACGGCGACCCGCGGATCACGCACGTCGACGAAGCGGAACTGTTCGGCGCGGACCGCCTGGCCGCGCTCGCCGCGACCATCGGTGACCGAGCGCTCGAAAACCTCCCGACCGTTCCCCAAGCCGGTCCTCGGCTTCCGTCGACGACGGCCATCGTCGTCGTCGACGAGGCGGGGGCCGCGTTCTCCAGTTCGCCCAGTGACACGCTCGACGGCGCCCCGATCATCCCCGAGCTCGGGATACTCTGCTCGCCCCGGGGCGTCCAGTCGCGGCTCGTGCCCGGGCATCCCAACGCCCTGCGCCCCGGCGCACGTCCGTGCGTCACCCCGGCCGCGGTCATCGCCCTCGACGCCGACGCGGACGCGGTGTGGGCGACCGCCTGCCCCGGGGGAGACGTCATCGTCCAGGCGATGACCCAGGCGATGCTCGCCGTCGATGTGTACGGGTATACACCGCAAGCGGCGGTCGAGGCGCCGAGGCTGTTCGGGTCGAGCTATCCGGGAGGCTTCCATCCCCATCCGGAGGGGGACTCGCTGGTCTTCCTGGAGACGGGGTTCGGCGAGGAAGTCGCTGACGATCTCGAGGGCCGCGGGCACTCCGTCGTCGGCTGGCCCGCGAATGAGTTCGACGCCGGGAGCGTGCAGACGGTGCTGTCCACGAAGACGTCCGCGGGCGAGCGTGTGATCGCGGCCGGTGCCGACTCGAGGAGGATCGCCTATGCCTACGCACGGTGAGCGGTATGGTCGCGCCGGAGCGCTGTCGTTCCACCATGCGGGCGTCGTGGTGGCAGATCTCGACGCCGCGATCGCCTACCACCGCGACATTCTCGGGTTCGAGGTCGATTTCCTCGTACGCGACATGGACGACCTGTTCCGTCGCACCGTGGGACTGCCGGGGGTCGTCTGCGACCTCGCGCAGCTGGTGGCGCCCTACGCGTCGACGCGGATCGAGGTGTTGCAGGTGCGACACCTGCCCGACGATGTCCCGGGCTGGATGCCCGTGCACGTCGGTGTGGGGCACACGGCGTATCAGGTCGACAACATCCGGGCATCGGTGGCGGCGCTGTGCGAGCGGGGCGGGCGGATCCTCGGCGAGATCGTCGAGTTCGAGGAGGGGCCTGCCGCCTACGTCGTGACTCCCGCCCGCACCATCATCGAACTGGAGGAAGCATGGACCTGACCGTCACCGACCGAGACACTTGGCGGGAGAGATTCCGGGCGATGAGCCTCATGAGGGCCTTCGAAGAGGCGTGCCTCGAGGGGGTCTCGACCAAGGAGATCCACGGGGAGCTCCACACCGCCATTGGTCAGGAGGCGATCGCCGTGGCGCTCTCGGAGACCCTCCGAGACGACGACGCGCTCGTCAGCACACACCGCAACCACCTGCATGCGCTCGCCAAGCGGGTGCCGCTGCGGCCGCTCATGGCCGAGATCTTCGAGAAGGACAGCGGGCTGTGCGGCGGTTTCGGTGGCCACATGCACATCTTCAGCCCGGAGCAGCGCTTCTCGACCACCGGAATCGTCGGCGCATCGTTGCCGGTCGCGCTCGGCCATGCCTACGCCGCGCGTTTGCAGGGGCGCGACTCGGTCGCGGTCGCGGTGATCGGTGACGGGGCCGTCAACACCGGCGGCTTCGCCGAGACGATGAACATGGCGGGCGTGCTGCGGCTGGGGCTCGTTGTTCTCATCGAGAACAACGAATGGGCGATCTCGGTGCCGTTCTCCGCGTCGAGCGCGACGCCGACGCTCGCCGAACGTGCCGCCGCCTCGTCCGCACCGGGGGTGCGGGTGGACGGTCTCGACGTCGATGCCGTACGAGGCGCGTTGCAGGATGCGCTTGACCACGCCCGCGCGGGTCAGGGTCCCGCCGTGGTGGAGGCGATGTGCTACCGGTTCCGTGGCCACTACGAGGGCGACCTCGATCTGTATCGCAGTGCGGCCGAGAAGGCCGACCGTGTCGAGAACCGGGATCCGCTGACGATCGCGGCTGCGGCGCTGCGCGATTCCGGCATCCTGTCCGCCCAGGAGACCGATGAGATCCGCCGCGCGGCGACCGTCGAGATCGCCGATGTGCTCAGCAAGGTCCGGGCCGACCGGCAACCGGACCCGGCGAGCGCGCGCGCCCACGTCTTCGGGTCGGGGCTGGAACCCGATCCGTCACCTCGAGAGGAGAGCCTCGCATGACCGCGGGCACCGAGACAGTACGCAACATCAACGTGTCGCAGGCCGTCGCCGAAGGGCTGCGGCTGGAGATGGAGGCCGACTCGTCCGTCCTCGTGATCGGCGAGGATGTCGGGGTGCAAGGCGGTGTGTTCGGAAGCACCCGCGGGTTGCAGAAGGCCTTCGGGCCAGAGCGGGTCCTGGACACACCCATTTCGGAGATGGCCTTCACCGGAATGGCGGTCGGGCTCGCGATGGAGGGCTATCGCCCCGTCGTCGAGATCATGTTCGTCGATTTCATCGGGGTGTGCCTGGAGCAGGTGTACAACGCGATCGCGAAGATCCCCTACATGTCGGGGGGACGGGTGCAGATGCCGGTCGTCATCAAGACGGCCGGCGGGGCGATCGGCGCGGCGGCGCAGCACTCCCAGACCCTCTGGGGGCTGTTCGCCCATCTCCCGGGACTGCGCGTCGTCGCACCGTCCACCCCGTACGACAGCAAGGGTCTCATCGCCGCCGCGGTGCGAAGCGACGACCCGGTGGTCTTCATCGAGCACAAGGGCCTGCTGCTGCAACGGGCCGCCGATTTCACGGTCGGTGCGGGCGTGCCCAAAGGACGCTACGACGTGCCGTTGGACCGCGCGGCGGTGATCCGACCCGGTGAGGACCTGACCCTCGTCACCCTCAGCGGGTCGGTGCCACGCGCCCTCGCGGCGGCGCAGGCTGCCGCCGATCGGGGTGTGAGCGTCGAAGTGATCGACTTGCGCTCGGTTGTGCCGGTGGACTGGCGTACGGTGTGCGAGTCGGTCGCGCGCACGCGTCGCCTTCTGGTCGTCGACGAGGACTACCTCGGCTTCGGCCTGAGCGGGGAGCTCGTCACCGGGGTCGTGGAGCGACTCGGTCTCGGCGGCCTCGATGCCGTGCACCGGCACGCAAACCCGAACGTCCCCGTGCCGGCGGCGCTTAGCATCGAGAACGAGATCGTCCCGAGCATCGTCTCGATCCGCCACGCGATCGACGCCGTGATGGCGGTGACGCGATGACGGCGCGGACCGTCGTCGTCATCGGCGGCACCGGAGCGATCGGCCAGGGAGTGTGCGTGACCCTGGCGGAGCAGGGAATGACCGTCGTGGTCGCCGATCTGCGCGGCGGCTCGTCGGTGGTTGAACGGCTGCCGGCCACCGACGCGCGACACCGCGCGATCACCCTCGACGTCACCGACCTGGATGCCGTGCTGGGAGCGCTCGGACCCGGCGGACACGAGGACTGCTACGACGCGATCGTCTATGCGGCCGGGACCAACTACACCGGGCCGGTGGCCACGACGGACTGGCACGCGTACGACCGGCTCCTCGACGTCAACCTGCGCGGTGCGTTCCACGTGGGCCAGGCGCTGAGCCGCAACCTGGCCGAGCGCCCCAGGGAATGCAGCGCGGTCTTCTTCTCCTCCACGGCGGGCCTGCACGGCGAGAGCGGCGGCGCCGTGTACTGCGCGACGAAGTTCGGCCTGGTGGGTTTCACCGAATCGCTCGCGTCGGAACTCGCCGTCCATGGCGGCCGTGTGAACGCGATCTGCCCGGGGAACGTCGACTCGCCGCTGTTGCGTGCGCTCGCCGACGACGTCGCGGTGCGTCGCGGGTGCGCCCCGGACGACATCCTCGCCGAGTACGCGCACACGTCCGCGTTCGGTCGCCTGATCGATATCCGCGAGGTCGCCGAGGTGACGGCCTTTTTGGCCGGGCCGCGATCGACCGGCATGAGCGGCCAGACTGTGGTCGTCGACGGACCCCCGCTGTGACCTGCGACACCTGCCCCAGGAGGAGAACATCATGATCGACTACGACCGCGTCGTCGCGGACACCCGCAGCCTCATCGCCATCGACAGCACCAACCCCGGCACCGGAGAGGCAGAGTGCGCGGCCTGGATCGAGAGTCGCCTGAACGATGTCGGCCTCAAGGTGCGCCGTCACCCGGTCGAGCCGGGCCGCGACAATCTCTCGGTGACCGTGCCCGGCCGCGATCGCGAGGCTCCGCGGTTCGTGCTGGTGTCGCACATGGACACGGTGCCGATCGGTGAAGGCTGGACGAAGCCGCCGTTGGGCGGTGTGATCGAGGACGGACGGCTGTACGGACGGGGTGCCTGCGACATGAAGTCCGGGCTCGCCCTCACGATCGGACTGCTCGAGGCGCTGGTGCGGACCGGTACCACCCCGGCATCCGACGTGACTGCCTTCTACACGGTCGACGAAGAGGCCCCCGGAATGCTCGGGGCGCACCAGCTGGTCAGCGACGGTCTGATCCGCTCCGACGACCAGATCCTCGCACCCGAGCCCAGCGGGATGCGGTTGCGCATCTCCCAGATGGGATTGCGGTGGCTCTCGCTGCGGGTCACCGGGCGCATGGCTCACGCGGGCCGCGCTCACCTTGG
>NZ_JBKEAY010000147.1:0-9301 GCF_047972865.1 Microbacterium sp.
ATCCGAGCTGGACGCGTCGGGCGACCCGCGCATGGGCGCGGTGCGGGAGGTGTTCACCGGGCTGCAAGGGGCGACGACCGTGGAGACGATCGTGTACTCGTCGTCGCGGAACGAGCGCCGCAGCGACGGCAAGCCGTTCTGAACCGGTCCCGGATGACCGTTCGGCGATGAGCTGCGCCGTGAGCCCGGAGCTGCCTGGCCGTCAGCGGCGGCGCTTCAGCTGGGGGCGCAGCAGAATGCCGAACACCCAGTTGATGAGTGAGATCACGAGCGCCGCGATCACCCCCAGCCAGAAGTTCTCCACCCGCAGGCCCCAGTCCCACCACCCGGTCAGCCATGCCGTGAGCCACAGCAGGAAGCCGTTGACCAGCAGCGAGATGAGGCCGAGCGTGAGCAGGTACAGCGGGAAGGCCACCACCTTGATGACGGTGCCGATGATCGTGTTCACCAGGGCGAACACGGCAGCGACGGCCAACAGCGTCAGCACGAGTTGCAGCGTCTCACCGGGTGGGAAGGGGATGACGTCGATCGACAGCGGTTCGATGAGGGTGACGACCCAGATCGCGAACGCGTTGACGGCCGCGCGGATGAGAAAACGCATGATGGTCAAGTCTTCCACGGGGCCGGCGGCTTTCCCGCCACGGAGCCATCCGTAGACTCGGGGCATGAGCGACATCCCCGTGCGTATCCGGCCTGAGATCGCGGCCCTGCCGCCGTACCGGCAGGGCAAACAGGCCGCTGCCGACGCCTTCAAACTGTCGAGCAACGAGAACCCGTTCGGCCCGCTCCCGCAGGTCGCCGAGTCGCTACGGCGCGCCGGTGCGTTCAACCGGTACCCGGATGCCGCAGCGGCGCGGCTGACGGCGCGCCTGGCGGAGCGGTTCGGCGTCGCACCCGAGGCCGTGCACATCGGTGCCGGGTCGGTGTCGATCCTCTACCAGTTGACGCAGGCCACCGCCGGTCCCGGCGATGAGGTGCTGTTCGCGTGGCGGTCGTTCGAGGCGTACCCGGGCCTGGCGGTGGTGGCGGGGGCGACGGCGGTGACCGTGCCGCTGACGGCGACCGCCGAGCACGACCTGGTCGCGATGGCGGCCGCCGTGACCGACCGCACCCGGATCATCCTGGTGTGCAGCCCCAACAACCCGACCGGTCCGGTGGTGACCCAGTCCGCGTTCGACCGGTTCGTCGATGCGGTACCCGCCGATGTGCTCGTCGTGCTCGATGAGGCGTATGCGGAGTTCGTGACCGACCCGGATGCCGTCGACGGCGAGCGGGTGCTGCGGTCGGGTCGGCCCAACGTGGTGATCCTGCGCACCTTCTCGAAGGCGTACGGTCTGGCCGGGTTGCGCGTGGGGTACGCGATCGGGCATCCCCGCATCCTCGACGCGGCGCGGTCGACGGCGGTCCCGCTGTCGGTCACGGCGCTCGCCGAGGAGGCGGCGCTGGCGAGTCTGGATGCCGAAGACGAACTCAACGAGCGTGTCGCCGTCCTCGCGGAGCGCCGAGACGACCTGGTCGCGGCGCTGCGGGAGTCGGGCTGGGATGTGCCCGATGCGCAGGGTAACTTCGTGTGGTTGCCGACGGGCGAGCGCACGGCGGAGGTCGCCGCCGCCCTCGATGCCGCGGGCCTGATCGTGCGGCCCTTCGCCGGTGACGGCATCCGGATCTCGGTCGGCGAGGCCGAGTCGGTGCCGCGCGTCGTCGCCGCGGCAGCCGCGACCCATGTCTGAGCGGGCGTGCGGCGCGTCTGCACGAGGAGGCTCACGGCAGGCGCGGTCTGACTGAGTCTTCCGGCGGGGTCTGGAGCCCCCCGCTTCGAGCAACGCGCCACGCCGCGCGCGGCCCCCGCGCGCCAGGGAGGAGAACGGCACTGGGGAGGGTGGGTTTCCTGCCAGACACGACGAGGTGAACGGGTCGACGCTCATCCAGCATATCGATCATTCTGCAGATGGTGGGGCAACCTATCCGGTCGTAGCGGACCCGATTTGGCTCGCGCCTTGGGTGGTTCGCTGTCTTATGGGGATTGGATTGAACGGCCCCCACACAATGGCGAAAACGTACCTTTAGGGGGAGGCGTCTTGATCCCCGCGGACGCTACGCTCGTGAGAAGAACTCTCAACTTTGGGATCTAGACCGGAGGAATATTGATGAAGAACTCAGCACCAAGGGCGTTGCTCGCTTCGTTCGTGGCAGCGGCGATGGTTGTCGCTGGAACCACTTCAGCTAGCGCTGCCGATGGGACGTCATCACCGTCGCATGACGGTGAGCAGTTTGCTGCTCAGTTCGACGCTGCTCTGGAAACGCAGCCTGATGTCTACGTTGATACTCTGGGCATTCCTGAGGGTCAGGTTGTAGTGCAGGATGGCACGGTAAGCGCACCATCCGGAGGCGAGGATACGCCGTTCTCTTTGTCTATCGATGAATCGTCGGTATCTGGCTTGGGTGCCGCCGATGCCGCAGTTGGTGAGGACTTGGGCATAGCAGTCGTGGACGAGGGAGACGGTGCCTTCAGGGCGCTCTTTCACATTCCCACTAAGGACAGTCCTCGCGATTACCAGTTTGAGGTGGATGCGGCATTCGAGCTGATTACGCTGGAGGATGGTGGAATCACCGTTCGAACGGCAGCCGGTGATCTGGCCGGAACCATCGCACCGCCTTGGGCGGTCGACAGCAATGGGGTATCTGTGCCTACGGAGTACATCATCTCGGGCAACACGGTCGTTCAGCGAGTTTACCCCTCAGTATCCACTGCGTACCCGGTAGTAGCTGACCCGTTCTGGATTCCTGCGCTTATGGTGATGGCACACCTTACTCGGCATGCAATCACACAGGCAGCAGCGCGCGGTGTGAGTCAGGCACTCATCAAGCAAGTTGTTCAGAATGGTGTAAGGAGTGCCGGAAAAAGGGGTACTTCGGTCTTCACGCAAGGAAAGGGTGCGAACAAGATCCGAGTTGTCGTAGACAACAAGACCGGGAATGTGATCACCGTCACCAAGGGGTAAGAGATGAAGCTCACTTACGACCGCGAGGCTGATGCGGCCTACCTGCAGATCGTGGAGACGATTTCTCCGGGTGCAGCAGTCCGCCAGATCCAGTTGGAGACGGATGACAACGTGCTCGGCCAGTTCATCCTAGACTTCGATTCGGATGGCAAGTTACTCGGGGTGGAAGTCCTTTTTGCTTCGGATGTCTTACCTAAGTCACTTCTTGAGGCTGCTGAGAACGGACGCCCATAAGGTGTTTGTATTCTCACGTTGGTAGTTGCGGTAGACCCTCTACTTCCCGTTGGAGGGTCTACCGTGGCGCTGCGGTGGAAGGGCTACCCTGCCTTGTCGTACTGGAGCAGCGCCGTCCACTGGTGCCAGATCGGGCGCTCGTAGCTGTAGCCCCCGTACTCGCAGCCGTCGCAGGTGCTCTCGCCCCGGACCTCAGCCGACACGCGGAGATAGGTGGCCTTCGGCTCGGTGAGCGTTGCCAGCACGGCAGCGTCGCTGTTCACACCGTCAAGTCGATCGAGGAGGCGTTGCGTCGCGGCGACGGTCCTGAACCAGTAGCCGAAGAAATGGTGTCGGCTGAGTGGCAGATGTTCCACCTGCCCGTCTATTCGGATGGCGACCTCGCCGTCCTTGGGTCCGACTTCGGGGTCCCCTGCGACAACGGCGACAACGATTGATGTAAACAGGGCCGATACCGCGCCGGGGAAACGAAAACGACTTGTGGGGAGGGCGAGGGTCGCCCGCTCGATGCTCGTCCACGAGAACGCCCGGACCGCCTCGTCACCGTTCCGGTAAGTGAGCGCGTCGGCGCCCATGGAGAGGTGCCGACGCCCCAGGGTCGCCAACGACGAGGGCACCCTCATGATCGTGCAGCGGTCCGTATCGCTTCAAGGCCCGCTCCTCCCGTTCCGCCCCGGCGGCGATCGGTGAACTCGTGCAACCGCGCGGACCGGTTGCCTCGATTATCCTCGCCCCCAGCGATTCACCGCGGCGGGACGGTGCTGCCGCGCGGGATCAGCCGGTGCGGGAGGGTGAGGTCGGTGGGGAGCGTCCCGGTCTCGACGAGCGACAGGATCGCGTCCGCGGCACGCTCGCCCTGCCGGTGGGGGAACTGGGCGACCGTGCTGAGGTCGAAGAACTCCGCCATCTCGTGACCGTCGACGCCGATCAGCGACAGGTCCTCAGGCACTCGCAACCCGAGGCGGCGCGCGGCGAACAGCGTCCCGAACGCGACCTCGTCAGAGGTCGCGAACACTGCCGTCGGCGGGTCGTCGGCGCCGAGCAGGTGCATCGCGGCCCGATGACCGGCGTCGAGGCTGCAGTCGGCCGGTGCGAGGGATGCCGGGCGCAACCCGGCATCGGCCAGCGCCTCGTGGAACCCCCGCCACCGCAACGTCGGCACGTCGAAGGCCCCGAGATCGGGCCGGTCCAACCCGATGTGCGCGATGCGGCGGTGGCCGAGTCCGATGAGGTGCTCGGTCGCCGTCCGCGCCACCGCGACGTCGTCCACCCGCAACGCCGGCACGTCGGTGCGCGGTGTGCCCAACCCGACCACCGGCAGTTCGAGGTCGCGCAGTTCGCGGGCATCCGCGGCATCCAGCTCCGTCGACAACGCGATCAGCCCGTCGACCCGCCGCCGCCGCAGCGACTCGTCGAACAGCCGCCGCCGCTGCGCCGGGTCGCCGGTGACGTTGTACAGGGTGATGTCGTACCCGTCCGCACTCAGCCGGTGCGCGATGCCGCTGATCACGGTCGCGAAGAACCACTGCTCCATGAGCGGCACCAGCACACCGATGCTGCGGGTGCGGCCCGACGCCAGCGACGACGCGGATGCCGACACCACATACCCCATGTCGTCGGCCACCGCCCGCACCCGCGCGCGCGTCGCCTCCGAGACACGACCACGCCCGCTGAGCGCCCGCGACACCGTCGCCGTCGACACCCCGACGCGGCGCGCTACCTCCTCCAGGCTCGACACGTCAGCGCACGGACAGCCACACCGCGGTGTCGGGCGGCAGCATCCCACCGTCGACCGGGCCGCTGGAGACCAGGACGGTGGCGGTCGGCAGCGCCACCGGTTCGCTGCCCAGGTTCGCGATCACGGTGATCTCATCGGTGCGGAACGCGATCACGTCGGCGGGGTACCCGTCGAGCCAGGTGAGCGTGCCGCTGCCGAGCGACGCGTTGCGCCGCAACGCCAGCAGCGTGCGATACAGCCACAGGGTCGAGTCCGGGTCGTGCTCCTGCGCCGACCGCGACAGCCGCGCCCACGAGGTCGGCTGCGGCAACCACGACCGCTCCGACGGGCCGAAACCGTACCCGGGGGCATCGGCCTGCCACGGGATCGGCACCCGGCATCCGTCGCGGCCGTACCTCGTGCCGCCGGTGCGGAACCAGGTGGGGTCCTGCCGCGCCTCGTCGGGCAGGTCGATCACCTCGGGCAGCCCCAGCTCTTCCCCCTGGTACAGGTACGCCGAGCCGGGGAGGGCCAGCATCAGGGTCGTCGCGGCCCGGGCACGCCGGAGCCCCACCACCGGGTCGGGCTGGTCGGGTGAGGCCGGACCGATGCCGTACCCCTGCGGGACGGCGGTGGTCATCGCCAGCCGGGTCGCGTGCCGGATGACGTCGTGGTTGGACAGCACCCACGTCGACGGGGCGCCCACGGCGGGGTAGGCCCGCAGCGACTCGGTGATCACCTCGCGCAGCTGCGCGGCATCCCACGGGGTCATCAGGTACGAGAAGTTGAACGCCTGGTGCATCTCGTCGGGACGCACCCACAGCGCGGTCTGGTCCACGGTCGGCAGCCACGCCTCCGCGCACAGCGCGCGGTCGCCGTCGTACTCGGCGAGCACACGGTTCCAGTCGCGGAAGATCTCGTGCACGCCGTCCTGACCCCAGTACGGTGCGTCGCCGCTGCCGCCGCCCATCGAGTCGGCGTCGAGCGGGGGCAAGTGGTCGGGCAGGCCATCGGTCTTGACCAGACCGTGCGCGACGTCGACCCGGAAGCCGTCGACGCCGCGGTCGAGCCAGCAGCGCAGGATGCGGCGGAACTCCTCCTGCACCTCGGGGTTGGCCCAGTCGAAGTCGGGCTGCGAGGCGTCGAACAGGTGCAGATACCACTGGCCCGGGGTGCCGTCGGGCTCGGTCACCCGCGTCCACGCCGGCCCGCCGAACACCGACTCCCAGTTGTTGGGCGGCTCGTCGCCGTCGACGCCGCGACCGTCGCGGAAGAGGTACCGCGCCCGCTCGGGGCTGCCCGGTTCCGCCGTCAGCGCCTCCTGAAACCAGACGTGCTGGTCGGAGCTGTGGTTCGGCACGAGGTCGACGATCACCCGGATGCCGCGGGCGTGCGCGTCGCCCAGCATCCGGTCCATGTCGGCAAGAGTGCCGAACACGGGGTCGACGTCGCAGTAGTCGCTCACGTCGTAGCCGGCGTCGCGCTGCGGCGAACGGTAGAACGGGCTGAGCCAGATCGCGTCGATACCGAGTTCTTGCAGGTGCGCGAGCCGGTCGGTGATGCCCCGCAGGTCGCCGATGCCGTCGCCGGAGGCATCGGCGAACGAACGCGGGTAGATCTGATAGATCACGGCGGTGCGCCACCACTCGGATCCCGGTCGGGAGGGGGCGGCAGCGGGGACGTGCACGGTGGGATGCGTCATGCAGACGAGCATAGTGCAAGCGCTTGCGCATCGCGACGCGTGCGGTGTGGCCCGGTCACGGTGCCAGCGGCGATGCCGAAATCGTGGGCCTGGACGCACGACTGACGCGAGACCGCGTGGCCGCGGCGGGTCGTACGCTGGAGCGGTGCCTTCTGAAGCCCTGACCCGCGCACAGTCGCTGATCGCCACAATCCCGGATTTCCCCGAACCGGGCATCCTGTTCCGCGACATCTCGCCGCTGCTGGCCGATGCCGCGGCCCTCGCCGCCGTCGCCGACGCGCTGGTGGCGCCGTTCCGAGGCGCGTTCGACGTCGTCGCCGGCGTCGAGGCGCGGGGTTTCCTGCTCGCCGGCGCCACGGCGATCTCAGCCGAGGTCGGTATGGTGCCGATCCGCAAGGCCGGCAAGCTGCCGCGGCCGGCCGCCGCCGTCGAATACGACCTCGAGTACGGGCGCGCCGCGATCGAGATGGCCGCCGACCTGCCCGCCGGCACGCGTGTGCTCCTGCTCGACGACGTGCTGGCCACCGGCGGCACCCTGCGGGCCGCGAAGCACCTGCTCGGCGACCTCGGCTACCGCGTCGCCGGCACGTCGGTGCTCATGGAGCTGACCGACCTCGACGGCCGCACCGTGTGCGGCGACGTGCACACCGTGTTCCGCGCCTGATCCCCGGGCCCGGCGCGAGGGCGTATTTCTGGGACGTTTCGGGGCGTGAAGCTTCGGGAACGGATGCCCGCAATCGGCCGATCGGGCCTCAGTGCGCCCGTAGCGTGCTGCGGGTAGCGGCGCGACGAGCGCCACCGAGGGAGGGACACCGGGCATGACGGCCACGACAACGAAGGCGGAAAAGCGCACCCGCGCCAGCGAGAACACCGTCGACACGATCCCCCCGCTCGCGCGGCTGTTCCCCCTCGGGTTGCAGCATGTGCTGGCGCTGTACGCCGGTGCCGTCGCCGTGCCGCTCATCGTCGGCGGCGCGCTCGGCTACAACTCCGCCGACCTCGCCTTCCTGATCAGCGCCGACCTGTTCATCGCCGGTGTCGCAACGATCGTGCAGTCGGTGGGTTTCTGGCGGTTCGGTGTGCGGCTTCCCCTCATGCAGGGGGTGACCTTCGCGGCCGTCGGTCCGATGATCGCGATCGGTCAGGAGCACGGCATCCAGACCATCTTCGGGGCGGTGATCGCGTGCGGACTGTTCATGATCCTCATCGCGCCGTTCTTCGCGCAGCTGCTGAGGTTCTTCCCCCCGATCGTCACCGGAACCGTCATCCTCATCATCGGCCTGTCCCTCATGCGGGTCGCGGCCGGCTGGATCATGGACGGCTCGACCGGGGAGCACCCCGGCGCCTCCCCGATCAATGTGGCGTTCGCCGCCGGGACGCTGCTGTTCATCGTCCTGATCGAGCGGTTCGCGCCGGCGGCCCTCGCCCGGGTGTCGGTGCTGCTGGGACTCGTGGTCGGGACGCTGGTCGCCCTGCTCGTTCCCGGGATGACGCACTGGGATGCCGTCGGCGACGCCGCATGGTTCGCGGTCGTCACGCCGTTCCACTTCGGGCTGCCGGTGTTCGAGTTCGCGTCGATCATCTCGATGGTGATCGTCGGGATCGTCATCATGACCGAGACCACCGGCGACATGATCGCCGTCGGCGAGATCGTCGACAAGCCGGTCACCCGCCGCCAGCTCGCCGACGGCCTGCGCGCCGACGGCCTGGGAACCGTTCTCGGCGGCATGTTCAACACGTTCCCGTACACGGCGTTCGCGCAGAACGTCGGGCTGGTGTCGCTGACCGGCGTGCGTTCGCGGTACGTCGCAACGATGGCAGGCGTGATCCTCATCGTGCTCGGTCTCATCCCGAAGGTGTCCGCGATCGTCGAGGGTGTGCCGCGGGCGGTGCTCGGCGGTGCGGGGATCGCGCTGTTCGGCATGGTGGCCGCATCAGGCATCCGCACCCTCGCGAAGGTGCACTTCAACAACCGCAACGTGCTGATCGTGGCGATCTCGGTCGGGGTTGCGCTGCTGCCGACGGTGTCGCCGTCGATCTACGAGCAGTTCCCGACCTGGTTCCAGCTGATCTTTGACTCGGGCATCTCGGCCGGTGCGATCGTCGCGATCCTGCTCAACCTGCTGCTGAACACCGACGAGATGCGCCGAAAGGGCGCCTCCGACAGCGAGATCTCGGCGCACGATGCCGTCCGCGGCCCCGCCGCCGCGGCGATCATGCACCCCGACGCGGAGGAGCGGCCCGCCAGTCACTGAGGACGCAGCCGACCACTCGTGCGCCGTCCGGGCCGCGGTCCCGTTTCCCGCGCCGGCCCGCGGGATCCGGCGGGCAGTATTCAGTCGAGTTCGGGCGTGTTTTCACACTGCATCTATGGTGGCCGCTCGCTTCTGACCAGGCATTTTCCTGGTTAGTCGCAGTTGCTAGCAGTTGGTTCAGCGGGCGGAAATGGCCCGGATATGGCCCAGGATCGGTCGGTGAGTCGCTCGACTTTGTGTTCGATTTTTTCGTTTTATACGAGTAGGATGAAGGCCATGAGCACCTCGACCGACACGCCACGCGGTGCCCGCAAGGCACAGACCTACCTCCCCGAGGCCAACGCTCGTGAGGAGATTCTCGACTTCGCCGAGTTGATGCGCGAGCTTGAGG
>NZ_JBKEAY010000209.1:0-7596 GCF_047972865.1 Microbacterium sp.
CCCGACTCCGGCCGCCCGCTCGCCGAGCTGGAGGTGTCGCCGTCGCCGGGCGTCCCGCTCGACGTCGACGCCGATCAGGCCGCCGGCGCAACCCTTCCGACGACGACGCCGGCGCAGCGGCGGCCGGTCGCGGCGGCCCTGCGCTCGCTGCGCGCGGCGGTGGAGATCGTCTGCGGCGTCCCCGCCGACGGGGCGCGCGCCGAACGGATCGATCCCGCCGCGCTCGAAGCGGTGTGCGCGCTCGACGACGCCCCGACCCTCTTCGAGTCGGTCCTGTCGGCCCCGCCCGACGACGCGATGACCCAGGCGCTCCTGGCCTGGATCCTCGGCCGCCCCGCGCTCCGCGACATCGCGCTGGTGCAGTGGGGTTCGGACGCGGCAGGCGGCCATCGGGCGCTCGAAGCGCAACGGCGCTGGGAGTCGGGTGAGCCGTACCCGCTCGACGTCGGTAAGGTCATGTGGGGCGACGGCCCGCAGCCAGATGCCGATCGGCTGCGGGCGGCGCTGGAGCTGTGCCGAGCGGTCGCCGCGGTCGCGCCGCGCCGCGACCGCCCCGGTGCACTGGTGGCGTGCGCGTGGATCTCCTGGGCGCTCGGGCGTTCCACACACGCCGAGGTGTACGCCCGGATGGCGCACGAGATCGATCGCCACCACGGTCTCGCCGACATCGTGCGCTCGATGGTGGCCGCCGGTCACCTGCCGGCGTGGGCGTTCCAGCGCTGATGCCGGCTCAGGTCACTTCACGAGCGGGAACAGGATCGTCTCGCGGATGCCGAGACCCGTGATCGCCATCATCAGGCGGTCGATCCCCATTCCGACACCGCCGGTGGGCGGCATGCCGTGCTCGAGAGCCCGCAGGAATTCCTCGTCGACGCGCATGGCCTCGTCGTCGCCGCGCGCGGCGAGCGTCGCCTGCTCGACGAAACGTTCGCGCTGGATGACGGGGTCGACCAGTTCGGAGTAGCCGGTGGCCAGCTCGAACCCGTGCACGTACAGGTCCCATTTCTCCACAACGCCGGGGATGCTGCGATGCTCCCGCACCAGCGGGCTGGTGTCGACCGGGAAGTCCACGACGAACGTCGGCCGGGTCAGGGTGGGCCCCACGAAGTGCTCCCACAGCTCTTCGACGAGCTTGCCGTGCGTCATGATCTTGACGGGCACCTCCACACCGACCTCGTCGGCGAGGGCGCGCAGTTCGTCGACGGACGTGGCGGGGGTGATCTTACGGCCCGCCGCGGCAGACAGCGAGGGGTACATGGACACCCGCTCCCAGGTCCCACCGAGATCGTAGACGGTGCCGTCTGCCCATGTGACGGTGGTCGAGCCGGTCACGGCGACGGCGGCGTCCTGGACGAGCTGCTGGGTGAGTTCGGCCATGCCGTGGTAGTCGGTGTAGGCCTGGTAGGCCTCCAGCATCGCGAACTCGGGGCTGTGGGTGGAGTCGGCGCCCTCGTTGCGGAAGTTGCGGTTGATCTCGAAGACGCGGTCGATGCCGCCGACGACGGCGCGCTTGAGGAACAGCTCGGGGGCGATGCGCAGGAACAGGTCGGTGTCGAACGCGTTCGAACGTGTCACGAAGGGGCGGGCCGCCGCGCCGCCGTGCTGCACCTGCAGCATCGGGGTCTCGACTTCGATGAAGTTCCGCGCCGCGAACGTGCGCCGCAGGCTGGCGTTGACGGCGGCGCGGGCCACGACGGTCTCCCGTGCCCGTTCGCGGGCGATGAGATCGAGGTAGCGTGAGCGCACGCGACTCTCTTCGCTGAGCTCGGTGTAGAGGTTCGGCAGTGGCAGCAGGGCCTTCGCGGCGATCTGCCACTCGCGCACCATGATCGACAGTTCGCCACGGCGGCTGGAGATGACCTGCCCGGTCACCGCGACGTGGTCACCCAGATCGACGAGCTCTTTCCAGGCCTGCAGCGACTGCTCACCGACCTCGGCGAGCGAGACCATGGCTTGGATCCGGCTGCCGTCGCCGGCCTGCAGCGCCGCGAAGCACAGCTTTCCGGTGTTGCGGCTGAAGACGACGCGACCGGCGACGGATGCCGTCTCGCCGGTCTCGGCGCCGGCGGCGAGGTCGGCGTACCGTTCCCGCAGCGCCCCGATCGTGTCGGTGATCGGCACCGCGACGGGGTACGCGCCGCCGGCGGCGTCGGCGCGCTCGGCGATGAGCCGCTCGCGCTTGGCCAGGCGGACAGCCTTCTGCTCGAAGACGTCGCTCTCGTCGGCGGGTTCGGGCGCGTCGGTCATGCTTGCTCCTCGGGGATCGACGCTCGATTCTACCCAGCCCGCGGAGGCGCGCCGCCTCAGCGGACTTCTGCGGACGGCGGCGGGGCCGCTGTGGCGAGCGCGCGGTCGACCGTGGCATGCACGAGCGACGACAGATACCTGCCGGGCACGGGAACGCCCACCTCGGCCAGCAGCTGCGTCGACTGGCGCACGACCGCCTCGGAGAACTCGGTCGCGGTGGCGATCGCTTCGCCGTAGGCCGCGCGGTCCGCCTCGGCGACGACGACCGGCTCACAGCCGAGCTCGACGGCGAGCGCCTGCGCGATCGGCAGGACCGCGGCCGGTGCGGTCACCGCGGCGTAGGAGCCGGGCAGCTGCCGCAGATCGATGCTGGTGCCGGTGAATCCGATGGCGGGATGCACGGCGAGAGGGATCGCGCCGCAGCCGGTGGCCGGGGCGAGCACCTCGACGCCGTGGGCCGGGTCGGTGTGCAGCACGAGCTGACCGACCTGCCACGCGCCGACATCGGCGAGGCCGGCCACCACGCCAGGCAGTTGCTCGTGCGGCACGGCGACCACGACCAGTTCGCTACGGCGCGCGACCTCGTCGGCCGGCAGCACCGGCACGTCGCCGACGACGGCGGCCACCCGCTCCGGGTCCGACCCGGCGGTGATCCCGTTGAGTGCGTGTCCCGCGCCGGCGAGCGCGGCGGCCATCACCGGTCCGACCCGACCCGCCCCGATCACGCCCACCCCGAGGCGCGCCGTGCGGTTCACGACGACGTCTCGTCGCCCGCGTCGGGCATCCGTGCGGCGGACTCGCCCGCCTGCCGTCGCGTGAGGGGCGGTTCCGGCGCGGCCGGACCCACAGCATCCGGGGCTGCCGCATCCGGTCCGGTGGCGTCCGGGCCCGCAGCGGACGGGTCCACGGTGGCCGGCGACACTTTGTCCGGGGCCGCAACGATCAGCGGCACCTCGGGCAGCGGCACAGCGGCCGGGCCCACAGCGGTGTGCGTCACAGCGGCCGGAGGCGCAACATCCGGAGCCGCAACGGTCGGCGCCGCAGCGACCTGCGGCACATCGGGCAGCGTCACAGCACCCGAGCCCACAGTGGCGGATCCTGCAGCGTCCGGGCCCACAGCGATCAGCGGCCCAGCGGGTACCGGCCCAGCGGCGGCCGCGGCGTTCCAGCGGTGGGAGGTGTCGGATGCCGCGGCCCGCACCGCGCCGGCGGTCGCGGCCTCCCAGACCGAGAGGGCGTCGTCGCGGTCGAGGTGGGCGACGGTGGCGGTCACCGGCCCGGTGACGGTGTGCCCGGTGAGGGTCGCCGTGCGCAGGGCGCGGTCGATCGGTCCCTGCGCCGCCCGCACCGACTGCAGTCGCGCGAGCGGCACGATCACGAGCATCCGCCAGATAGCGCCGGTGCGCAGCAGGAGTGCGGCCGGGGCGACCAGCGCACCGTTGCGACGCCACGAGAAGGGGCGCCAGATCGCGGCGCGGCGGGGGGTGTTCACGTAGGGGTCGTCGTCGACCGGACCGAGGATGCCGTGCTCGAACACGGCGGGCCAGTCGTTCTCGGGAAGCGAGGGCAGCACCAGACGCAGCACCCGCTCGACGTCGGCCCGCGTGCCTACCGGCAGCACCTCGGCGAACTGCTGCCGCGTGCTGGAGTCGCTGACGGATTGCCCGCTGAGCCGGTTGACACGGATCGTCCACCAGCCGAACGGCCGCCACAGGATCGACTGCCGGATCTCGACGGCATGGATCCGGCCGGGCGGGATGGTCTCGGTCACCGTGGTGAACAGGCCGAACGTGATGCGCACGCCCGCCGTCGTGGGGGCGATGGAGTACCGCAGCGACCGGGTGATCTGACGGATCCCGTACGCCCCGAAACCGATGAGCAGCGCGAACACCGTCGGTACGACGCCGATCAGCATCCACTCCGGTCCGGCGAACGCTCCGATCACGCCGAAGACCGTGAGCAGGGCGAGAAAGACCGTCCCCGGCGACAGCGCTTGCGACGCGATAAGGCGCCCCACCGGGATGTTCACGACCGACTCGGCGGGCGCGTCGTCGCGATCCACACCCTCGATCAGGCCCGTGAGCCCCTCGCTGACCGTCGACACCGCGGTGTGGGCGACCGAACCGGCCGGCGCCTGCTGGCCGAGCGAGCGTTCGCCGAGCTGGCGCCCGGACGCGAGTCGCAGGATGTCGCCGCGCACGGCCTCGGCGTTCGCCGTCGACAGATACTCCAGCTTGACGTTGGCGTCAGTGCCCGCCCCCACGACCTCGAGCTTGGCCGCACCGAGCAGCCGCGCGATCATCGGGCGGGTGAGGTTGACCCCCTGCACGCGGTCCAGCGGCGCGCGCCGGTGCGTGCGGAACAGCACTCCGGTGCGCACCTCGACGTCGTCACCGGTGATGCGGAACGTGTGGAACCGCCACGAGACGAACAGCACCAGCACGATCACGACGAGCAGGCCCACGAGACCCACCAGCACGAGCGGAACGAGGTTGTTGGCGAAGATGAAGTCGATGGTCTCGCCCTCCGGCGAGGACCAGCCGCCTACCGGAAGGAACACCTCGAGGAGCCGGTCACGGAGGTTCGCGACGACGATGCCGATCACGACCAGCAGCACCAGCCCGCCTCGCAGCAGCGGCGTCAGCGGATGCAGTCGATGCCACTCCCCGTCGCTCAGCGGCGAGCGCACCATCGCCCGCTCGGGCACCGGGGCGCCGGTGGAGGCGACCGCGCCCGGGGGCGCCGGCTCGGTCACAGTCCGGTCCGCCGGGTCTCGGCGACCTCGATGAGGGTGTCGCGCAGCCGCTCCGCGGCGCGCTGGGTCAGCCCCGGGATCGACACCCCGGTCGCCGCCGCAGCCGTGACCAGTTTGAGCTGCGCGATGCCGAACCCGCGATCGAGCGGTCCGTGGGTGATGTCGACCAGCTGCATTCGTCCGTACGGGACCGCCACGATGCGCTGCCACAGGATGCCGCGGCGAAACACCAGGTCGTCGTCGCGCAACTGGTAGCCGATCGAGCGGGCCTGGCGGTGTGCGATGAGCAGGCCGAACAGGATGAACGCGGCAACGGCGGTCGCCGGAAGCCATACCCAGTCCAGCTCCAGCACGACCCCGAGCACGATCGCCGCGGCGGCCACCAGTACCAGCGCGAGGATGTTGCTGACCAGCAGCACCACGACGTACTTGCGCGACACCTGATGCCACGTGCCGTCGCCGAGCGGCAGCCGCCCGTCGCTGCGCGGTTCGCGCAACCGATCATAGGTGCCGGCATCCAGCACGGGGTCACGTCCGTCGCCGGCGGTCTGCGGAGCGGACTCGTGGGGGCTGGTCATGGGCATCTCCTCGCGCGACCAGTGACGACATCGGTCGCGCCGTTGAGCCTACCCTCGGTCGAGGCGTCGTGCCCGCCGGTCGCTCGCCTCGCTCAGTGGTGCGACGGGGTCACCCCGGGCTCGGGCGGCGGCAGCTCGTCGTCGTCGCCCGGCGACCCGATCGTGCACATGCGTTCGGCGACCAGCCCCGCCACGACGAGCACGACCCCGCCCACCGCCGCCGCGATCACCGCCGCCAGGGCCGACCCGCCCGGCGGAACCGGCCGGCTGACCAGGAACGTCGCCAGGCCGAGGCCGACACCGGCGACACCAGCGCCCACGATGCTCGACGCCTTCGCGAGCATCGCGATCCGCACCGCACGGAACGGGTCGACCGGGTACCCGCCCGCGCCTCGCGTGGCACGCCGGATGGGGACGGCGAGCGCCACCGTGATCGCCCCCAGCAGCACGAGCAGCACCGGCAGCATGAGCGAGGGCGTGAACGTCGGTCTGCCGGATGCCGTGAGGGTCTGGTCCACGACGAACCCGACGATCGCGGCGACGACGCCGACCGCGATCAGCAGGCCCGCCGAGGTGCGTCTCACGCCGACCCCCCGGCACGGACTGCCGCCAGCAGCGCGTCGACACGGCCGCGGCCGGGAATCTCGGCATCCGGGTCGATGCTCAGCCACGGCGCGAGCACGAAGTCGCGTTCGGCGGCGCGCGGATGCGGCAGGAGCAGGCGCGGATCGTCGCTGACCACGTCGCCGTACGCGATCAGATCGAGGTCGAGGGTGCGGTCCCCCCAGCGCACCCGGCGTTCGCGCCCGTGCCGGCTTTCGATGTCGTGCAGGTAGCCGAGGAGCACCGAGGGCGCCAGTCGCGTGGTCATCCGCACCACCGAGTTCAGGTAGGCGGGGGCGGTCTCGTCGGGACCGTCCAGGGTCACCGCGATCGATTCGACGGGGGCGGCCGCCACGACCTGCTCGGTGAGCGGCAGCCGTCCGAGCGCGTCGACGGCCTCGTCGAGGGTGCGCCGGCGGTCGCCGAGGTTCGCGCCGAGGGCGACGACGGCCGTCACCGACGCGCGGGCCTCCCGGTGCGGGGGGTCGCCGAGTCCCTGCGCCAGTCCCCGGCTCACGGTGTGCTCCGCCGAATGGTGACCGACACGTCGGTGAACGGCACCGTGATCGGCGCCTGCGGCTTGTGCACGGTCACCTCGACCGCCTCCACCCCCGGGAAGGCAAGGGCGGCATCCGCGATGCGCTGCGCGAGACGTTCCACGAGATTGACCGGGTCGCCGGCGAGGATCGCCGCGATCTGCTCGGCCAGCTCGCCGTAGTGGACGGTGTCGGCCACGTCGTCACTGGCTCCGGCCCGCCCCAGGGGCAGTTCGACCGTCACATCGGCGACGAACGGCTGACCGTCGCGCCGTTCGTGGTCGTAGACGCCGTGGTGCCCCGTCGCGCGGATGCCGGTGAGGGTGATGCGATCGGTCACGACGTCACCTCCCACGCGTACAGCACGTCCAGGGCGTCACGCGTGGCGGCGACGTCGTGCACGCGCACGGCCCAGACGCCGGCCTGCGCGGCCAGCACGCTCGTCACGGCCGTGGCGAGGTCACGGCGGCGCTCGTCGGCGTCGGAGCCGAGCAGCTCGCCGAGGAAGCGTTTGCGGCTGGTGCCGACGAGCACGCGGGAGCCGAGTTCGCCGACGCGGTCCAGACCGCGCAGCACGTCCCAGTTCTGCGGTCCGCGCTTGCCGAACCCGATGCCCGGGTCGACGATGATCCGCTCGGCGGGGATGCCCGCCGCCACCGCGGCATCGATGCGGGCGCCCAGTTCACGGCACACCTCGCCGACGACGTCGGCGTACTCGGCGTGGGCGTACATGTCCGCCGAGTGGCCCCGCCAGTGCTGCAGCACGACGTCGACGGACGCGCCGGCGAGGGCGGGCAGCATCCCGGGGTCGCCGAGGCCCCCCGAGACGTCGTTGACGATCCCGGCGCCGGCGTCGATCGCGGCACGCGCCGTGGTG
>NZ_JBKEAY010000218.1:0-4603 GCF_047972865.1 Microbacterium sp.
GCCCGGTGACAACACCCCCCGGATCATCAAGGACAGGGGGCAGCAATCATGCCGGGCCCGGCAGGCCGTCACCGCCCAGCATCCACCGCCAGACGGTCACGAAGAAAGTAACGGGGCAGAGAGAGCGATGCGATCAACTCCGCGTTCGCCTCGGACACCGGTGGTTGCTGCCGCTGGCGCCTCGCAAGCGCGACGTGGCGCTGCTGGGCGCGGCGGATCAGGTATCCGGTGTGCCGCTGCGGCTACGGCTGCTCGTCGGAAGGCTCGGTGCCTGGCCACCGGTGCGAGTGGTCTGCGGCGGTCGTGGCATCTATCATTTCAGGGCGCTGTGCAGTGCGCGCAGCGCGGGTTCGGCGTCGGCCAGCGTCGCCCGGTGGGCCGAAGGAAGTGTCGCCAGTGCATCGCGCACCGGTCGGGTCCACTCGTCGGCGATCGCGGTGTGCTCGCGGCGGCCTGTCGCGGTCGCGTACACGCGGGTCACGCGACCGTCAAGGGTGTCCGGCCGGCGCTCCACCAGTCCGCGGTCCTCGAGCGACCGGGCCGCAGCGCTGACGTTGGGCTGGCGCAGACCCAGGTGCGCGGCGAGCTCGCTGACGGTCGCGCCGGGATCGTCGAGCACCTGCTTCAGCAGCGCCAGCTCGGTTGTGGGCAAGGGCCCGGCACCGGCGCGGTCGGGCGCGCGGCGGTGGATGAGCCACCCCAGTTCGCGCAGGGTCACCGCCGGATCGTCGTGGGGACCGGTCGCGGCCATGACTCCCTTTCCGGCGCCCCGCGATGGTTCAGTACGCCGAGGCCATCACGTCCAGTACGTGATTGGTCGCGGCGATGTTGTCGAAGTCGGGCCGAAGGCCCATCTCCCACTCGCCGATGGCGTCGCAGGTCTCCACGACCAGTCTGCACCGTTCGTAGCGACGCTCTGTGTAGCGGGCGAACGCGCGGGCGTGATCGCCGTCGGTCGCGAGTTCCTCGGCCAGCACGACACCGTCTTCGATCGCCTGGGCGGCGCCCTGGCCGAGATGCGGCGTGACGGTGTGCACGGCGTCGCCGATGAGCACGACGCGGCCTCGATGCCAGGGTGCCGGCGCGATCAGCGACTCCTCGGGGCGCAGCACGATATCAGCGTCGGCGCCGATGTGGGCGTCGCGGACGCGGCCGGTGAGTCCGCCGAACGGTGCGAGGTGCGCGCGCAGGGCATCGGCGAGTTCGTGCGACGCGGGACGGTCGTCGCGCGCCATCGTCGTGTTGTAGAACAGGTACGCCTGGTCGGGCCCGATCGGGACGAATCCCGCCATTCCGCTCGGGCCGGCCTGTAGCACGATCCGGTCGATTTCGGGTTCGCGGGGGATGTTGAGTCGAAACGCCGACTGCCCGATGTAGCGCGGGCGCACATCGGCGGGAAGAACGTGACCGCGCACGGCCGACCGGACGCCGTCCGCGCCGACCACCAGATCAAACCGGTCGACCTCGCCGTCGGCGAAATGCACGTCGACGCCGTCGTCGTACTGTTCCAGCGCCGCGAACTCGCTGGCATATCGGATCCTCACCCCCAGCGCCCGCGCCCGATCGGTGAGGATCTCGTGCAGCCGCGGCCGCGTGAGGCCGTTCATCGGCGGATAGTCCGCACCGGCGATCGCGGTGCCTGGCATGTCGCGCAGGAACCGCCCGTCGACGTCGTACATGCTGCCCCACGCCGATGCCGCGAACCCGGTATCCAGGCACGCACGCGCGCACCCGATCGCATCGAGCGCGCGCAGCGCGTTCGCGGGTTGGATGATTCCGACGCCGAACACCGACGCGTGTGCGTCGGGATACCGTTCGGCCACCGTGAGATCATAGCCGGCGCCGCGCAGCGCGATAGCCGCTGACAGTCCGCCGATGCCGCCGCCGACGACGAGCAGGGTTGCTTTCGACACGAGTCTCTCCTCGATCCCGCGCCGCTCCCTCGTGCCGCGATTTACATATGCTCACATATATAAATCGCGTCACCCCCGCGAAACCTGCACCCTTTGCCTGCACCCCTCCCCTCGTTGCGTTCTTCGTGACCCATTCAGCGGCCCCTCCGTTCTCAGGCAGCCATCGAGCGTGACGAAAAGCATGACGGCGCTCCCGCGCCGGGCTCGCCCGCTCAGCCCGCGGGGTCGGTGAGCAGGGCGCGGAGGGAGCGTCGCAGCGCGTCGCGGTCGGCGGGGGAGAGCAGCGCGACCAGCTCCGCGTTCGCCTCGGCTACCAGCGGCTGCAGGCGCTGACGTTCCGTGCGGCCGAGCGCTGTGAGGGTCACCACGTTGCGTCGGGCATCCTCCGCGGACCGATGCCGCGCGACCAGGCCGCGTCGCTCCATCCTTGCGACGAGGTCGGCGACCGTCGACCGGTCCAGGTCGACCTCGTCGCACAGCTGCCGTTGGCTGGCCTCGCCGAGCGCGTCGAGCACGACCAGGATCGAGTACTGCACACTCGAGGTCTCGGTCGACACGATGCGCGACCACGCTGCGACGTGGCGCTGCTGGGCGCGGCGGATCAGGTATCCGATGTGCCGCTGCGGTTCGGGTGCGTCCTCGGTGTCGTCGGCGGTCACACCTCCATCATCGCAGCACGGGCGCGGCCGCCTCGACCAGGAACCCGGCGAAGAACTCCGTCAGCTCGTCCCGCGCCGACAGCGGCAGCACGTGCGCGACGTACTGGTCGGGCCGCACGACCACGAGCGCGCCGGATGCCGCGATCCCGCGCTCGGCGAAGATGTCGCGGGTCGGATCGATCGCCCACGCCTTCTCCCAGTCCTGCAGCTGCAGCGGACCCGACCGCGGGATCAGGATGCCGGGGAGTGCCGTCACGTCGATCTCGTGGTGACCGGCGCGGAACACCCCGTGCACGTCGATGACGCTGTCGGGATCTGCCTCCGCCGGAGTGAACCGCCTGGCGGTGGAGTCGGGGGCATCCGTCATCCACTCGCCGAACGCGACGACGTCGGCCAGATCGCCGAACGCGTACACCCGCCAGCGGCCGTCCGCCCGGTGCGCGTGGCCGAGTTCGACCCGCTTCGCGTCGGCGATCCGCACCACCGGTGCCGAATGGAACCGCGTGCCGATCTCGAACCCGGCCGCGAGGTTCTGGTGCTCGTCGGTGCCGGTCAGCACCGACGGCGTGTACCGGGTGGCCAGTCCCGCCGTGTACCGACCCTGGCGCGCGAACTCGTCGCGCATCTGCTCGCTTGTCACGCCGCCGCGCTCGGGATGGGCGGGGTCGACCGTTGGCTGGGCGACGAAGGCCGACCAGAACCGGTCGAAGTCGATGAGGTCCTTGGCCACCGATTGACGCTCGGACGAGTAGGTGTGCAGCAGCTCCGGCGCCGACCGGCCCTGCAGCACCGCCGACAGCTTCCAGCCGAGGTTGAAGGCATCCTGCATCGACACGTTCATGCCCTGCCCCGCCTTCGCGGAGTGGGTGTGGCAGGCGTCGCCGGCGATGAAGACGCGCGGCGTGCGGTCGTCGCCGTCGGTCACGTCGTCGAACCGGTCGGTGAGTCGCTGCCCGACCTCGTACACCGACGACCACGCCACCGATCGCACGTCGATCGAGTAGGGGTGCAGGATGCTGTTGGCCACCGCCGTGATCTGTTCGACCGTGGTCTGGCGGATGCCGCTGTCGCCGGCGGGCACCTCGCCGAGGTCGACGTAGCAGCGCACCATGTTGCCGCCCTCACGCGGGATCATCAGGAGGCTCCCCTTGCCGGCCGACTGGATCACGTTCTTGGTGCGCCAGTCCGGGAAGTCGGTCACCGCGAGTACGTCCATGACGCCCCAGGCGTGGTTGGCGGCATCCCCGCGCAGCTCGCGCCCGATCGCGCGCCGCACGGCGCTGCGGGCGCCGTCGCACCCGACGACGTACTTCGCGCGGACGGTGGCTCCTTCCCCGGCGTGCTCGCCGGCGGTGTGCCGCAGGGTCACGGTGACCGGATGCTCGCCGTCGCCGACCTCGAGGCCGATGAACTCCACGCCGTAGTCCGGTTCGAGCCGGCTCGACGACCGGGCGGCGTGGTCGAGCAAGTACTGCTGCATGCGCGCCTGGTTGACGATGACGTGGGGGAATTCGCTCAGTCCTTCGGGAGTGTCCTCCACCCAGCCGGTGCGTACGATGCGGGAACGGTCTTGTTCGGACGGACCCCAGAACCGCACTTCGTTGACCCAGTAGGCCTCCCGGATAAGGGCATCGGCGAGGCCGAACGCTTCGAACATCTCGACGGTGCGGCAGGCGACGCCGTCGGCCTGTCCGAGCTGGAGCGGACCGTCGCGGCGCTCGACGATGCGCACGTCGATGTCGGGGAACGCGGCCAGTTGCGCCGCCAGCACCGTGCCAGCCGGGCCGGTGCCGACGACGAGCACGTCGACGGTGTCGGGCTGGCCCTCGCCGCGGGCGAGCGCCTGCGGCGACGCGGGCTGCATGTCAGGGTCTCCCGCTCGGTATCCGTCTCGATAGAACTGCATGGCCAGATCTCCCTCGATCGTCTGTCAGCGTCCCACGCCACATTACTCAGTACCCCAACGTTTCACAACCCCCACCCCCGCCCCGACCCCGACCACCACCCCCCCCCCCCACACCCCACCCCCCC
>NZ_JBKEAY010000040.1:0-2020 GCF_047972865.1 Microbacterium sp.
CCCCGCCCGCGGCGACCGTGGCGCTCTGTCCGAGCCGGAGGCTCCCGACGGGCAGGGCCTCCACGAGAACCCGGTGCAGCTCGGCGCGGTGCAGGCTGCGCAGCGAGGGGACCATCGCGGAGGGCATCGACACGAGCCAGTCACCGGACGGCACGCGCTGCCCGGCGCGCATCCGGGCGATCGCGTCGCTGCTGACCCGGCGCACGGCGTCGCCGAGTCCGATCGCGTCGAGCGCGCCGAAGGCATTGCCGAACAGGGTCAGCCCGGCCCCGACTGCGCCCGGGGGCACGATCCCGCATGTCAAGCTCGGGCGGCGCATCGTGATCCCCCGCGAGAAGTTCGCCGACACCACCCGCGACGGGTCGTAGGCGGCGCGCTGTGGCCGTGCCGATTCGGCACCCCCGCGTCGAGTTACCGGAGGAATGTCGGCGGCAGGACGTAGACTGAACCCGTAACGCCGACCACAAGGAGGCACCCAGCATGGCTACGAAGACTCGCGTATCCGAGGCGCACGTTGAGCGCGTCGTCGCGGAAGTGCTGGCGGGGCAGCAGACCGCAGGCGCACAGATGTCGCCCGAAGCGGTCGAGTTGGGGCGCAGGCAGGTGCGCGGCGAAATCACCGTAGACGAAGCCGTCGAAGTGATCGCCGCTCGTACCCGCGCACGCCTGGCCTCCCGCACCGCCTGAACTCAGTAGCGCCTCGATGCGTGATCGCTACACCTACCCCGGCAGCGATGTTCTCATCAACAAGCACGGCATCACCGATTACGACGACTGGAAAGAAGCCGAAACCGACTTAATCGGCGCGCGCATGTTCCACTTGCGCGAACACCCGCTCGACGGCAGCTACGACCTTGCGCATCTGCAAGCGATTCATGCCTTTCTGACGCAGGACATGTACTCGTGGGGCGGTGAGATTCGCGACACCGACACCCATCCCGGCGGCACGGGCATCGCGCACTGTCGCCCGCAGTTCATCGTCGCCGAGGCCGAGCGTGTCTTCGGCGAACTCGCCTCCCGTGACTACCTGCGCGGCTTGGAGGCGGATGCGTTCTCGGACGGGCTCGCCTGGGTCTGGGGAGAGACGACCGCGATTCATCCGTTCCGCGATGCGAACACCCGCAGCCAGCACATCTTCTTCAACCGGCTCGCCCACGATGCCGGATGGATCATCGACTGGTCGCAGATTCCCGGCGATGTATTCGCTCACGCCCGCACCCTCGCCATCGTGGAGAACCACTCGGGCATCGACGCACTGATCCGCCCGCACCTCCAGACCCTCGGAGACGCCGCCCGCCACGACGAACTACTCGAACTCGTCCGCGACCATGCGCGTGGCTTTTTCACCCGCACGACTACCCGCGATCCCGAGGTGCTGGATCGTGAACTGGACGCGGCACGCAAGCGCCGCCTGGCGCTCCCACCAGATACGTTCAGACGCGACACCCCGCCCAGCAGTGGCCGGGGCGGGCCAGGTCTCAGCCGGTAAACGTCCCCCGCAATCGGAGAGTTGCGTCTACGCCTTGTTCCCGGTCAGGGCGAGACTACCGCGGAGCCCGATCATCAATCCGCCGCCGGTCGCGCGAATCCCGCTGAGTCGGCGGGGAGACTTCGCGAACCAGGCCTGCGCGCTTCCAGCGAGGATCGCCCCAGACCGCATCGCAGATGAAGCCGATGGCGACGAACAAGAGCCCGAGAATCATCATCTGCAACGGGATCGCTCCCGCTCCGAAAGTCACGAACTGCGGGAGCACGGCCACGAAGAACACGATGGTCTTCGGGTTGGTGACGCCCACGATGAACCCTTGCCGAAGCATCACCGCGGGCGTCAACGAAGGTCGTGCTGACTCGGTATTGTCTGCCACGCCGTCTTTGCGGTGGCGGATCGCTTGCATGCCGAGGTAGATCAGGTATGCGGCACCGAGCAGTTTGATGATCGTGAACAGCATGATCGACTGCGCGACGATCGCACCCACCCCGAACGCGACCGCTGCGACACGGC
Source organism: Microbacterium sp. (assembly GCF_047972865.1). GTDB lineage: Bacteria > Actinomycetota > Actinomycetes > Actinomycetales > Microbacteriaceae > Microbacterium. The sequence continues at coordinate 2,003 of NZ_JBKEAY010000040.1, forward strand.
GCCCACTGTCCGGCGACC
>NZ_JBKEAY010000042.1:0-9105 GCF_047972865.1 Microbacterium sp.
TCCGTCGCGGACATGTGGTCCCGGATCGACAGCGACGACCTCGACGTCGACGCGGACTCGGTGCTGGTGCTGCGCGGTGTGGGCGTGCAGGGCGGTCCCGGCATTCCCGAAGTGGGGCACGTGCCGATCCCCGCGAAGCTGTTCACCGCCGGGGTGACCGACATGCTGCGGGTCACCGACGCGCGGATGAGCGGCACCTCCAGCGGGAGCGTCGTGCTGCACGTGTCGCCGGAGGCGGCCGTGGGCGGGCCGCTCGCGTACGTGCGCGACGGTGACCAGATCGAACTCGACGTCGATGCCGGGCGGCTCGACCTGCTGGTGCCCCCCGACGAGCTGGCCGCGCGCGAGCCGGCGACCGTCGGCGCTCCGCGCCCGAGCCGGGGCTGGGGGAGGTTGTACACCGAGCATGCGCTGCAACCGGACCGCGGGTGCGATTTCGACTTCCTGCTCGACGAACGGCTGCGCACCGAGGAGGCCGCGACATGACCCGCATCGGATTCACCGGCGTCGGTGCCATGGGCGCCCCGATGGTGCGGAACCTGCTGGCCGCCGGGCACGAGGTGACGGTGTGGGGGCGCACCCCCGCCAAGCTCGCCCCCGTCATCGAGGCCGGCGCCCGGCTCGCCGCCGACGTCGCGGAGGTCGCCGCGCAGGAGGTCGTGCTCGGGTGTCTGCTGGACGGGCCGGCGATCGAGGAGGTGTACCTGGGCGGCATGCTCGACCACGCCCGCCCCGGGCAGCTGTTCGCCGACCACGGCACGTACGACCCGCGGGTGGCCGAACGGGTGGCCGCGGCGTTCGCCGAGCGCGGCGCGATCTATCTGGATGCCCCCGTCTCGGGCGGGCCGATGGGCGCGGAGTCGGGCACGCTCGTGTGCATGGTGGGCGGGGACCCCGCGGGCGTCGCGCAGTTGCGCCCCCTGGCCGCCGCATACACGGGGCGGCTGGAGCGGCTGGGCGGGCCCGGTCGCGGCATCGCGCTGAAGCTCATCAACAACTATCTGGTGTCGATCAACTTCGTGGCGGCGGCCGAGACGGCATGGCTGGTCGAGCGGCTGGGCCTGGACGCGGATGCCGCGCAGGGCATCCTGTTCGGCGGGCTGGCCGACAGCACGGTGCTGCGTCTGGGTCTCCCCAAAGCGCTCGCGCACGACGAGGATGCCGGCGGCATGTCGCTGGGTGGCCTCATCGAGGTGCAGCGCAACATCGCCGATCTGTTCGCCGGCGTCGGCTTCGACTCGGGACTGTTCCCCTACGCCCGCGACGTGTTCGCCGCCGCCGGCGACACCGACTTCGAGAAGCACCCGGCGGCCCTGACGCGCTGGCTGCCCGGCGCCCGCTGACCCCGGTATGCGCGCGGCGGGACGAATCCGCAGTGGCACGAGCGGCGAACCCGTGCATATACTGGCGGACGTCAGGCGACGTAGGCGTCGTCGGTGTTCGAAAAAGGGACACTTTGCCGGAGGTCCGGTGAGACAGATATCGCACTGAATGAACCGCGTATCGTCCACCGAAAGAGGTGACCTCTTGAGCGACCCGACCCGTGACGAGGAGCGAGAGCTCTTCCGCAACATCCTGAAGGCCCGTGCCCTCGACGTCGAGCTGGTGCGCTGGCAACGCCAGGGCATCATCCCCGCGTTCCCGCCCTCACTGGGGCAGGAGGCCGCGCAGATCGGCGCCGCCGCCGGCATCGACCCGACCCGCGACTTCGCGTTCCCGATGTACCGCGAACTCGGCGTGGCCCTCGCGATGGGCGTCGACATGCTCGGCTACCTCGGCAACCACAACGGCAACTGGAACGGCGGCTCGCACGACCCGGTGGCGTCCCGCTTCACCCCGATCCAATCGGTCGTGGGGTCCAACAGCCCGCACGCGGCGGGCTGGGCCCTCGGCCAGCAGATCGACGGCCTCGACGGCGTGGCCGTCGCGTTCATCGGCGAAGGCGGCACCAGTCAGGGCGACACCCACGAAGCGATGAACTTCGCCGGCGTGTGGAAGCTGCCGGTGGTCTTCTTCGTCACGAACAACCAGTGGGCCATCTCGGTGCCGGTCGCCCAGCAGGTCGCGGGCGGCTCGGTGGCCGCCCGCGCCGCAGGCTACGGCTTCGAGGGCATCGAGGTCGACGGAAACGACGTGCTCGCGGTGCGGCAGGCGACCCTCGACGCCGTCGCCAAGGCCCGCCGCGGCGAAGGCCCCACCCTGATCGAGGCGAAGACCTACCGGCGCGGACCGCACGCCACCTCGGACGACCCGGGCCGCTACCGTACGCTCGAGGAGGAACGCCGCGACGCCGGCGAAGACCCCGTCGAACGCTATCGCCGCAGCGTCACCGAACGCGGCATCGTCGACGACGCGTTCATCGCCGAGGTGGATGCCGAGATCGCCGCGTGGCTGGAGGAGATCCGCACCCACCTCATCTCCCTGCCCGAGCGCGACGGATCAGAGCTGTTCGACAACGTCTACGCCGAGCTCACCGACGACCTCCGAGAACAGCGCGCCGCGTGGGAAGGAGCCCGGTCATGACCGACAAGCAGACCACCGCACCGGCCGCCGAGAACACCGACGCCGACGTGCTCTCGGTGCAACAGGCCCTCAACCGCGCTCTCGCGGACGAACTGGCCGCCGACCCGCGCGTGCTCGTCTTCGGCGAGGACGTCGGCACCCTCGGCGGCGTGTTCCGCGTCACCGACGGCCTGCAGCAGCGCTTCGGCGAACGGCGCGTCTTCGACACACCGCTGGCCGAGTCCGCGATCCTCGGCACCTCGGTCGGGCTGGCCCTGGCCGGGTTCCGGCCCGTCCCGGAGGTGCAGTTCGACGGGTTCTCGTACCCCGCCTTCAACCAGATCGTCGCGCAGGTCGCCCGGTACCGCTACCGCAGCCGCGGCCGGATGTCGATGCCGATCACGCTGCGGATGCCGAGCTACGGCGGCATCCGCGCCCCCGAGCTCCACGGCGAGAGCACCGAGACCTTCTGGGCGCACGTCGCCGGGCTCAAGGTCGTGAGCCCGTCCGACGCGCACCAGGCGTACCACCTGCTGCGCGCGGCGATCCAGGACCCCGATCCGGTCATCTTCATGGAGCCCAAGTCGCGGTATTGGCAGAAGTCCCCTGTGGATGTCGAAGACTCCGGTGGCACTGCCGGCGCGCAGATCGCGCGCCCCGGCAAACACCTCACCATCCTGACGTGGGGGGCGATGGTGGGCCGGGCGCTGCAAGCGGCCGAAGCGGCCACAGAAGACGGCGTGCAGATCGAGGTCGTCGACCTGCGCTGGCTCTCCCCCATCGACACCGCAACGATCGTGGAATCGGTGGGCCGCACCCGCCGTGCCGTGATCGTGCACGAAGCGGCCCGGACGGCGGGACTGGGCGCCGAGATCTCGGCGCGGATCACGGAGCGGCTGTTCGACACGCTGCGCGCGCCGGTCGAGCGGGTCACCGGATACGACGTCCCGACACCCTCGGGTGCGCTCGAAGACGACCAGATTCCCACTGTCCATCGCATCCTGCTCGGGGTGCAGCGCGTATTGGAGTACCGCCGTGGCTGAAATCACCTTTCCTCTCCCCGACCTCGGCGAAGGCCTCGAAGACGCCATCATCCTGGAATGGCGCGTCGCCGTCGGCGACCGCGTCGAACGCAACGACGTGCTCGTCGAGGTGGAGACCACCAAATCGGCCGTCGAACTGCCGTCCCCGGCCGCGGGAGTGATCGCGCGGCTCGGCGGCGAAGAGGGCGAGACCGTGCGCGTGGGCGCGCCGCTGATCACCTTCGAGGTCGCCGACGAGACCGCCGGTATCGTCGGCACGGTGCCCAGCCACGACGACGCTCCCGTCAAGCGGGTCAAGCTGAGTCTGCCGGACGACGACTGATGCCGACCGTCACCTCGCACGGTGTACCCATCGCCTGGCACGAGACCGGTCCCGCCGACGGATCGCCTGTTCTGCTGGTGCACGGTTTCGGGTCCAACCGCGCAGAGAATTGGGGCAGCGCAGGCTGGGAGAAGGTGCTCTCCGAGGCCGGGTTCCGGGCGATCCTGGTCGACCTGCGCGGCCACGGCGACAGCGGCCGCCCCGAGGGAGCCGACCACTACACCGCCGACCTGTTCATCGCCGACCTCGTCGCGGTACTCGACGCGCTAGGTCTCGATCGCGTCGACTACCTCGGCTACTCGTTCGGTGCGCGTCTGGGCTGGGATCTCGCCCTCGCGCACCCCGAACGGGTGCGCAGACTCGCCCTGGGCGGGTTCTCGCTGGGCTCCCCGATGACCGATTTCGACATCACCGCCGCGCGCGCGTTCATCGCTGAGGGCACCGAGATCTCGCACCCGCTGACCGCCGCGCTCATGCGCATGGCCTCACTCGTGCCCGGCAACGACCTGCCCCGACTGGTGGACCTGGTCGAAGGCGTCCGCGGCACCGAACTGCCGCCGGCCACCGAGGGTCCCATCCCCGAAGCGCCCACCATGATCGTGGTCGGCGAACGGGACGCCGTGGCCGTCGGCGCCGGCGACCTCGCCGCCGACATCGGCGCCGACTACGTCGAACTCCCGGCCCGCTCGCACGCCAGCGCCATCACGGCGCGCCGATTCAAGGAGGCCGTCATTGAGTGGTTGGGCCACTGACTTCCCCGCCCGCGCGCCCCTCGCGGGTCTTTTCTGCTCTGGTGTAGTGTCGGGGCAACCTGCGCCGGGGCGGTCGGAGGATCGGCACAATCAGCGCGATTCTCCACGTACCCTGTCGCGCAGGCGACCCACAGCAGAACGATCGGTATCGCCAAGGAGGGCGAACTCATGAGTGCACCAAGTCTTCGCGAGGATCCGATCCCGGTCATCGAGAACGCGGTCGTGTGGACCGCGGCCGTCTCGGCGATCATCGCCACCGGGGCCACGCTCGGCATCGTCATCGCGTTCGTCAGCTCAGTCATCGCGCGCTGGCTGGGAAGCCCGTTCGACGTCACGAACCTGGTGAGCGGCCTCCTGGTGACAGCGACCTTCGCGGGCATGGCCTGGACGACGATCCGCGGCGAGCAGGTCTCGGTTCAGGTCGTCACCGAGCGCCTCAGCTCCAAGGCCAACCGGGTGCTCGACATCATCATCTGGACCCTTGCGACCGTCTACCTCGGCTGGTTGATGCAGGCGGCCTTCGACCGCGCCGCAGCCCGCACCTGGCCGGTCCCCGAGACCGTCATCGACGGTGTCGGGCTCGCGCCGCTGTGGCCGTGGCGATGGGTGTTCGCCGTCGCGCTGATTCCGTTCCTGCTGGTCGCCATCGTCAATCTGCTGCGTGCCCTCATAGGACGCCGCCCGTACGACGACGTGATGGAGTTCGACCAGACCGTCGACGTCAGTTCCGGCATCTTGGAGGACCGCGAGGCGCTGCAGGCGGCCAGCCTGGCCGAACAGGGGCACTCCGCCCCGGAAGACTCCGCACCCGAAGGAGGTGAGCGTCGATGATCGATTCCGGAACCGCCGTCTGGCTGACGCTGGCGCTGATGTTCGCCCTGTTGGCGATCCGCGTCCCGATCGGCTTCGCACTCGGCATCTCGGGGGCACTGGGCCTCATGATGGTCAAGACCCCGACCGTCGCGATCTCGGTGATGGTCAACGAGACCTTCCAGAACTCCTACAGCTTCACCCTCACCATCATCCCGATGTTCATGCTGGTGGGCCTGTTCGCGGTGCGCGCCCGGATCGCGGAGTACGCGCTGGAGATCGCCGCGTTCTTCACCCGTCGACTGCCCGGCGGGCTCGGTGTGGCGACCGTCATCGCGGCGGCCGGGTTCTCGGCCGTGTCCGGGTCGTCGATCGCCAAGGTCGCGACGATGTCCAAGCTCGCGGTGCCGGAGATGCGCCGCCACGGGTACCCCGCCGGGCTTGCCACAGGTATGGTCGCCGTGGCCGGCACCGTCGGCATCCTGATCCCGCCGAGCACGTTCATCATCATCTACGCCGTGATCACGAACACCTCGGTCGCCCCGATGCTGGTGGCCGGCCTCATCCCGGTGGCGATCTCGTTCGCCGGCTACGTGGTCTACATCATGGCGATCGGCGCCAGGCGGGTCGGCATCGACAAGCTCAAAAAGCCCGAAGACCTCAACTTCATCGCGTCGTTCGAGGCGTTGCAGGCCGAGACCAAGGCGCGCGCCGCCGCCGAGGGCAACACCCGCACCACCGACACCGGCTCGGTGACCACGAGCATCGGCCTGGCCGCCAAGACGCAGACCTTCGCCAACCTCCCCTGGCGCGGTCTGATCTACGTCGCGATCCTCGTCGTCATCATCATCGGCGGCATCTTCTCGGGCCTGTTCACCCCGACCGAGTCGGCCGCGTTCGGCGCCATCGGCGCCGTGCTCATCCTGCTGTTCGAGCGCCGCAATCTCGGCGCCAAGGGCCTCGCGCTCCAAGTGCGTGACTCGCTGCTGGACACCGCCGCGACGACCTCGATGGTGTTCTTCATCATCTTCGGCTCGGTGATCTTCTCGAAGTTCTTCGTGCACGCCGGCGTCACCGAGGGCATCAAGACCGCCGTGACCGGATGGGACATCAACCCGCACCTGCTGATGGCGTTCCTGCTGGTCTGCCTGATCCCGCTGGGCATGTTCCTCGAGGAGATGTCGCTGCTGCTGCTGAGCGTGCCGATCATCCACCCGATCGGCATGTCGCTGGCCACGAGCTTCTTCCCGGACGCTCCTACCCAGGCGGCGGCGGAACTGCTCACCAGCATCTGGCTCGGCATCCTCATCATCAAGCTGATGGAGATCGGAATGGTGATGCCACCGGTCGGCATCAACTCGTTCGTCGCCGCCGGCGTCGCAAAGGTGCGCAGCGGCACCGTGTTCACCGGCATCCTGCCGTTCATCGCGGTCGACATCGTGGTGCTCGTGATCCTCTACCTGTGGCCGCAGCTGAGCCTGTGGCTCCCGTCGTTCGTCTCCGAAGCCGTGTTCGGCGCCCTGAACGGCGGCATGTGACCGGCGTGACGAACCAGCAGTCCCTCCAACCCTAGAAAACCAAGAAAGAAGGGAAACCCGATGTCTTCTCACATCCAACGACGGTTGATGACCGGCGTCGCAGCAGCAACCGTGGCAGCCATCGCACTCGCCGGTTGTAGCTCCGGCGGCGGTGGCGGCGGTGGCGGCGGCGACGGCGAGTACTCCGCCGGCCAGTGGAAAGTGACCATCACCTCGGTCGCCGCCGACAAGTCGGTGCTGCGGCCGATGCAGGAGTGGTACATGGACGAGGTGGAGAAGCGCACGAACGGCGCAATCGAGTTCCACCGCACGACCGCGAACGAGATCTGCGCGCAGGCCGACCAGTACGCGTGCGTGGAGGACGGTAGCGCCCAGCTTCTGGTCACCGTGCCGAACTACCAGCCATCCATCTTCGTGACCAACTCGATGCCGGAGATCACCTTCGACACCGACAACTCTGCGGCAATGACCGCGGCGATCGCGGAGCTGACCGAGACGAACGAGGATGCCAAGGCCTTCCTCGACGCGAAGAACCTCTACTCGGTCTCGACCTGGTCGGTCGGCAACATCCTGGTCGGGTCCAACACGCCGTTGAACGGCCCGGACGACCTGAAGGGTCTGTCCATGCGCACCGCCGGCACGATCGCCGCGCCCAACTTCGCCGCCGCCGGTGTCGTGCCGACGCAGGTGACCGCCGACGAGGCGTACAACTCGTTCTCGACCGGCCTCGTTCAGGCCGCCGCGGGCGCGATGGACTTCGTCGTTGCCTGGAAGCTCGGCGAGGTGCTGAAGCACTGGGTCGACCCTGGCATGGGCGTGTATTCCGAGTTCGCGATGTACTGGGCGAAGGACTACTACGACGCGTTCCCCGACGACATCCGCGCCACGTTGGAGGAGATCGCCGACGAGCTCAACTCGGGCACGGCCATCGAGCTGTGGCAGAACGGCTACGACAGCACGGCCGGCACCCACTTCGTCGGCACGAACGAGCAGTGCGAGATGATCTCGGCCATCCCGAACGTGGAGACGATGGAGGCGTGGGATGACACCGCCGTCGCCGACTTCAAGGCGCTCGGAGCCGACGTCGACGGTCAGAAGTACACCAACGACGAGTTGTGGGTGAAGAACGCGACCGACGCCGGCCTGACCAACGCGCAGGGCGTGCTCGACGACTACCGCGAACTCGTTGCGAAGTATGAGGCGGAGCACACCGACCCGGCGCTGTCGGTCGACCCGGTGACGACCTGCATCGAGCAGTTCAACCAGTGAGCTGACGCGCATGCCGCGAAGGCCGGCGCCCGTGAGGGTGCCGGCCTTCGTCGCGCGGGCAGGTGGCTGAGCCGCGAGCTACCGGCGGGAGTCGGCGAACTCGGCGAACCAGTCCAGAGCGTGCGGATCGGCCAGGGCGCCCTGCTGCGCGACATCCGCCAGCGCGCGGCCCTGCAGCAAGCGTTTGACCGGAACCTCCAGCTTCTTCCCGGTGCGGTTGAGCGGAATGGCCGGGACGGCGTGGATGGCGTCGGGCACATGCCGCGGCGACAGTTCGGTGCGCAGCTGCCGGGCGATCTCGGCGATCCGGTCGGCGGTGAGCTCGGCATCCGGCATCATCTCCACGAACAGCAGGAGTTCTCCGGTCTCGGCGGCATCGCCCTCCCCCTCCAGGAAGATGACGAGGCCGTCGTGCACGTCGGGCAGCGCGTCGATGACACGGTAGAACTCGCTGGTTCCCAGGCGCACCCCGCCACGGTTGAGGGTCGCGTCCGACCGTCCGGTGATCTGGCACGACCCGTCGGCGTGGAAGATCGCCCAGTCGCCGTGTCGCCAGATACCCGGGTAGGTGTCGAAGTAGGCCTCGTGCATGCGGGAGCCGTCGGTGTCACCCCAGAACCCCACCGGCATCGACGGCATGGGACGACGGATGACCAGTTCACCCGGTTCGTCGAGCACCGGCTCACCGTCCTCGTCGAAGGCCGCGGTGGCCACCCCGAGCGCAGAGCCGGAGATCTCGCCGTCGTACACCGGCAGCAGCGGCGCACCCTGCACGATCCCGCTGCACACGTCCGTGCCACCGGAGCCGACGTTGAGCAGAACCCGGTCGCCGAACTGCTCCCGCACCCAGCGGTACCCGTCCTGCGGGA
>NZ_JBKEAY010000124.1:0-2121 GCF_047972865.1 Microbacterium sp.
TCCTGCTCACCGAGGGAGCCCGCGGTGAGGGCGCGATCCTGCGCAACGCGTCGGGTGAGCGATTCATGGAGCGTTACGCCCCCACCATCAAGGACCTCGCCCCGCGTGACATCGTCAGCCGTTGCATGGTCCAGGAGGTGGCCGAGGGGCGCGGCGCGGGCCCGCACCGCGACTACGTGCTGCTGGACTGCACCCACCTGGGCGCCGAAGTACTGGAGACCAAGCTCCCCGACATCACCGAGTTCGCCCGCACCTACCTGGGCGTGGATCCCGTCGTCGAACCGGTGCCGGTCATGCCCACCGCCCACTACGCGATGGGCGGCATCCCGACCAACGTCGCCGCCGAGGTACTCGCCGACAACACCACCGTCGTGCCGGGCCTGTACGCCGCCGGCGAGTGCGCGTGCGTGTCGGTGCACGGATCGAACCGGCTGGGGACGAACTCGCTGCTGGACATCAACGTCTTCGGCAAGCGCGCCGGCCGCAACGCCGTCGAGTACGTCAAGACCGCCGACTTCGTGCCGCTGCCCGACAACCCCGCCGGCGCGGTGCGCGACCTGCTCGAAGGGCTGCGCAACAACACCGGCACCGAGCGGATCGCCGTGCTGCGCAAGACGCTGCAGGACGAGATGGACCGCAAGGCCCAGGTGTTCCGCACCGACGAGTCGCTCACCGAGGTGCTCGGCACCATCGAAGAGCTGCGCGAGCGCTACAAGAACGTGCACGTCGACGACAAGGGCACGCGCTTCAACACCGACCTGCTGGAGGCCGTCGAGCTCGGGTTCCTGCTCGACATCGCCGAGGTCGTCGTGGTCACAGCGCGCAACCGCCAGGAGTCCCGCGGTGGGCACATGCGCGACGACTACCCCAAGCGCGACGACGAGCACTTCATGCAGCACACGATGGCGTACCTGTCGGGGGATCCGCACTCCTCGCACGCCGAAGACCACATCCGCCTGGATTGGAAACCCGTCGTCGTGACCCGCTACCAGCCGATGGAGAGGAAGTACTGATGTCGACCCCCATCGTGGCGACCGAGGCCGAGTTGGAAGTAGCGCAGGAACCGCAGTCCGACACCGGCATCCAGTCCTTCCTGGTCACCTTCATCGTGCGGCGTTTCGACCCGGAGACCGACAGCGAGCCGCACTGGGTCGACTACGACGTGGAACTGTACTCGACCGACCGCGTGCTCGACGCCCTGCACAAGATCAAGTGGGAGGTCGACGGGTCGCTCACCTTCCGCCGCTCCTGCGCGCACGGCATCTGCGGTTCGGACGCGATGCGCATCAACGGGCGCAACCGCCTCGCTTGCAAGACCCTGATCAAGGACCTCGACATCTCGAAGCCGCTCGTCGTCGAGGCCATCAAGGGGTTGCCGCTGGAGAAGGACCTCGTCGTCGACATGGAGCCGTTCTTCGCGTCGTACCGCGAGGTGCAGCCGTTCCTGATCGCGAACTCGACGCCGGAGCCGGGCAAAGAGCGCATCCAGTCGATCGCGGACCGGGAGATCTTCGACGACACCACCAAGTGCATTCTCTGCGCGGCATGCACCTCGTCGTGCCCGGTGTTCTGGACCGACGGACAGTACTTCGGCCCCGCCGCGATCGTCAACGCGCACCGTTTCATCTTCGACTCGCGCGACGACGCCGGCGACGTGCGACTGGACATCCTCAACGACAAAGAGGGCGTGTGGCGCTGCCGCACCACCTTCAACTGCACCGAGGCGTGCCCGCGCGGCATTGAGGTCACCAAGGCGATCGCCGACGTCAAGCAGGCCGTACTGCGCCACTGAGACGGCATTCGGCCGGCCTCGGTGTCCGGGGTAGCCGAGACCGGCCGCCCGCGCACGACCCTGCGGGGGGCCGAATCCGCTCTGCGGGGGCATCCGTCCGCTCGCGTCCCTCGCCCGGGCAGCGTGTCTCGCTGGCTACTGTGGAGGTGTGCCTGATCGCCGCCACGCCGCTGCCCGCGCCGCGACGAGGGCGCGCCCGGCTCCCCCGCACCGTGCCGCAGCCGCCGCCCGCGCCGAGGAAGAGAACCTGCGGCGGCGGTGGGAAGCGACCCAGGCGAGCCTGCGGGAACGATTCGACAAGCCGATCGAACGCGCAACGGAGATCACCC
>NZ_JBKEAY010000144.1:0-34535 GCF_047972865.1 Microbacterium sp.
GCGATCGACGCGCCCGACGAGATGGCGCCGACCGCGCCGCGCGTCATCAGCGTGCAGATCCCGGTCGACAAGATCGGCGAGCTGATCGGCCCCAAGGGCAAGACGATCAACGGCATCCAGGACTCCACGGGTGCCGAGATCTCGATCGAGGAAGACGGCACCGTCTACATCGGTGCCACCGACGGGCCGATGGCCGAGGCCGCGCGCGCGCAGGTGAACGCGATCGCCAACCCCACCAACCCGGAGGTCGGCGAGCAGTTCCTCGGCACCGTCGTGAAGATCGCCTCCTTCGGCGCCTTCGTCTCGTTGCTGCCCGGCAAGGACGGCCTGCTGCACGTCAGCGAGGTGCGCAAGCTCGCCGGTGGAAAGCGGGTCGAGAACGTCGAGGACGTGCTCTCGGTGGGCCAGAAGCTGCTGGTACGCATCACCAAGGTGGACGACCGCGGCAAGCTGTCGCTGGAGCCCGTGCTCGACGACGCCGAGGCCGCTGCCCCCGCGGAGGCGGCCGCGCAGGTCTGATCCCCGGCAGTGCGGATGCCCGCCCCTCCCACTCGGAGGGGCGGGCATCCGTTTTTGTGATGGAACAGTTACAGAACGGTCGCGTGTCGGTCGCATCAATGACAGACGCGATGCGCCAGGTGTCTTAGCCTCGTATCAGCGCACCGGGGAGGCTGCTCCTCAGGTGGAAGGGGAACGACATGGCTGACACGGCGTCACCGGGTTCGGTCACCGTCCGTGCGACAGGCGATCGGACGCATCCCTCTGCCCCGATCTTGGTGCAGGGCCCCCCGCTCGGCGATGCGGTACGGGTGCCGCTCGGGGAGAGTGGGCTCGAGGTGTTTCCGCTCGTGCTCGGCGGCACCGAGTTCGGCTGGCATGTCGACCTGAAGCTGGCACACCGCATCCTGGACACGTACCGCCACAGCGGCGGCAACGCGGTCGTCACCTCGGACGGCTACTCCGCCGGGCGCAGCGAGCACATCATCGGCCGGTGGCTGACCAAGGCGGCATGCCGCGACGAGATGGTCGTGGGCGTCCGCGTCGGCGGTCATCCCGACCACCCGGGCCTCGGGCCGGTGAACCTGGTCCGCTCGGTGGAGGGTTCGCTCACGCGCCTGGGCACCGACCGCATCGACCTGCTCTACCTGGATGCGACGACGGACAGCGAGACGGCTCTGGAAGACACGCTGGCGACGGCGGAGTGGCTGATCGAAGCCGGCAAGGTCCGCGCGCTCGGCACGTTCGGGCACACGGCGGCCCAGCTCGTCGAGGCGCGCATCCTTTCCTCTGCGGGGTTCCCGCGGCTGACGGTGCTCGACGTCGCGCACAACGTCCTGCACCGCCGCGACCTGGAGGGCGACCTGCACCTGGTCGCCGACGCGCAGGGCATCGCCGTCACGCCCTCCCAGGCCCTCGAGCACGGTTTCCTGTCCGGGACGGTCCGCACGCGCGAGGAGGCGGGGCGATCGGTGCGCGGCGCTCAGCTGGCGGCGGCGGTCACCCGGCGCGGCACCCGTACTCTGCGGGTGATGGATCGCATCGCCAGGGAGCTGTCCATTCCGACGTCCGCGGTCGCGATCGCGTGGCTGCTCGCGCAGCGCACCGTCGTGGCTCCGATCGTCAGCGTGTACGCGGTCGCGCACGTGGAAGAACTCGTGCAGGGTGTGGGGGCCCGGCTCAGCCGGGCACAGGTCGCCGACATCGAGAAGGCGGCGAGCTGAGCCGACGTCGTCGGACTGACGTAGGGTGGAGGGGCCGACAGCGCCGCCCACGAACTGAGTAGGATCCCTGTGACCCACTACCTCTACCTCGTCCGGCACGGGGAGCACCTCGACGCCGAGCACGGACTCGAGGATGGACCCCTCTCCCCGCGCGGCCGTCGTCAGGCGGAGTTGCTCGCAGACCGCCTGTCGGGGGTGCCGCTGACTTCGGTGTGGCATTCGCCGCTGGAGCGTGCGGCAGAGACCGCCCGCGCGGTCTCGGAGCGGCTTCCCTCGGTCACCCCGCAGCCGTCGGCGCTGTTGTTCGACTGTCTTCCCACCGGGATGACCCCGGACACCCCGGTCGTGTACGAGCCGTTCTTCGGCAGCCACACCGAGGCGGAGGAAGAAGCCGGTCGCGCCCAGATGGGCGACGCGGTCGTCGAGTTCATGGGCCGCAAGAGCGGCGCGCACGAGCTGCTCATCACTCACAACTTCGTGATCGGCTGGTTCGTGCGGGAAGCGCTCGACGCGCCGCAGTGGCGCTGGCTGACCCTCCACCAGGCGCACTGCGGGCTCACCGTGCTCGCCCAGCGGGGCGGCCGTCCGTGGACGCTGGTCTCGCACAACGACATGGCTCACCTGCCCGTCGAGCTGCGCACCGGTCTGACCGAGCTGCCGCCGGTCTGAGCCGCGTCAGAGCGGCTTGCCGTACCAGCGGGTCGCGTTGGGGTTGGTGTTGTACGGCTCGATCTCGCTGAAGCCGAAGCGGGCGTAGAGCCGGCCGGCGGGCTCGAGGGTGTGGTGCGTGTCGAGGACGAGCTCGGCGCCGCCCCAGCCGCGAGCGCGGGCCTCCAACTCGCACAACAACGCCTGTCCCCACCCGCGACCGCGGGTCTCGGGGCGCAGGAACAGATGCTTGACCTCGTAGCGCGCGCCGCGCGCGCCGTCGTCGATGCGTCGGATGCCGCCGCAGCCGACGTCGTGACCGTCTTCGTCCACCGCGATGAGGAACACGCCAGCCGGGGGATCGAACACGTCGGCGGCCGGGAACATCGGCTGGTAACTGCCGCCGGGAAAGAGCTCGCCACGCATCGCGAAGTAGTCGGTCAGCAGCGCGCGTGCGCGCACACCGTTCGCGGGGGCAGCGACCAGGGATACCATGGCACGAGCCTAATCCGGCGCCGGCGGCCCGTAGTCTGGTGGTATGACGACGACAGTGGCGCTCGTGGGCGCCGGCGGCAAACTCGGCCGCATCATCCGGGCGGTCATCGAGGACGCCGACGGGTTCGAGGTGACGCGGATGCTGGGCTCCGGCAGCGACCTGGCCGAGATCGCCGGGGTCGACCTCGTCGTCGACGCCTCGACGCCGGCGGTGTCCGGTGACGTGCTGCGAGACGCGGCCCGCCGCGGCATCAACGTGCTCGTCGGCACGTCGGGATGGTCCGCCGAACGCATCGCCGGCATCCGGCCCGTGATCGCGGCAGCCGGTACCGGTGTCGTCATCATCCCGAACTTCTCGATGGGGTCGGTGATCGGCACGGCGCTGGCGGCAGCGGCGGCACCGTTCTTCCCCTCCGTGGAGATCGTGGAGGCACACCGCGAGACCAAGATCGACTCGCCCAGCGGAACCGCCGTGCGCACCGCGGAAGTGATCGCCGCCGCGCGCGAGAAGGCCGGGCCGGTCGCCTCGCCGCACGCCGACCAGCGCGCCCGCGGCCAGCAGGTGGCGAGCGTCCCGGTGCACTCGCTGCGCCGGCCGGGGGTCATCGCCCGGCAGGAAGTCATCCTGTCCGGCCCCGGCGAATCGCTCTCGATCGTGCACGACACCGTGGAACCGGCCCGGGCGTACGCCCCCGGCATCCGCATCGCGCTCGACGCGGCCCGCGGCGCCCGCGGCGTCGTGGTCGGGCTGGACAGCCTGATCGACATCGGTATCCGGGTGCCGGCACCGCTGGAAGCCCGTGCCGTGGACGACGGCGGGGTGCCGGGTCAAGTCGCCCGCGCCACCGGGGCGTGAGCGCGCGCGTCGGCGTCGTCGTCATGACGACGCTGCTGGCCGTGTACGTGCTGCTGATCGGTCAGCGCGCGTGGCTGTTGGTCACCTCCGGTGACCCGGTCGGCATCGCCATGGGAGTCGCCCTGATCCTGCTGGGGCTGGTCGGGGTGTGGGCGATCGTGCGCGAAGTCGTGTTCGGGGTGGCCGCCGCCCGCCTGGGGCGGCGGTTGGAGGCGGAGGATGCGCTGCCGCGCGAACAGATCGAGGTCCGCACGAGCGGTCGCCCGCGACGCGAGGACGCCGACGCGCTCTTCCCGACCTACCGCGCCGACGTCGAACAGCATCCGGACGACTGGCGCGCGTGGTACCGGCTCGGTCTCGTCTACGACGGTGCCGGGGACCGGCGGCGCGCCCGTCAGGCCGTGCGTCGCGCCATCCGCTGCGCGCGCTGATCAGCGGGAGGGGACGCCGGCGGCGACCGCCTCCTCCACCGTGGCGTGACGGAAGGTGAACCCCGACGCCGTCAGTGCCTCCGGAACGACGTGCATGTCGCTGGTCAGCAGCGATCGCGTGGCGTCCGCGCCGAGCACGGCCGTCAACGCCCATTCCGGCGCCGGCAGCAGGAACGGACGGTTCATCCGTCGCGCCAGCGCGAAGCCGAGGTCGTTCGCGGTGGCGCGGCTGGGCCCGGCGAGGTTCACCGGGCCGACCATTCCGGTGTCGATGATGTGGCGGATCGCGCGGACCTCATCGTCGAGGGAGATCCACGGCCAGACCTGCGTCCCGCGCCCGATCCGGCCCGACAGGCCCAGCCGGGTCAGCAGCATGAGGGGACCGAGCACACCGCCGGGGTGCACGACGGGTGCGGTGCGCAGGTGCGCGACCCGGTCGCCCGCTGCGGCAGCCGCCGACTCCCACTCGCCGCAGACATCGGCCAGGAAGCCGTCGCCCCGCGCAGAGTCCTCCGTCAGCGGTGCGCCGGCGTGGCGCGGGTAGTAGCCCACCGCGGAGGCGCACACGAACGGGGGAGCGGAGTCGCCGAGGGCCTGCACCGCCGTTGCGATCGTGCGGGTCGATGTGATGCGCGACCACAGCAGCGTCTTCTTGTAGCCCGCCGTCCACGGGAACCGGCCGATGCTCGCGCCGTTCAGGCAGACCACGGCGCGCGCGCCGTCGACACGTCCCGGATCGAGCGTCTCGCCTGGTTCCCATGTCACCTCGTCGTCGCCGCGGGCCGGTCGCCGGACCAGTCGCACCACCGGGATGCCGTCGGCGGTCAGTGCGTCGGCCAGCGCCCGGCCGATGAGCCCGGACCCGCCCGCGAGGACGATGCGGTCAGGCAAGGGTCGCTTCGAGCGTGATGTCGATGCCTGCCAGCGCCGCAGAGACGGGGCATCCCGCCTTCGCCTCGTCGGCCAGGCGCGCAAAGTCGTCGGCGGACAGGCCCGGCACGGTCGCGTTCACGTTCAGATGCGATCCGGTGATGCCGGTGCCGGGGACGAAGGTGACCGAGGCGGTCGCCTCGATCCGGGTCGGCGGGGTGCCGTTGCCGTCCAGGGCGTGCGAGAGGGCCATACTGAAGCAGGACGAGTGGGCGGCGGCGATCAGCTCCTCCGGCGTCGTCACCGACGTGGACCCCTCGCTGCGCGCCCTCCAGTCGACGGGGAGCGGGCCCTGGTGCGAACTGGCCAGGACGACGTTCCCCGAGCCGGTGCTGAGACCGCCTTCCCAGGTCGTGCTGGCTTCACTCGTGACGCTCATGGTGCCCTCCTCGGCGGTTGACGGGCGCGGCGCGCACCCCTGCCGTCGAGCCTAGACGGCAGGTACGTCAGGGGGAACGGTCGTGGGACGGCCCGTCACACCGACGCGCTGCAGCATGAGCCACACCCGGCATCCCAGGCAGACGTCGAACGCGACGTTGAGAAACGCGGCCACGAAGGCGAAGGATGCCGCCACCGGCACCGCGAAGGGCATTCCGGCCAGGTGCAGCAGCGCGCCCGCACCGGCGATGACGAGACCGACCGCTTGCGCGAACCGCGGCGGGCGGGGGTCTTCCAGGTCGGCGGGAGGGCCGAGCCGCGGTTGCACCAGCGTGCGGTACACCACGCCCCAGGGCGCGGTGCGCGGCGACAGGACCGCCCACGCGAACAGCGCGGTGACCACCAGGAGGACGAGGAACCCCGGCTCGGCGGCACGCTGCGCGACACCCGCGGCGCCCTGCCCGGACAGGGCGCGAGTGACCGACGATCCGGTCAGGCTGAGCAGGATCGTGACCGCCAGGAGCGTCGCGGTGATGCCGGCTGCGAACCGCGGACCGCGAGGGTCGATACCGGGCACGTCAGGCTCTCACCGGCGTGGTGATGCGGTCCAGCTCCAGCCGCACGACGTCGCGGCTCGGGGTGCCGCCGAAGCGGGTCTGGATGGCGCCGTCCCGGTCGAGCAGCAACGTGGTCGGGGTCTGCAGCACGTGGAAGCGGCGGGCGATGTCGGGGCGCGTGGTCAGATCGACGTCCAGATGCAGCACGCCGTCGTGTTCGGCGGCGATCTCCGACAGCATCCGGTGCATGCCCGGGCAGCGGCTGCATGACTGAGTGCTGAACTGCAGCAGCGTCGCCTCCGATCCCAGGCGCGGGGCGCCCAGGCGGCGCGGGTCGACGGTGTCGCCGTCACCGCGGCGGGGCCGGTTCTGCTGCATCCTAAGGAGCAATCCGATGCCGACGGAGACGGCAAGCAGAAACAGCAGCGTTTCAGCTGCGTGGAGGGGGGTCACAGCCGACCAGCCTAACCCGGATGTCGCCGGTCGCCGGTAGTGTTACCGAGTATGAGCGAGGCCGCCAGCATCCCTACCCCGTACGAAGATCTGTTGCGGGAGGTGCTGGCCTCGGGAACCCACAAGGAAGACCGCACCGGAACGGGCACGACGAGTGTGTTCGGGCGCCAGATCCGGTTCGACCTGTCGCAGGGCTTCCCGCTCATCACGACCAAGCGCGTGCATTTCAAATCGGTCGCGGTCGAGCTGCTGTGGTTCTTGCGCGGGGAGTCGAACGTCCGCTGGTTGCACGAGAGCGGCGTGACGATCTGGGACGAGTGGGCCGATACCGACGGTGAGCTCGGACCGGTCTACGGAGTGCAGTGGCGGTCGTGGCCGACGCCGTCGGGGGAGCAGATCGACCAGATCGCGCAGGTCGTGGAGCAGATCCGCGTCGCGCCGGAGTCCCGGCGGCTGCTGGTGTCGGCGTGGAATCCCGCCGCGATCCCCGACATGGCCCTCGCCCCGTGCCACGCGATGTTCCAGTTCTACGTCGCGGACGGCAAATTGTCGTGTCAGCTGTATCAGCGCAGCGCCGACATGTTCCTCGGGGTGCCGTTCAACATCGCCTCCTACGCCCTGCTGACGCTCATGATCGCGCAGCAGACGGGTCTGCAGCCGGGCGACTTCGTGTGGACGGGTGGGGACTGCCACATCTACGACAACCACCTCGATCAGGTGCGCGAGCAGCTCGCCCGCGACCCCTACCCGTACCCGGCCCTGCGGATCGCTCGGACGCCGGAGTCGGTCTTCGACTACCGGTACGAGGATTTCGTGCTGGAGAACTACCAGCACCACCCCACGATTCGCGGCGCGGTCGCGGTATGACCCGGCTCGGCCTGATCTGGGCCGAGGCACACGGGGTGATCGGGGCGGTCGGCGGCATGCCGTGGTACGTGCCGGAGGATCTCGCGCACTTCAAACGAACCACGTCGGGGTCGCCGGTCATCATGGGGCGGCGCACGTGGGACTCGTTCCCGGAGCGGTTCCGACCCCTGCCCGACCGGCGCAACATCGTGGTCACGCGCTCGCCGACATGGGCGGCACCCGGTGCCGAACGTGTCGGCTCGGTCGATGCCGCGCTCGCGCTGGCCGACCATGCCGGCGCGGTGTGGGTGATCGGCGGCGGTGAGGTGTTCCGGGAGGTCATCGGGCGGGCTGATGTGCTGGTGATCACGGAGTTCGATCTGGTGGTCGACGGCGACACCTTCGCTCCCGCCCGGGACGGTTTTCGGGTGGTCTCCGCCGATCCGGCCGAGGGCTGGCACACCTCCCGCACCGGCGTGCGCTACCGCATGCTCACCCTGACCCGCTGACGCCTGCCTCTCGCCCGCCCCTCCGATACGACATTCGAGCAGATCGTTCACGTCGCCGTGCGCCCGCGGCAACGCGGTCCGATAACCTGATGCCATGACGCACAACCCGTTCGGACAGGTCCTCGTCGCGTTGGTCACCCCGATGACCGCCGACGGCGAAGTCGACTGGCCCGCGGTCGAGAAGCACATGGACGACGTGATCGTCGGCGGTGCGGACGGAATCGTCGTGACCGGAACGACCGGTGAGACCAGTACGCTCACCGACGCCGAGAAGCTCCGTTTGGTCGAGGTCGGCAAGAGCGTGTCGGCGGGCCGCGCGAAGATCATCACGGGCGGCGGATCGAACGAGACCGCGCACGCGATCGAGCTGTACAAGGCGAGCGAGAAGGCCGGTGCCGACGGCATCATGATCGTCACGCCGTATTACAACAAGCCCACCCAGGCGGGCATCCTGACGCACTTCCGGCTCGTCGCCGATGCCACCGATCTGCCGGTCATCCTGTACGACATCCCGGGCCGCACCGGGGTGCCGATCCGGTACGAGACGATCCTGCGGATCGCCAAGCACCCCAACGTCCTGGCTGTCAAGGACGCCAAGGGGGATTTCAGCGAGGTCAGCCGTGTGCTCAATCAGACCGACCTGATGTATTTCTCCGGCGACGACGCGAACGTGCTGCCGCATCTGTCGATCGGGGCGACGGGGATGATCGGTGTGACGGCGAACATCACCTCGGCGCCGTACCGGGTGATCGTGGATGCCGTGAACGCCGGCGACCTGGCCACCGCCACCGCGGCGCATCAGCGGCTGGAGCCGCTGGTGCGGGCCGTGATGACCCACATCCCCGGCACCGTCAGCGCCAAGTACATCCTGCACGGGCTGGGCCGTATCTCCAGCCCGCGGGTGCGGCTGCCGCTGGTCGGCCCCGAGGAATGGGAAGCGGCGATCATCGAGGACGAGCTGACCCTCGTGCGCGGCGTCGACGGCGCCGACTTCTCCAACTTCCGCCCCGATCGAAACGCGGCCGCGGGCGGCGCACTCCCCAAGGTGCACGGCACGACACGCTGAGCACGTCCCCACACCGGATGCCTCGTCATCCCCAGGAAGCAGACCATGCCCCAAACCGTCTACGATCCGCCCGTCCTCCCCGCCGGAACCCTGCGCGTCACGCCGCTGGGCGGCCTGGGCGAGGTGGGACGCAACATGACCGTGTTCGAGTTCGAGGGCAAGCTCCTCGTGGTCGACTGCGGCGTGCTGTTCCCCGAAGAGCACCAGCCGGGTGTCGACCTCATCCTTCCCGACTTCGAGCCGATCCGCGGTCGCCTCGACGACATCGTGGGGGTGGTGCTCACCCACGGACACGAGGACCACATCGGCGCGGTCCCCTACCTGCTGCGCCTCAAGGCCGACATCCCGCTCATCGGTTCCGGGCTCACCCTCGCGCTGGTGGAGGCCAAGCTCAAAGAGCACCGGATCCGGCCCTACACCCTGACGGTCACGGAGGGGCAGCGCGAGCAGATCGGTCCGTTCGATCTGGAGTTCGTCGCGGTCAACCACTCGATCCCCGACGCGCTGGCCGTCGCGATCCGAACACCCGCGGGTATGGTGCTGGCCACCGGCGACTTCAAGATGGACCAGTTGCCGCTGGACGGCCGCATCACCGACCTGCGCGCGTTCGCGCGGCTCGGCGAGGAAGGCGTGGACCTGTTCCTGGTCGACTCCACGAACGCCGATGTGCCCGGCTTCACGCCGCTGGAACGGTCGATCGGCCCGGTCCTGGACCAGATCATCGCCAACGCCCCGCGCCGCGTGATCGTCGCGAGCTTCTCCAGCCACGTGCATCGCGTCCAGCAGGTGCTGGATGCCGCGCACGCCCACGGCCGGCGCCTCGCCTTCCTGGGGCGCAGCATGGTGCGCAACATGACCATCGCGGAAGACCTCGGCTACCTCGACGTGCCCGAGGGTGTGCTCATCGACTACAAGAAGGCCAAGGACCTCCCCGACGACCGGATCGTCTACATGTCCACCGGTTCGCAGGGCGAGCCGATGGCGGTGCTGTCGCGGATGGCGAACCTCGACCACGCGATCGAGCCGGGACCCGGCGACACCGTCATCCTCGCGTCGAGCCTGATCCCGGGCAACGAGAACGCCGTCTATCGCGTGATCGACGGGCTGACCAAGCTCGGCGCCAACGTGGTGCACAAAGGCAACGCGAAGGTGCACGTGTCGGGGCACGCGTCGGCCGGCGAGCTGCTGTACTGCTACAACGTCCTCAAGCCCCGCAACGTGCTCCCGGTGCACGGCGAGTACCGACACCTGATGGCCAACGCGAAGCTCGCCCGAGACACCGGCGTTCCTGCCGAGAACACGATCCTGGGGGAGAACGGCAGCGTCGTCGACCTCAAGGACGGGGTCGCCAGGGTCGTCGGGCAGCTCGACCTCGGGTTCGTGTACGTCGACGGGTCGACGGTCGGCGAGATCACGGATGCCGATCTGAAGGACCGCCGCATCCTCGGCGAGGAGGGGTTCATCTCGGTCATCGTCGTGGTCGACGCCGCGACGGGCCGGGTCATCACCGGCCCCGAGATCCACGCCCGCGGATTCGCCGAGGACGACACGGTGTTCGAGTCGGTCAAACCGAAGATCGCCGATGCGCTGGCCGAGGCGGCCCGCAATGGGGTGCGGGACAACCACGCGCTGTCGCAGGTGGTGCGCCGCGCGATCGGCCGCTGGGTGAACCAGTCGTTGCGCCGCCGGCCGATGATCGTCCCCCTCGTCATCGAGGCGTAACACTCGCCGCGTACACTCACGTCATGAACGAGATCGCGGTGCGGGTCGCCGTTCAGGACGACGGGGCGTTCCTCGGCGACATGGTCGTCGAGGCGGTGAACTGGCGTCCCGGTGCCGCGCGCCCGCGTCACGCGGTGATCACCGACCCCGCGCACAGCCGGTACCTGGCCGGCTGGATGCGGCCGGGGGACGCCGGCTTCATCGCCGTGCGCGGAGACGAACCCGTCGGTGCGGCGTGGTACCGCACCCTGCCACGCACCGAGCCCGGCTTCGGGTATGTCGGCACCGGTGTTCCCGAGCTCATCATCGGCGTTCGCCCGATCTGGCGGTCCCACGGCGTGGGGCGGCTGCTGCTGCAGCGGTTGTGCGGGCACGCGCGATCCCGGGGGTACGTCCGCATCAGCCTGTCGGTCGACCGCGACAATTTCGCCCGGACGCTGTACCGTTCCGAGGGATTCGCGGTCGTACGCAGCGGCGTCGGCCGCGACACGATGGTCAAGCGACTGTCCTGAGCGGGCGCGTCGATCCCGCTGAATCGGGCCCATCGCGCATAGCGTGGAGGGATGGCCAGGAGCACCAGTCCGACCAAGAACTCGCGCGCGTCCGCTCGCGAGTCGCCGTCGCGAGCCCGAAAGCCCGCTCCGGCGCCCAAGAAGTACGTGGACGACGTCGACAAGCCGCCGTTGATCGCCCGCGCGTGGCTCGGCCTGGCGCATGCCACGGGCGGCATGTTCCGCGCGTTCGGCCCGGAGAACCTCGAGAAGGACCAACGCCGCGACGGCCTCCCGTTCGTCCTGGTGCTGTTGGCCGTCATCGGCGCGATCGTGGAGTGGTTCCTGATCGGCACCGATGTCGGGACCGCGATCTCGGCCTACTCCGTGGGAGCCCTCATCGGGCGCGAGGCGTTCATCCTGCCCGTACTCTTGCTGATTCTCGCTGGGTGGCTGTTCCGTCATCCGGCGTCCGTGCACGACAACGGCCGGATCGGCATCGGGTTCGGCCTGTTCGTGCTGACCATCGCGGGGATCTGCCACGTCGCCGGAGGCAGGCCGCAGCCGCGCGAGGGTCTCCCGGTGCTGAGCGAAGCCGGGGGCCTGTTCGGCTGGATGGTCGGTGAGCCGCCGGCGCTGCTGAACGACATCGTGGCCTATATCCTGCTGGGCCTGCTCGCAGCCCTCAGCATCCTCATCATCACCAAGACGCCGCCGAACCGCATCGGTGCGCGGCTGGGCGATCTGTACGCATGGATGTTCGGCACCGAGCGTGCCGAGCGTGCCGCGTCGGCCGAGAAGGTGGCTTTCGACGGCGGCGCCGGCCAGTCGGGCGATACCGCGCTGCCGTGGTGGCGGCGCAACGCCTCCGGTCGCGAGGAGGACAACGACGGCGCGCTGGGCACCGGCGACGCGACCGCGCTGCTGTCTCCGTCCGCAGACGGGAGCTTCGAGCAGGCCGTGGCCCCCACCGTGCCGGCTGCGGGTGCGCCGACCGAGGTCATCGACCCGGCCGTCGTCGCGGGCGCGAAGAAGGCCGCGGGTGCGGCCGACACCGGCATCCGCGAGGATGCCGTCGAGCAGCTCGACGACGGCTTCCTGGCCGGGATGTCGGGGCTGGGTACCGACCGTGACAGCGAGGCGCCGTCAGCGCCGTATCGCCTGCCCGCGGTGAGCGCGCTCGCGGAGGGCACGCCGCACCGTGCCCGCTCGGAGGCCAACGACAGCGTCGTGCGCGCCATCACCGGCGTGTTCGAGCAGTTCGCGATCAACGCGCGGGTCACCGGCTTCTCACGCGGCCCGACCGTGACGCAGTACGAGATCGAGGTCGGCCCCGGCACCAAGGTGGAGAAGATCACGGCGCTGACCAACAACATCGCCTACGCCGTCGCCTCCAACGAGGTGCGCATTCTCGCGCCGATCCCCGGCAAGAGCGCGATCGGGGTGGAGATCCCGAACACCGACCGCGAGATCGTCACCCTGGGCGACGTGCTGCGCTCGCCGGCGGCCACCGGATCGACGCATCCGATGACCATCGGAGTCGGTAAAGACGTCGGCGGCGGCTACGTCGTGGCGAACCTCGCGAAGATGCCCCACCTGCTGGTGGCCGGTTCCACCGGGTCGGGCAAGTCGAGTTTCGTGAACTCCATGATCACGAGCCTGCTCATGCGTGCCAAGCCGTCCGAAGTGCGGATGGTGCTCATCGACCCCAAGCGGGTAGAGCTGACCAGCTACGCCGGTGTGCCGCACCTGATCACGCCCATCATCACCAACCCCAAGAAGGCCGCCGAGGCGTTGCAGTGGGTCGTCAAAGAGATGGACATGCGCTACGACGATCTCGCGTCGTTCGGGTTCCGTCACATCGACGACTTCAACCGTGCCGTCGTGGCGGGGGAGATCTCCCTGCCGGCTGGCAGCGAGCGGGTGCTCAAGCCGTACCCCTACCTCCTGGTCGTCGTCGACGAGCTCGCCGACCTGATGATGGTCGCCCCGCGTGACGTGGAGGACTCGATCGTGCGCATCACCCAGTTGGCGCGCGCGAGCGGCATCCACCTGGTGCTGGCGACGCAGCGGCCGTCCGTCGACGTCGTGACCGGTCTCATCAAGGCCAACGTGCCCTCGCGGCTGGCGTTCGCCGTCACGAGCGTCACCGACTCGCGCGTCATCCTCGATCAGCCGGGCGCCGATCGCCTGATCGGGCAGGGCGATGGGCTCTTCCTGCCGATGGGGGCCTCCAAGGCGTTGCGCGTGCAGGGTGCGTGGGTGGCGGAGTCGGAGATCGAGAAAGTCGTCACTCACGTCAAGGACCAGGCCCGGCCGGAGTACCGCAAGGACGTCGAGGCGATCGTCGAGCGCAAAGAGATCGACGCCGACATCGGCGACGACCTCGAGCTGCTGCTGGCCGCCGCCGAGCAGATCGTGTCGACCCAGTTCGGCTCGACGTCGATGTTGCAGCGCAAGCTCCGGGTGGGGTTCGCCAAGGCCGGCCGGCTCATGGACCTGCTCGAGTCGCGCGAGGTCGTTGGGCCGTCCGAGGGTTCCAAGGCCCGTGAGGTGCTGGTGACTCCCGACGAGCTTCCGGCGGTGCTGGCGCGGCTGCGCGGGGACGACCCACCGGCAGTCGACCCCGTCGAGCAGCAGTTCGAGGATCTCGAGGTGGTCGACGGCGATGCGGGCGACGAAGACGCCTGGGGCCTCACGGGCCGCGACTGAGCCGCACTAGGCTCGATGCGTGGCCATTCCGCGGCAGCTTCCCAACGCGATCACGATCGTTCGGATCTTCTGTGCGCCCGTCTTCCTGTGGATGTTGCTGGCCGACGGCGGCACCGACGGTCCGTTGCGCTGGTGGGGCGCGGTCCTGTTCATCGTGGCGATCGCGACGGACGGCATCGACGGCTATCTGGCTCGCCGTCACCGCATCGTCACCGATCTCGGCAAGCTCCTCGACCCGATCGCCGACAAGGCGCTCACCGGCTGCGCGTTCGTCGGGCTGTCGATCCTGCACGAACTTCCCTGGTGGATCACGATCGTCGTTCTGGCGCGTGAGGTCGGCATCACGGTGCATCGCCTGGTGGTCGCCAGCGATCACGTCGTGGCGGCCGCCTGGATGGGCAAGCTGAAGACGGTGGCGCAGGCGGTGGCGCTGTCGCTCGCGCTGCTCCCACTGTGGACGGTGGTCGGCGACGGCATCCACGTGGTCAACACCGTGACCATGTCGGCGGCGATCCTGCTGACGGTGGCCAGCGGCATCGACTACGTCGTGACCGAGATCCGCGGTGCGCGGGCGGGAGGGAGGAACACCCCATGACCGAATTCGACAACCCGCTCCCGGAGGAGATGGAGAGCACTCTGGTCTCCACGACACGGCGGTCCGATCCCGAGCGAATCGTGACGCGTCTGACCGAACTGGGCTGGACGATCGGGGTGGCCGAATCCCTCACCGGCGGGCTGCTCACGGCGGCGCTGGTGGATGTCGCCGGCTCCAGCGCGGTGCTGCGCGGGGGCGTCATCTCGTACGCGACCGACCTGAAGCAGTCCCTGCTGGGCGTGGACAGCACGTTGCTCGAGGCGCACGGCCCGGTGCATCCGCGTGTGGCCCGCCAGATGGCGGAGGGGGTGCGCAGGACGCTCGGCCACGACGGCGAGCCGACGGATGTCGGTATCGCGACCACCGGGGTGGCCGGGCCCACCTCCCCCGACGGGCAACCGGTCGGCACGGTGTTCCTGGCCGTGTCGACGCCGCTGGGCTCTCGCGCGGAGTCGCTGCTGTTGCCGGGCGATCGGGAGCAGGTGCGCACCGAGGCGACGGCGCGCGCGCTGCGCCTGATCGTGGAGGCGCTGTGATGGGAATAGCGTGCGTGACGGGCATGTTACGTCTTGGTGATTCCCACCCGTTCCACAGCGCCCACGGTTAGGCTGGGAGTCGGTGTTCCGGTACCGTTGTCCATCCGGAACCACCCATATTCGAGAGTGAGGAGGGGCGCAACGTGAGCAACATGATTCTGGTTCGCGAAGAGATCGGCGATGTCCTGCGCGACCTCCGCCTGCAGAAGGGGCACACCCTCCGGCAGGTCGCGGGGCGCGCGAGTGTCGCGCTCGGTTACCTCAGCGAGGTCGAGCGCGGTCAGAAGGAGGCGTCGAGCGAGATCCTCGCCGCCGTCGCGGACGCGCTCGACGTGCCGATCTCGGCGATCATGCGTGAGGTCGGTGACCGCATCTCGGTGCTGGAGGGCCTGCACTCGTTCCCGGACGTCGTGCCGGACGACCTGGCGGGTCTGGGAGAAGACCTCGTCGCGTCCGAGCTGTCCTACCGCTGACCGATCGGAATGCGGCTCAGCGAGTTTGACCGCGCCGTCGAGGAAGAGTTCGGTGCGCGTGCGGGGAGCATCCTGCATGACCTGACTCTCGCGAAGGTGGGGTACCGGACGGCGGCGGAGGCGATGCGCGCCGGTGTTCCCCCGCGTGAGGTGTGGCTGGCGCTGTGCGACGAGGCCGACGTTCCCCCCGCCCGGCGGTACGGGGCGGGGTTGCGCGACCCGCGGCGCTGATCCCCGCGGCTCGGCGTGTCATCGAAGATTCGTTCGATTCTGGCGTAGTCTCCTGCACAGCAGGTGTTCGTGGCATTTCAATCACACGAGCGGCCGACCGAAGCGTTGATGTCGGAGGTCGTGCCTAGTGTGATCGATGTCACAACGACACCGACGCCTTGTCGTCACCGCTGGCCGTGGTCCTGCCACGACGGGCGGTGCGACAGCCTACAGGCGGCCCCATCCTCCGGGCGCGGCAACGCGACGGAAAGAACACGTAAGGAGTAGACATGCCATCACCCGCAGATCGTGAGAAGGCGCTCGAATCGGCCCTCGCGCAGATCGATCGGCAGTTCGGCAAAGGGTCGGTCATGCGGCTGGGCAGCGACGAACGCGCCCCGGTCGAAGTCATCCCCACCGGTTCCATCGCGCTGGACGTCGCCCTGGGCATCGGGGGCATCCCGCGGGGCCGCATCGTGGAGATCTACGGCCCGGAGTCGTCGGGAAAGACCACTCTGACCCTGCACGCGATCGCAAACGTGCAGCGCGCGGGCGGTATCGCCGCGTTCATCGACGCCGAGCACGCACTCGACCCCGAGTACGCACGCAAGCTCGGCGTCGACATCGACGCTCTCCTGGTGTCGCAGCCCGACACCGGGGAGCAGGCCCTCGAGATCGCCGACATGCTGATCCGTTCAGGGGCCATCGACCTGGTCGTCATCGACTCGGTGGCCGCGCTCGTCCCCGAGGCTGAGATCAAGGGCGAGATGGGGGACTCCCACGTGGGTCTGCAGGCCCGGCTCATGTCGCAGGCGCTGCGCAAGCTCACCGGCGGGTTGAACCAGACCCGGACCACGGCCATCTTCATCAACCAGCTGCGCGAGAAGATCGGCGTGTTCTTCGGTTCGCCCGAGACGACCGCCGGTGGAAAGGCGCTTAAGTTCTACGCCTCGGTGCGCATGGACATCCGTCGCATCGAAACGCTGAAGGACGGCACGGATGCCGTCGGAAACCGCACCCGTGTCAAGGTCGTCAAGAACAAGATGGCGCCGCCGTTCAAGCAGGCCGAGTTCGACATCCTGTACGGGGTGGGGATCTCCCGGGAGGGAAGTCTCATCGATTTCGGAGTCGAGCACGAGATCGTGAAGAAGTCCGGTGCGTGGTACACCTACGACGGCGAGCAGCTGGGTCAGGGCAAGGAGAACGCTCGCAACTTCCTCATCAAGAACGAGGACATCGCCGCAGAGATCGAGGGCAAGATCAAACAGAAGCTCGGTATCGGCCAGCCTCGGGGCGCCGAGACGCCGGTGCCGGATGAGCTCGCCGCACGCCGGCCCGCGTGACGATGACCGGATTCGACGGCGCCGCTGGCGCGGGGGCCGCCCCCGAGCCGACGGCGCCGGTCATCCCGCTGTTCAGCCGTGACCGCCCGGGGTCTGCGCCGCACGAGCACAACGGCGGTGAGTCCGCTGCGGCAGCGGCGTGGCACGCCACCTGGGCCGAAGACGAACAGCCGCCCGACGACAGCGCTCAGGCCGTCCACGCGGAGCAGGACCTGCTGGGCAGACTGCGTCGCCGGTCGCTGTCGGTGCGCGAAGCGCGCCGGGTGCTCGCCGGACACGATCTTGACCAGGCGCAGGTGGACGGGGTGATCGAACGGGCGATTCGCAATGGATATCTCGATGATCGCCAGCTCGCTGAGCAACTCGTGCACACCGCCGTCGAGCGGCGGGGGAAGGGGCGCGTGGTCGCCGCACAGGAGCTCAGCGCGCGCGGGGTTCCGCGCGATGTCGTTGATGAGGTGCTCACGACCCTCCCCGACGACGAAGCCGAGCGGGCACTCGAGTTTGCCCGCACCCGGATCTCGCGTTTGACCGGCCTCGACCGCGACGTGGCGTTGCGTCGCCTGGCCGGTCAGCTCGCCCGCCGTGGGTACGCCGCCCATGCGCTGTCGGCGGCCCGTCAGGCACTCGACGAGGCCAAGACTCCGGTCTTGCGGGTGCGCTTCGAGTGAGGTTCGGCCGGCAACAGCTCGGCCACGACCCGGCTCCCGAGGTCGGGATGGGTGCGCAACGTTGCGACGACCGAACGTAGCGCGGCAACGGGGGTCGGCGCTCCGGTGCGGAGCCCGGCGTCAGCGGAAGCCTCGTGGCGGAGGAGGGTCGCGTCCAGGGCGAGAAGGAGAGTGCCCGCGCTTTCCACGGTGACCTCGTCGAGGGCGATCCGGTCGAGGAGCTCGGTTATGGTCCACTCGTGGACGAATGGATCACAGTTTGAGGCGTCGGTGGCGGAAGTTCGGCTCATTGGTCCAGAGTGGAGGGGAAGACCGCCCGACTGGAGGGCCAATTCGAGCGAAGTGGACACTGCATTGGATCACATCGATGCCGACGTACTCACGGCCCGTCTCGGCCGGTGGGTCGACGGCGGCGGCACCCTCGGGGGGCGTCTGTCACGTGCCGTCGCGGCGCTCATCGAATCGGGTGCGCTTCCCGCCGGGGTGCGTCTGCCGGCCGAACGCGCCCTGGCGCACGCCATCGCGGTCTCGCGGGGAACCGTCGTGGCTGCCTACGGTCTGCTCGAGGAGTCGGGGCTGGTCGTGCGGCGGCAGGGTAGCGGGACGCGCGTGGCCGGGCATGCGGGCCGCCGCGCGGGCAGCGAACGCCACCGCGCCACGGCCGGCCTCCTGGCGGCCGCTCCCGCGGGAATCGACCTCCTGCGGGCGGTGCCGCGGGTGTCCCCGGGGATGACGGAGATCATCGCCGCTCACCGGCTCATCGTCGATCCGGTGGTCCACTCCGAGGGGCCGACGCTGGGCCTGGCCGACGTGCGCTCCCGGATCGCCCAGGTGATGACCGACGACGGCACCCCGACGACGGCGGAACAGATCGTGGTGACCCACGGCGCGCAGCAGGCGCTTCACCTGGCGGTGAGCGACCTGGTATCCGAGGGCGACATCGTCCTGACCGAGAGCACCACCTGGCCCGGCCTGACCGACACTGTGCGCGCGCGAGGCGGTCGCGTGCACGGCATCCGTACCGGCCCGGACGGGATAGACCTCGACGAACTCGAAGCCGCCGTGGCACGGTTGCGTCCCGTCCTGATCGCGGTCGTGCCGCATCACCACAATCCGACCGGGTCGCGGATGCCCGCTCCGGCGCGCCAGCGGCTCGCGGATGTGGCGGCGAGCTTCGGGGTACCGGTGCTCGAGGATCGCGCGCTGGCCTCCGTGAGCTTCGACGGCGTTGTCCCGCCGTCCCTCGCCTCGCTGCGTCCCGACGCGCCGGTGCTGGTGTCGGAGTCGGTGTCGAAATGGTCGTGGAGCTCGTTGCGGTTCGGGTGGTTGCGTGCCGATCCGGCGACCGTGCAACGGCTGCGGACCGCCCGCCACCTGATGGACCTGTCCACCAGCGTGCCGACACAGCTGCTCGGGTTGGATGTCCTCGCCCACGCCCGGCCGTTGCGCCGGGAATACAGCCTCATCCACGCCGAGTCGGCCGAGGTGCTGCGCGCCGCGGTCGCTCAGTGGCTGCCGGACTGGGAACTGCCGACCGTACACGGCGGGCTGTCGTACTGGGCGCCGCTTCCGGCCGGCTCGGCGAGCGCGCTCGCGCGGCTGGCCGCCGAAGAGGGCGTGTCGATCGCCGGTGGCACCGAGTTCACAGCGGCGATTCCCACCGACACGCATGTGCGGCTGCCGTTCACCGCCTCCCACGACGACCTCCGTGAGGCGGCACGGCGGCTCGGCTCCGCCTGGCTGAGGTACCGCGAACTGCTCTGACGCGGACCCGCACGCCGGCCGGATCGTAGAATGGGGGATCATGAGCCACCCGTCTGCCACACCCACGGACGTCGCCCCGTCCGCCGCGGCCATCTCCGACGACGGCACCGTGCGCACCTATGAGGTGCGCACCTTCGGCTGCCAGATGAACGTGCACGACTCCGAACGGCTGTCGGGGTCGCTGGAGGCGGCCGGGTATCGCCCCGCCGCCGCCGGCGCCGAGGCCGACGTGATCGTCATCAACACGTGCGCCGTGCGCGACAACGCCGCCGGCAAGCTCTACGGCACCCTGGGTCACCTCAAGAGCCGCAAGGACAAGCACGACGGCATGCAGATCGCTGTCGGGGGCTGCATGGCGCAGATGGACAAGAACACCGTCCTGGACCGTGCCCCCTGGGTCGACGTCGTCTTCGGCACCCACAACATGGGGTCGCTGCCGACGCTGCTGGAGCGTGCGCGGCACAACGGCGACGCCGAACTGGAGATCCTCGAGTCCCTGGAGGTGTTCCCGTCCACCCTGCCGACCAAGCGTGACTCGGTGTACAGCGGGTGGGTGTCGATCTCGGTCGGCTGCAACAACACCTGCACGTTCTGCATCGTGCCGAGCCTGCGCGGCAAAGAGAAGGACCGCCGCCCCGGCGACATCCTCAGCGAGATCCGCCTGCTCGTCGACGACGGGGCCCTGGAGGTCACGCTGCTGGGACAGAACGTCAACAGCTATGGCGTCGAGTTCGGCGACCGACAGGCGTTCGGCAAGCTGTTGCGGGCCGCGGGGGAGATCCCCGGACTGGAGCGCATCCGCTTCACCAGCCCGCACCCGGCCGCGTTCACCGACGACGTCATCGACGCGATGGCCGAGACCCCCGCCGTCATGCCGCAGCTGCACATGCCGCTGCAGTCCGGGTCCGATCGCGTTCTGAAGGCGATGCGGCGCTCGTACCGCAGCGCCCGCTTCCTCGGTATCCTCGACCGCGTGCGCGAGCGCATTCCGCACGCGGCGATCTCCACGGACATCATCGTCGGATTCCCCGGCGAGACCGACGCCGACTTCGAGGAGACGATGCGCGTCGCGGAGCAGGCACGGTTCGCCAGCGCTTTCACGTTCCAGTACTCGATCCGTGAGGGGACACCGGCGGCGACGATGCCCGATCAAGTCCCGAAGGCCGTCGTCCAGGAGCGTTACGACCGCCTCGTCGCGCTGCAAGAGCGCATCAGCCTGGAGGAGAACCAGACCCAGCTCGGTCGGCGATTGCAGGTGCTCGTGTCTACCGGCGAGGGCAAGAAGGACGCCGCCACCCACCGTCTCACTGGTCGCGCCGAGGACAACCGCCTGGTGCACTTCGAGGTCCCCGCCGGCTCCGAGCAGCCGCGGCCCGGCGACGTCGTCGCGGTCACCGTGACCCACGCCGCCCCGTTCCACCTGCTCGCCGATCGCCCGGGGGGCGAGCCGCTGCAGGTGCGCCGCACGCGCTCGGGCGACGCCTGGGAGCGTCTGCAGGCCGAGTCGTGCGCGCTGCCGGCACCCGACGGTGCGCGCACCGTGTCGCTGGGCTTGCCCACGCGTCGGGCGTGACGCGCCCGTGACTGACGCGCGGCCGCGGCTGTGGGCCGTGGTCGGCGCGACCGGCACCGGGAAGACCGCCCTCTCGCTCGATCTCGCCGAGCGCCTGCGCGACATCGGACGCGGCGCGGAGATCGTCAACGCCGACGCGATGCAGCTGTACCGCGGAATGGATGTCGGCACCGCCAAACTGCCGCCGCAGGCCCGTCGCGGCATCCCGCATCACCTCTTCGACGTTCTGGCGGTCACCGACGAGGCGGCCGTGGCCGTGTACCAGGTGCGCGCGCGGGGAGTGATCGAGGAGATCTTCGCCCGGAACGCGGATGCCGTGCTGGTCGGCGGCTCCGGGTTGTACGTGTCCAGTGTCGTGTTCGACTTCGCTTTCCCGCCCCGGGACGATGCGCTGCGGGCGCGGCTGGAGGCCGACCTGGCCCGAGACGGCGGGGAGAGGCTGCTCGCCCGGCTGCGGGAGCGGGATCCCGCCTCGGCGGCCCGCATCGACCCGCGCAACGATCGCCGCATCGTCCGTGCGCTGGAGGTGGCGCTGTCCGGTGCCGCCGGATACGGGGGTGCCCTGCCGGCGCACCCGCGACTCTGGCACGACCCGACGACGATTCTCGGAGTCCACGTCGACCGCGGTGACCTCGTGGTCCGGCTCGACGCGCGGGTGGAGGCGATGTGGCGCGACGGATTGGTCGCGGAAGCCGAACGCCTCCGCGACCAGGGCCTGGAACGCGGAGCGACGGCCCGCAAGGCGATCGGCTACCAGCAGGCGCTCGCCCAGCTGGCGGGGCGGCACAGCGAGGCGGAGGCGATCGCGCAGACGCAGGCGCTCACCCGCCGGTACGCGCGGCGCCAGGTCTCCTGGTTCCGGCGCTACCCCGGCATCCGCTGGACCACACCGTCGCACGACGTCGCCGGGCTCGTCGCCGATGCGCGGTGACCGAACCTGGGGGAGGGTGGAAGCCTAGAATCGTCGGGTGTCCACCATCGCATTCACCAAGGGCCACGGCACCGGCAACGACTTCATCATCGTTGCTGACGTCGACGGCGGCCTGACCCTCCGCGACGAACAGATCGCGGCGCTCACCGACCGACGGTTCGGGATCGGCGCCGACGGCATGCTGCGTGTGGTGCGCTCCGCCGCGCTGCCGGAAGGAGCGCAGACCCCCGACGCGGTCTGGTTCATGGACTACCGCAACGCCGACGGTTCGGCCGCGCAGATGTGCGGCAACGGCATCCGCGTCTACGTCAAATACCTCGTCGAGTCGGGACTGATCGAGCTGGCCGTGGGCGAATCGGTGGCCATCGGCACCCGTGCCGGGACCAAGACGGTGAGCCGCACCGAGACGGGATTCGAGGTCGACCTGGGCCTCTGGGTCGCCGACACCACCGAAACCCTGGTGCGCGCGAAGGGCGTGCCGGTGGCGCGTCCCGGGCAGGGGATAGACGTCGGCAACCCGCACATCGTCGTCGCACTGTCGGCCGGCAGTGAACTGGACGGTCTCGACTTGACGGTGCAGCCGTTGGTCGAGCCGCTGCCGCCGTACGGCGCGAACATCGAGTTCGTCGTCCCGGACGACCCGCTCGTGCACGCCGGAGTCGGGTCGATCCGCATGCGGGTGTTCGAGCGCGGCGTCGGCGAGACGCTGTCCTGCGGCACCGGCGTGGCGGCGTCCGCTCTCGCGGTGCGCCACTGGGCGGGGCGCTCCGCGCCCGAGCAGTGGCGCGTGGAGGTTCCCGGCGGCGTGCTCGGCGTCCGCATCGTCGGCGCGGCCGACGGGGAGCACGTGCTGCTGTCGGGGCCTGCCACGTTGGTGTTCTCCGGTGAGGTCGCCCTGGCCTGACTGTGAGGATGGCGTTCGCAGCCTGATAGTGCTGGGCTGTTGGCTGGCGGCGTCCTCGGCGGGATCCTCCGCGGCAGGACGGCTCGGCGTGGTGGGATGGCTCAGCGCACGGGGACGGCTCAGGGCAGTGGGACGGCGTCGGTGCGCGGCGTCCCGTGTCGCCGGACCTTGAGGACGCGGAAGCCACGTCCGGTCGCCGCCCGGGTGATCGTGTAGCCGTCGTCGAAGGTGGCTGCGAGCCAGCGTTGCAGGGAATCGGACCCCAGGTTGCGCTGCACGACCAGCCAGGCGTCGCTGCTCTCATCGAGACGCGGAATCCACGTCTGCATCAGCTCGTGCAGCACGCCCTTGCCCACCCGGATCGGCGGATTCGAACGGATCGTGCGGAACGCGATGTCCGCGGGAACCTCGTCCGGGGTCACCGCCGTGAGGTTGTTGAGCCCGTGCTCGGCAGCGTTGCGGCGCACCAGGTCGAGGGCGCGCTCGTTGACGTCGACGGCCCACACCGTCGCGTGCGGGGCCTCCAGCGCGAGCGAGAGGGCGACCGGCCCCCACCCGCTGCCGAGATCCAGGAGGTGCCCGCCCGGTGGCGGCGGTGGCGTGTTGGCCAGCAGCACGCCCGTGCCGGAATCGACATGGTCGGGACTGAACACCCCGCCCGCGGTCGTCACCTCGAGTGCACGGCCGGCCAGGGTGACGCGGATGCGGCGGAGATTCTCGGGACTGGACGGGGAGGCGCTGAAATAATGGTCGCTTCCCACGAGTGCGATCGTAGCGGAGCCGACCCCCGCGACAGGAAACTAGACTGCAAGCCGACCGCGAAAGGACGCCATGATCGCCCCGAAGACCCCCGCCGACTCCGACGGCGCACCGGTGGACCCGGTGGAGCGGGTGTTGTCGCGCGCCGGGTCGCGGTCGGAGGTCCGGGTGTTCGACAGTGCACAGGCGCTGCAGGATCAGGCGACCGTCTCGTACGCCGACACCGATGGCGAACAGTGGGACCGGGAGGACCGCGCCGCGCTCCGTCGCGTGCCGGGCCTGTCGACCGAGCTGGCCGACGTCACCGAGGTGGAGTACCGGCAGCTGCGCCTGGAGAACGTCGTGCTGGTGGCGGTGTATCCCCAGGGTGCGCAGGAGGACGCCGAGAACTCCCTCCGCGAACTGGCCGCGCTCGCCGAAACGGCGGGGGCGGTCGTGCTCGACGGCGTGATGCAGCGGCGCCCGCACCCCGACCCGGCCACGTATGTCGGCCGCGGCAAGGCCACGGAGCTGCGCGACCTGGTGGCCGCGGTGGGCGCTGACACGGTCATCGCCGACACCGAGCTCGCGCCGAGCCAACGCCGGGCGCTGGAGGACGTCGTGAAGGTCAAAGTCATCGACCGGACGACGGTCATCCTCGACATCTTCAGTCAGCACGCCAAGAGCCGCGAGGGCAAGGCCCAGGTGGAGCTGGCGCAATTGGAATACCTGCTGCCCCGACTGCGCGGCTGGGGCGAGTCGATGAGCCGCCAGGCCGGCGGTCAGGTCGGCGCGGCCGGCGCGGGCATGGGATCGCGTGGTCCCGGTGAGACCAAGATCGAGCTGGATCGCCGGCGCATCCGCACCCGGATGGCGCAGCTGCGCCGGCAGATCCGCGGATTCGAGCCGGGCCGGGAGGCCAAGCGCGCGGAACGCAAACGCCACACGATCCCCTCCGTGGCGATCGCGGGGTACACGAATGCGGGCAAGTCGAGCCTGCTCAATCGGCTCACCAGCGCCGGTGTGCTGGTGCAGAACGCGTTGTTCGCGACGCTGGATGCCACCGTCCGCCGGGCCGAGGCAGCCGACGGCCGCATCTACACCCTCACCGACACCGTCGGATTCGTTCGGAACCTGCCGCATCAGCTCGTCGAGGCGTTCCGGTCAACGCTCGAAGAGGTGGGCGCGGCCGACGTCATCGTCCACGTCGTCGACGCGGCGCATCCCGATCCGGCGGCCCAGTTGGCGACGGTGCGTGAGGTCATGGCGGATGTCGGAGCCCGGGCCACGCGCGAACTCGTCGTGTTCAACAAGGTTGACCTGCTCGACGAGGGCGAGCGACTGGTGCTGCTCGGGTTGGAGCCGGATGGGCACGCCGTGTCGTCGCGCACCGGTGAGGGCATCGACGTGTTGCGCGCCGCGATCGAGGCGGCGCTTCCACTGCCGGCCGTCGAAGTGCGTGCGCTGGTTCCGTACGACCGGGGCGATCTGGTCTCGGCGGTCCATTCCAGCGGACACATCGTGGCGACCAGCCACGAACCGGGCGGCACGGCCGTGCACGCGCACGTCTCGGAGCGGCTGGCCGCAGAGCTCGCGCCGTTCGTGGTGGAGTGACCGCGGTCAGGACAGATCGATCGGTGGGACGCCGGGCGCGTCGAACCCGAAGACCGCGCCGAGGAAGGCCAGTTCGGACTCGAGGGCGTGCACGATGGTCTCGGCCCGCCGGAACCCGTGTCCCTCGCCCGGGTAGAGCACGTAGGCGTGCGGGATGCCGCGGGCCGCGAGCGCATCGCGGATCGCTTCGGCCTGGGAGGGGGGCACAACGGCATCCTCGTCGCCCTGCAGCAGGAGCAGCGGGACGCGGAAACGATCCGCGTGGCTCAGCGGTGAGCGGGCGCGGTACACCTCTTCGGCCTCCGGAAGCGGTCCGATGAGCCCGTCGAGGTAGCGCGCTTCAAAGTCGTGCGTATCGGCGGCGAGCATCCGGGCGTCGCCGACGCCGTAGCGGCTGATCCCAGCGGCGAACACGTCCGAGGCCACCAGCGCACCGAGCACCGTCCAGCCGCCGGCCGAACCGCCCTCGATCGCGATGCGGGCCGCGTCCGCACCGTCGGCGGCCAGCGCCCGCGCGGCCGCGACGACGTCGGCCACGTCCGCGACGCCCCACTGTCCGCGCAATCGCTCGCGATACGCGCGCCCGTAGCCGGTCGACCCGCCGTAGTTGACGTCGAGCACGCCGATGCCGCGGCTGGTGAAGTAGGCCGTCTTGGTGTCGGCGACGCCGCCGACGTGGGCGGTGGGGCCGCCGTGTACGAACACGACGTACGGTGGCCGCTCGCCGTCGGCAGCGGTGACGAGCGGGTTCGTGGGTGGATAGTCGAAGGCGTGGACCGGCCCGCGCGGACCGGCGACGGTCATCGGTCTCGCGACCGGGAGCCACTGCTCGTCGAGACCGATCGTCGCCGAGTGCACGAGCGTCACGGCATCGCCGTCGACGAGCCACAGGCCGGTCGTTCCCGGCGCCGTCCCCGACACGAGGGTGCGGGTGCCGTCGGTCGCGTTGATGACCAGCCGGGAGGTCGCCGACACGGGGAGGTCGGTGACGTGCCCGTCCGGCGAGATCCGGACCAGGCGGTCCGAGCCGTGCGTGCGCACCGCGACGACACCGCCGTCGTCCTGCAGTGCGTACCAGCGCAGTCCGAGGACCCACAGTCCGCCGCCGGTGTCGGCGTCGGCGGGAGCGAGAGCGCCGCGCCCGGTGCGGTAAAGGTTCCACCGCCCGGTCGGATCGTCGATGTACACGAGATCATCGCCCCACCACGCCGGCTGCAGCGCCGCCGTCGTTCCGGTCGTGACCGCGTGGGTGTCACCGTCGTTGAGTACGCGGGTGCAGATGCGGGTGGCGTCCCACGGCATGTCGGGGTGGTCCCAGGCGACCCACGCCAGCCGGGTGCCGTCCGGGGACAGCGCGGGCTGGGCGACGAAGTCGGAGCCGGTCGCCAGTTCCACCGTCGCAGGTCCCGGTTGTGCGGGGACGGCCACGATCGACCGTCGCGGTGTGCCGTCGCCGCGATGGTCTTCGCGCACGGCGAGGAGGGTGTCCGCCTGCCAGCTCAGCCCGCCGTGGCGCACGAGGCCGTCGGTGTCGGGCGTGAGTGGCACGGGGGCGTCGCCGGGGGCCAGCAGCCACACCCGCTGGTCGGACCTTTCGACGAAGAAGAGGCGGCCGTCGGGGGATGCGGTCCACGACCCGCCGCCGTACTCGTGCACGCGCGACCGCGCGCTCCACGGACTCGGCAGCACCTCGTCGATCTCGCCCGCGGCCGTCCGGCGCCGCACCGCCGTGCGCCCGCCCTCGGCGGGAATCCCCTCACCCCACCAGATCTCGTCGCCGACGAATGCCGCCCCCTCCAGGCGGAGTGATCCCGCCGATGCGGCGGCGGCGGTGAGCGGCGATTCCCACGAGCCGTAGGGCGAGGTCGTCACGAGGCCACCTCGCTCGCGGCAGCCGCGAACTGGCGGTGCTCGTCGGGGCGGCGCTGCAGCACCTCGAGCACGCCCGCGACGACGAGCGCGGTGAGCGTCACAAGGATCACGTCTTCAATGCCGAGTGGACGCGCACCGAAAAGCCACAGCGCGGCACCGATCACGACGAGCGTGCGGACGGTCACGCGATGACGGCCGAGCCACGCGCCGAAGGCGCCGGTGTCGATTCCGCGGTGCGCGATTGCCGCGCGGGCGTGGCGGTTGAGGGCACCCACCGTCTCACGCGCGGCGGTGGCGCCACGGGAGCGGCCCATGACCCACCCGAGGACGACCAGGAATACGCCCAGGAGCGCGATCACCCAGGCGGATTGGGCCATCGTGCCCACGAGCGCCTGGTAGATCACCTGCATGGCCGTGGGGTCGAGGCGCCCCGCCGCCGTGGTGACCACGGTTCCGCCGAGCGAGAAGGCCAGGCCGAGGGCGCCGGCACCGAGGGCCAGGCCCACGCCGGAACCGGCCACCGCGCTCGCGCGGCGGCGCGCGAGCGCGACGCCCGCGGCGAACAGGACGAGCACAGCGATCGGCAGCGTCCAGCCGACCACGTCGGCGAGCGCGTACGCGGTGCGCAAGATGGTGACGCCCTCGCCGGAGCCGACGATGATGACGCGATCGACCGTCGGGATCGCCGCGGCGATCCCGACGCCGTCGTCGACGAGATTCTGCTTGAGCTGGGCCACGACGGTGCCGACCGGGATGCCGAGTCCGTCCGCGTTGAGGACGATCAGCCCCGCGCCGTCGGAGGTGGCGGCCGTCGTGAGCGCTCGGTGCGCCGAACGCACCGTCGCCGCCCACACATCCGAGAAGGCGTCCGAACGCACGGCGGAGGCGACAGCGTCGTTCACGAGGTTCTGCATGCCCTGGGCAGCAGGTTGCTCCAGCGCGCGCAACGCCGACTCGGCGGCGGGGCCCAGGCCCAGCTCGCTGATTCCGTCGAAGACGCTCCCGGTGAGGGCGTCGAAGTCGATCTGGGTGTCGATCGCCCGCTGAGTCTGTTCGATCGCGAGGTTCTGCACGGCCGGATCGTCGACGAGCGGCGCGAGGGTCGCGACGAAGGACTCCTCGTCGACCAACTGCACGCGCGCCCACGCGGTCACGATCGAGACCGGCAACAGGATCGAGGCCACGACGATGCACACGGCCGACAGGATCGAGCGCGTTCGGCCGCCACGGCCAGCGGTGGCGAGCCGGGCGTTGTCGACTTCGAGCGAGCGCACGCGTGCGCGGAGTTCGTCGAGCTCGTCGGCGGTGGGGGAGGTCATACCCTCATCATGCCCCGCGGGGACGACACCGGCGAGCTCAGACCGCGCGCAGGATGGCGACAACTTTGCCGAGCACGACCGCCTCGTCGCCGAGGATCGGCTCGAAGGCCGAGTTGCGCGGGAGCAGCCAGGTGTGGCCGTCGCGACGGCGGAAGGTCTTGACGGTGGCCTCGCCGTCGAGCATGGCCGCCACGATGTCGCCGCTGTCGGCGTCGGCCTGTGTGCGCACCACGACCCAGTCGCCGTCGCAGATCGCCGCATCGATCATCGAATCGCCGCTGACTTTGAGCATGAACAACTCACCCTTGCCGACGAGCTGACGCGGCAGCGGGAAGATCTCCTCGACCTGCTGGTCGGCCGTGATCGGCACCCCCGCCGCAATGCGGCCCACGAGCGGCACGAGTGCGGCGTCGCCGACGGCGGGGGCGAGGTCGGCCGGGTTCTCGGTGCTCGCTCCCGGCAGATCGATCAGCACCTCCATCGCGCGCGTCTTGCCTGCGTCGCGACGGAGGTAGCCGCTCAGTTCCAGCTGGTTGAGCTGATGCGTCACGCTGGAGAGCGATTTGAGTCCCACCGCGTCGCCGATCTCGCGCATGCTCGGCGGATACCCGTGCTGCGCGATGGAGCGCTGGATCACCTCCAGGATGGCCAGCTGCTTGTCGCTCAGGTTCTTGCGTCGGCGGGTCTGCGGCTTGTCGGTCATCGGCCGTGCTCCTTCGGTGTCACCGCCGATCTTCGGCCGCGTGAGGCGGATGTCGGAGGTCGATGGTGGGGTCTTGTCATCGAAACGGTATCCCGTGCTTCGGTTGTCGATCGGCAGGCGCCCGCGTGTCGTCTTCGATTGATTTCCGATTCGGAGCCCCGTTTGACAATCCACGATATCGAAGATAAGTTCGGAAGAGAGATTCGTATCCGGCCTTCCCGGCCGAAGGTCGAATACGAACCTCTCCACACTTCTTGGAGGCATGACATGACCGCCATCGATCTACCCGCCGCCCGCTCGCTCCCGCAGACCCGCCTGCGACTGACGCTGCGCGGCCGGCGTGTGCTCGCGGCGCTGCCGGCGGTCATCGCGCTGGCGATCGCGGTCCTCTCCGGCGGGGGAGCGCTCGCCTCGGCCTCGTCGGCGGCGGGCGGCGCCGACGAGGCGTTCGAGGTCGTCACGGTCATGCCCGGCGACAGCCTGTGGGCGATCGCCGAGCGGGTCGCTCCGAGTGCCGATCCGCGCGACGTCGTCGACGACATCGTGCGCCTCAACGCGCTCTCGGGCGCGCGTCTGGATCCGGGGCAATCGATCGCGATCCCGGCGCAGTACGCGGGCTGACGGCAACACGACCCTCGCGATGACCGCTGCGCCGCCGATCGCGGCCGGGTGCGGCGCCTAGCATGGGGGCGTGAGTACGAGCCTGGACGACCTCCCCCTTCGTGACGACCTGCGCGGCCTGACGCCTTATGGTGCGCCGCAGGCCTTACTTCCCGTCACCCTTAACGTCAATGAGAACACGCATCCCGTGCCGCGCGAGGTCGCCGCGGACATCCTCGATGCCGTGGCGCAAGCCCTGCAAGACGTCAACCGGTATCCCGATCGCGAGTTCACGACGTTGCGGGAGGGTTTTGCGGACTACCTTGGCCACGGTCTGTCGCCCTCCCAGATCTGGGCGGCCAACGGTTCCAACGAAGTGCTGCAGCACCTGCTGCTGGCCTTCGCCGGACCGGGCCGCACCGCGTTCTCGTTCGCCCCCACGTACTCGATGTATCCGTTGCTGACCGGGGCCACGGGGGCCACCTACGTCGCCGGGACGAGAGAGGCTGACTACACGCTCGACCCCGAACGCGCCGCCGCGCAGGTCGCAGACGTGCAACCGGACGTCGTCTTCCTCTGCGCACCGAACAATCCCACCGGTACCGCGGCGAGCCTCGAGGTGATCGCCGCGGTGTACGACGCCGCGCCGGGGGTCGTGATCGTCGACGAGGCCTACCAGGAGTTCGCTCCGCGCGATGCCCCGTCGGCGCTCACGCTGCTGCCGGGACGCGAGCGCCTGGTCGTCTCGCGCACGATGAGCAAGGCGTTCGCGTTCGCGGGCGCGCGCGTCGGCTACCTGGCCGCCGATCCCGCCGTGATCGACGCGTTGCGCCTGGTCCGTCTGCCCTACCACCTCAGCGCTCTTACGCAGGCGGCTGCGTCGGCGGCGCTGCGGCACGCCGCCACGATGCTCGGCATGGTGGACGCGATCATCGGGGAACGCGACCGTATCTCGGCCACGCTGGAAGCCCTCGGCTACACGCCCGCCCCGAGCTCGACGAATTTCGTGCTGTTCTCCGGCGTCGACGACCCCGCGCGCACCTGGCAACAGCTCTACGATCGGGGCATCCTCATCCGCGACGTCGGCATCCCGCACAGCCTGCGCGTCACGGCGGGGACCGCCCAGGAGACGACCGCGTTTCTGGATGCGCTCGCGTCGATAGACTCGGGGACATGAGCACCTCCGCCCCGCGTACGGCAGCGGTCCACCGCGTCACCAGCGAGTCGACCGTCGAACTGGAGTTGAATCTCGACGGCACCGGCACCAGCCGCATCGACACCAGTGTGCCCTTCTTCGACCACATGCTCACCGCGTTCGCGAAGCACTCGCTGACAGATCTCACCGTCCGCGCGTCGGGCGACACCGACATCGATGCCCACCACACCGTGGAGGACATCTCCATCGTGCTCGGCCAGGCCATCCGCACCGCGCTGGGCGACAAGGCGGGCATCTCCCGCTACGGCGATGCTCTCGTGCCGTTGGACGAGGCCCTCGCGCAGGCGGTCGTCGACATCAGCGGGCGTCCCTACCTGGTGCACGCCGGTGAACCCGCCGGTTTCGAGCACCACCTCATCGGTGGGCACTTCACCGGCTCACTCGTGCGTCACACCTTCGAGGCCATCTCCTTCCACGCGGGACTCACGGTGCACGTCACGGTTCTCGCCGGACGCGACCCCCACCACATCGCCGAAGCGGAATATAAGGCGTTCGCTCGCGCATTCCGCCAGGCCAAGGCCCTCGATCCGCTC
Organism: Microbacterium sp.; assembly: GCF_047972865.1. Classification (GTDB taxonomy): domain Bacteria; phylum Actinomycetota; class Actinomycetes; order Actinomycetales; family Microbacteriaceae; genus Microbacterium. The sequence continues at coordinate 31,411 of NZ_JBKEAY010000144.1, forward strand.
GTTCAGGGCATCCCGAGTACGAAAGGGGCGCTGTGACCGACGCACCGGTGGTGGCGGTGCTCGACTATGGCTCGGGCAATGTCCACTCCGCGGTGAAGGCGCTGGCCGAGGCCGGTGCCGACGCGCGGCTGACCTCAGACCGAGGGCTGCTGCAGGATGCTGCGGGGCTCGTCGTTCCCGGCGTCGGCGCGTTCCGCGCGGTCATGGAAGCGTTGCACGCCAGCCGCGGTGACGAAGCGATCGAACGGCGTCTCGCGGGCGGCTTGCCGGTCCTGGGCATCTGTGTCGGGATGCAGGTGCTGTTCGGTCGCGGGGTCGAGCGCGGCGTCGACACGGAGGGCATGGGGCAGTGGCCGGGCGTGGTCACCGAGCTCGATGCGCCCGTGCTGCCGCACATGGGATGGAACACGGTACGGGCTGGCGCCGGGTCGGTGCTGTTCGATGGGATCGAGCACGAACGGTTCTATTTCGTGCACTCGTTCGCCGCCCAGCACTGGACGCTCGAGGTGCTGAAGCCCTTTCGCGAGCCGGTCGTCACGTGGAGCGATTACGGTGCGCCGTTCCTGGCTGCGGTGGAGAACGGTCCGCTGTCGGCGACGCAGTTCCACCCCGAGAAATCGGGGGCGGCGGGTATCCGCCTCCTCGCCAACTGGATTCAGGCGTTGCCGCGGGGCTAGTCTCGGTCGATGTGCGAGCCGCGCACACCCCGATCCCACCCGGAGCCATGAACGATTTCGCCTCGACCCCCGCACTGACCCTCCTTCCGGCCGTCGATGTCGCCGACGGGAAGGCCGTCCGCCTCACCCAGGGCGAAGCCGGCACCGAAACCAACTACGGCGACCCCGTCGAGGCCGCTCTGACGTGGGCGCGTCAGGGCGCCGAGTGGATCCACCTGGTCGACCTCGACGCGGCCTTCGGTCGCGGCTCGAACACGGCGATCCTGCGCAAGGTCATCAAACAGCTGCGCGGCGTGCAGATTGAGCTGTCGGGCGGCATCCGCGACGACGACACGCTCGAATCGGCGCTGGAGTCCGGCGCGAGCCGGATCAACCTCGGCACGGCGGCCCTGGAGAACCCGGAGTGGGCCGCCAACGTGATCGGCCGTTACGGCGATTCCATCGCGGTGGGCCTCGACGTTCGCGGCACGACTCTCGCCGCACGGGGATGGACCAAGGAGGGCGGCGACCTGTGGCAGGTGCTCGACCGGCTCGAGGATGCCGGGTGCAGCCGCTACGTCGTCACCGACGTCACCAAGGACGGCACCCTCAAGGGCCCGAACCTCGACCTGCTGCGTCAGGTCGCCGAGCGCACCGCGAAGCCCGTCGTCGCCTCCGGCGGGGTATCGAGTCTGGACGACATCGCCGCGCTGCGGGAGTTGGTGCCGCTGGGCGTCGAGGGGACGATCGTGGGCAAAGCGCTGTACGCGGGGGCGTTCACCCTGGCGGAGGCCCTGGATGTCGCCCGCGGATGACGATGCCAGCGCACCGGGCGACTCGGCGGGCGTTCCCTGGGAAGGGCGGAGCTTTCAGGCCAATCCGCACGCCGACGACGACGGCTCCGCCGATCCGTCGCTGCTGGCCGCGCTGACGGCGTTCCGCGGCGGCTCCGGCGATGCGGTCGCCGTCGTGGAGGCATATCGCCGGGCACGACTGCTGATTCCGCTCGTGGCCGAGAAGGGGGACGAAGGCGTCGGCCCCACGGGGCTGCCGGTCGACAAGACACAGGAACTGTCCATCGTCACGGTCGCCGCGCCCGATGGGCGGCGGGTGCTCCCCGTGTTCACGTCGGTGGGGACCATGACGGCGTGGGATCCGTCGGCGCGGCCGGTGCCGGCCGAGGGTACCCGTACGGCGCTCGCCGCGGCGGATGACGACACCGATCTCATCGTGATCGACCCCGGCTCGCCCACCGAGTTCGTGCTGCGCCGCCCCGCCGTGTGGGCCATCGGACAGGGGCAGCCGTGGGAGCCGTCGCCGTCATCACCGGAGGTGTTCGCGGGACTGCAGGAGAGCATCGGCGCAGAACTGGGCATCCTCGACCTGTCCGTCACCGCGGGCGACCCGCAGAGCCGGTTGCGCGGGCCCGAACTCGTCGTCAGTCTGCACCTGATGGCGGGACTCGATCAGGCCGAACTGGACGCCGTCATGCAGCGACTCGCCGCCCGGTGGGCCGCCGATGACCGCATCGCCGTGCTCGTCGACTCTCTGACCGTGAAACTCCTGCGCGCGCGCTGACCCGTGTGGCTCCCGAATCCACGAGACCGCACCTGGATGGTCGAGACCGCGAGTATTCCCGGCAGTCTCGACCACGCGGATGCTGTCTCACGGCCGACCGGGGGCGCGGGGCGGGGCGGCAGGCGGCGGATCCCGGGGATCAGGTGACTGGACCGGTCCACTTCTCGCCCGGTCCCTGACCGATCGGGTCGGGGACGGCGGATGCCTCCCGGAAGGCCAGCTGCACCGAGCGGAGGCCGTCGCGCAGGGATCGTGCGTGCATGTCGCTGATCTCGGGTGCGCCGGCGGTGATCAGCCCGGCCAGGGCGTTGATGAGCTTGCGCGCCTCGTCGAGGTCGCGTTGCGTCTCCGGTGCATCGGCCAGCCCGACCTTGACGGCGGCCGCGCTCATCAGGTGCACCGCCGTCGTGGTGATGACCTCCACGGCGGGGACGTCGGCGATGTCGCGTGTCGCCGAGCGAGCGGCGCGTTCTTGTTCCTCCCAGCGCGCGTGCCGGGCATCGGCGTCGGAGGAGGGGTCCGGGATCGTAGTCACGTCGTGCTCTCTGCTAGACTTGGCGGGCACCGGAGCGGTCTGCTTCGGATCGAAAGAGGATCACATCCCACCCGCGCTTGCCGCTTCAGGCTACCGGGTCGCGCACTCCGCCCCGCATCGCCGGGGTAGCCAGGGTGCAGGAACAGTAGCGATGCAAGTGCGTCGCGCGGGGTGGCTGGGGTGCTCTTCCGCCCGGGGGACGCACGTGTCCCGGGGCCCGTCATCCGCATCGAAGAGGAGTTCCGCATCAGCGATCCCCGCACCAATGAGCGCATCCGCGTCCCCGAGGTCCGCCTCGTCGGGCCGAACGGAGAGCAGGTCGGCGTCGTCCGCATCGAAGTCGCTCAGCGTCTGGC
>NZ_JBKEAY010000029.1:0-5014 GCF_047972865.1 Microbacterium sp.
TCGACTCCCGTCTCGTGGACGGGCCACTTCAGCTTGCGCGCGTTCCCGAAAAGCTGGTCGAGATGAGCAACGGATGCATCTGCTGCACCCTGCGCGAAGACCTGCTGGTGTCGGTCGCCGAGCTCGCCCGTGAAGGGCGCTTCGACACGATCCTCATCGAATCGACCGGCATCTCCGAACCGATGCCGGTCGCCGCGACCTTCGACCTCGACCTCGAGGCCGGGCGCACCCTGTCTCGGTTGGCGACGCTCGACACGATGGTGAGCATGGTGGATGCCGCGAGTTTTCTCGACACGCTCGACAGCGCCAAGACGCTCGCCCAGGCCGGCATCGGTGTGAGCGAGGTCGACAATCGCAGCATCGCCGACCTGCTGATCGACCAGGTCGAGTTCGCCGATGTGATCGTCGTGAACAAGGCCGATCTGGTGGACCGTGCAGACCTCGGCGCGTTGTGCGCGTTCCTGCGCACACTGAATCCGCGCGCGCGACAACTCACCACCACTTTCGGACACGTCGAACTGGGGGAGGTCCTCGACACCGGCCTGTTCGACCATGCCCTGGCCGAGCAGGATCCGGGCTGGCAGCAGGAGCTGGACGGGCAGACCCACACGCCCGAAACACTCGAATACGGCATCGGCTCCACGGTCTTCCGCTCGTCCCGCCCATTCCACCCGATCCGGCTCGCGCAGGCCATCGGCACACCGTGGCCGGGGCTGCACCGCGCGAAGGGCTTCTTCTGGCTCGCCAGCGCTCCGGGCGTGGTGGGGTTGTGGTCGCAGGCGGGCGTGAACGCGCGGTTCGAGCCGATCGCCCGTTGGAGTCAGTTCGACGACGCTCCGGCGCAGGAGTTGGTCTTCATCGGCGTCGGCCTCGACCCCGCTGATGTCAACCGGCGTCTGGAGCGCGCCGTGCTCACCGACGAGGAGCTCGCGCTCGGACCGGAAGGATGGTCCCGGTGGCAGGACCCGTTCGCCGGCTGGACGCGGGGCGGGATCGGATTCCATGTGCGTCGCCCGGGCGCACCTCACCCCGCGGGCGCCCTCGCGAGCGCGCCCTCACACGGCGGACACGCCCAGAGCGGACACGCCCACTCCCACGCCGACCGACACGCCCAGAGCGGACACCCCCACTCCCACGCCGACCGGCACGTACCCACGGGCCGCGCCCGATGAGCGCGACGGCGACACTGGCCGCACCGCGGGAAGCGAAGGCCGCGGCACCGGGATTCTGGGACACCCACGCGCGCGACCTCGGCGACGCCTTCCCCGGGCGCGCCGAACAGATCCTGGCGATGCAACTCGCCGTGCTCGCCGGTGAGCACATCTTTCTGCTGGGTCCTCCCGGCACCGGGAAGACCACGCTGGTGCGCGCCTTCGCCGCCTCGCTGGAGGGGCGCCTGTTCGAACAGAGCCTGTCGCGAACGAGGTCGGATGCCGCCGTTCTCGGCCCCCTCGACATTCCAGGGCTGCGCGATCATGGCGCCTATCGTCGGACGATCGACGGGTACCTGCTGGACTGCGAATGGGCCTTTCTCGACGAGATCGGGCACATTGCTCCCGAACTCGGACACGACCTGCTCGCCGCCCTCAGCGATCGCATTCGCCACGAAGTGGACGGGGGCCGCAGCATCCACCCCATTCCCCTTCGCACCGCGTTCACCGCCGGCAACGACATTCCGGGGCAAGACGGCTCCGACGACGCGCGCGCACTGTGGGATCGGCTGCTGGTGCGGGTGCCGGTGGACTATCTGCGGCGCGCGGATGCCGCCTCGCTGCTCGCACAGCGCGATTCGCCCGCCGCACCGGACGTGCCCTCCCGCCGCCTCACCCGAGCCGAGCTCGATCGGCACCAGCTGGCTGTGCGACGCGTCGGCATCGACGACGATCTCCGGGAGCGGATCCTCGATCTTCGGGACCACCTGCGAGACGACGGGATGGTCTTTTCCGATCGCCGCTGGCGCACGTCGCTGCGCATCGTGCGGGCGCATGCCTGGCTGCGCGGTCGAGAGCGGGCGGCACGCGGTGACCTGACGGCACTGCGTTTCACGCTGTGGGACGATCCGGAACGTCGTGGCGTCGCGGTGCGGCGGGTCGCGCTCGCCAGCGACCCGGCCCTTGCGGCCCGACTCGATCTGGTCGACCGAGCGCGCCTGCTGACGGACGTGTGTCGGGCGCGGAGCGGCGATGACGCTCCCACGCGCGAGGCCTGGGCGCGTGAAGCCCGTCGCAAACACCGCGCCCTCGCCGAGGCCGCCGCAGATCTGCGCGACGCCGATGTCGGCATCGTCGAATCGCACGAGGACGCCGCCGAGTCACTCGCCGCAGCCGACCTCGCCATCACCCGGCTGGTCGCGGGCGACGGGCCGCGGTGACCGACGCCGCGACGTTGCTCCTGGAGCAGGACTGGCTCGCAGACCAACTCTGGGACCACCACGGCGCCGACCTCACGCGAGCTGTCGCACACCTGGTCGGTCGCGAGGCGGGTGACGTTGCCGCGGTCACGCGTGACGTGTTCGCCCTGCTGCTGCTGGCCGGGCCGCGTGTCGACCCATACGGCCACGAGCACGCACCGCACCGCGCACTCGTGTTGGAGCGCTTCATCGACGATCCCCGCACCCGGGCTCTGCGATCGCTGACGGTCGGTGACGAGTACGCCTGCCGGGAGTGGACCCCCACGGTGGCCGCCTCCCTGCTCCCCCTGTTCGCCGGTGTCCCCGAGCGCGAAGCCGCCGACGCGCCCGACGACAGCGACCCCGAGGGCGACGCCGAGGGCGCTGCCGACGGCGCCTTTTCGTCGTTCTGCCTCGGCGACGGGCAGGACCGCCCCGCCCCTGACGATGCCGCCACCACCGCGACGAACCGGGGCACCCGAGGCGAGGAGCTGTTCGCCGCGCTCATCGACGCGGACGGAGTGGACGGGTTGCGCCGCCTGGTCGCGACCTGTCGTCACGGACTGGCCGCGCACCACGGCTTGACCACCCCGCATCGTCAACAGCGGGTCGAGCAGGACCGCACCCGCGACCTCGCCCGCGTCGAGACGGGCGTCTGGTCGGCACTGGCCGATCCCAGCAGCGAAACCCTGCTCTGGAATGCTTGGAACCGGGGCGGACTGCGCGCCCGCGAAAGGAAGCGGACTCCGGCGGCGCCGCTGAACATCGCGGTCGACGAGTCGGGATCGATGCAGCTGTTGCTCGATGGGCAGCACACCCGGCGCACCTGGTCGATGGCGACCGTGCTGGCATGCACGCAGGTGGCCCGCGCCGACGGCGCCGACCTCATCTACAGCGGCTTCGGCGGCACCGGCCAACCCTCGCCCCGCACGGTGCGGGCGACTGACCGGCATGGTGCACGACGAGCACTCACCGACATCCTGTCGCACTACTACGGCGGCGGGACCTCGCTGGAGACGCCGGTCACCGAGCTGATCCGCCTCCTGTCGCTGCCCGCGACCGCGGGAGGGCGCGCACTCATCGTCAGCGACGGTGAGGGGGTGTTCGACACACCTGCGCTGGCGAGCGCGCTGCGCACGGCGGCGGAACGCGCACGGGTGGGATGCTGGGGCATCCGGATCGGCGGCGATGCCGAGACCCCCCTGCACGACCTCTGCGACAGCGTCGCACGCCTGGAGGACTTCGCGCAGCTTTCGCTCACCGAGCGGTTCCCGACATTGCAGGCCTCGTACGCACGTTCCCCCACCACAGCGCAACCATCACCGCGGTGATCGCCCCGGCGGCCATGAGCGCGGCGAGCACGACGAGTTGGAACCGCCCCGCTTCCAGCGGGGAGATGCCGCCGAAGATCGCGCCCACGAACGCCCCGGGAAGCACCACCAGCCCCGTCGTCTTGGTCTGGTCGATCGACGGGATCAGCGCGAGACGCACCGCCTGACGCCCGAGTGCGACGGTGGCCTGCCGCGGTCGCGCTCCCAGCGCGAGCCACCCCTCGACCTCGTCCCAGTGGTCGTGGACGGTGGTGCGGAACGTGCGCCCGGTGAGGGTGGCGATGCCCATGGCGTTGCCGATCACGATCGCCCCAATCGCCAGCGTATAGCGCGCCGTGAACTCGAGCGTTCCCGTCGTGAACACGATCGTGAGGGTGACCACGGCGCCCGCAGCGATCGAGGACGCCATCGCCGCGAACGCGCGCGGGCTCCAGCCGACTCGACCGGTCGCGACACCGCTGGCGATCGTGAACATCACCAGCAACGCGAGGCCGATCAGCACCGGGTCGGTGATGATGCCGCCGAGGATCACGCTGATCACCGCAAGCTGCACGGCACCGCGGGCGATCGCGACGACCGGCTCCCACAGCCGCGGCACCCGGTACGCCGCCAACACCACGGTGGCGACGACCGCGAGCACGGCCACCCCGATGGCGGTCGCAACGAGGGATGCCGGCGTGATCACAGCCGGAGCCTACCCAGTGGCCGCACCCACCGAAAGCGACACCCGGGCTCAACCTCGGTCGTCGCGCAGCAGCTCACGGAACCGGCCCGGCACCCTCGCCAGTTCGGACGGCGAACCCTGCTGCACGACACGGCCCGCGTCGAGCACCACAACCTGATCGGCCGTCGATACCGCGGCAAGATCGTGCGAGACGAGCACGACGCTGCCGGCCTGGGCCAACCCGGCCGCGGCGGCGACCACGAGCCGGGCGCTGTCGGCATCCAGCGCCGAGGTGGGCTCGTCGAGCAGCGTGAGCGGTGCCGCCTCGACGAGCGCGCGCGCCACGGCGACGCGCTGCCGCTGCCCTCCGGACAGGGCCCGGCCGCCGGGGCCGACCCGGGTGCGGATGCCGCCCGGCAGACCATCGACGAAGCCTCCGAGGCCGACGGCCGACAGTGCCGCCGCGATCTCCCCGTCACTCGCCTCCGGCCGGCCGAGCGCGACGTTGTCCCCGATCGTGCCGTCGAGCAGGTGATCGTCGTGCAGCACCGCCGAAACGGCGTGAGCCCGTTCCGCGGCCGTCAGCGCGCGCAGGTCGACACCGTCGATGCGGATGCGCCCCGACACCGG
>NZ_JBKEAY010000056.1:0-3214 GCF_047972865.1 Microbacterium sp.
CGAGCCGCAGCGCCGTCATGGTCGCCTCGGTACCCGTGGAGACGAGGCGGACCTTGTCGACGGGGCGGGCGCCGTCGCGGTCCAGGCGGGCACGGATGAGCTCTGCCAACTGCGTCTCGCCCGGGGTGGATGCCCCGAAACCGAGCCCGCGGGCAGCGGCGTGCTGCACGGTATCCACGACGGCGGGGTGTGCGTGCCCGAGGATCGCGGGACCCCACGAGCCGACGAGGTCGACGTACTCGTGTCCCTCGACGTCGGTGACGTACGCGCCGCAGGCAGACACGAAGAAGCGCGGATCCGCACCGACCGCACCGAACGCGCGGACGGGCGAGTTCACGCCCCCGGGCATGGCCTGGCGGGCCCGGGCGAACTCTGCGGCATTCGTCGTCATCGCAGCCACCCCGCGATCTCGGTCGCCCAGTAGGTCATGACCGCTCCGGCTCCCGCACGCTTGATGCTGAGCACGGACTCCTCGATCGCGCGGCGACGGTCGATCCAGCCGTGCGCGGCGGCGGCCTCGATCATGGCGTACTCGCCCGACACCTGGTACGCCCACACCGGCACGGGGGAGGCCGCGGCGGCATCGGCGAGCACATCGAGGTAGCTCATGGCGGGCTTGACCATCACGACATCGGCGCCCTCGGCGACGTCGAGTTCGATCTCGCGCCGACCCTCGCGACGGTTCGCCGCGTCCATCTGGTAGGTGCGGCGGTCGCCGGTCAGCGAGGACTGCACCGCCTCGCGGAACGGTCCGTAGAACGCCGACGCGTACTTCGCGGCATACCCGAGGATGGCGGTGTCGGTGTGACCTGCGTCCTCGAGAGCATCGCGGACGGCGGCGACCTGCCCGTCCATCATGCCCGACAGGCCCAGCAGTTCGGACCCGGCGTCCGCCTGCGCGAGCGCCATCTCGCGGTAGCGCACGAGCGACGCGTCGTTGTCGATCCGTCCGTCGGCATCGAGCACGCCGCAGTGACCGTGGTCGGTGAATTCGTCCAGGCAGAGGTCGGTCTGCACGACCAGTGCGCCCCCGGCCTCGGCGACCGCGATCCGGGTGGCGACGTTGAGGATGCCGTCGGGGTCGGTCGCGCCGGAGCCGACAGCATCCTTGTGCTCGGGCACCCCGAACAGCATGATGCCACCGATGCCGGCCGCCGCGGCATCCGCGATGGCCCGCCTGAACGAGTCGAGCGAATGCTGCACGACGCCCGGCATCGACGAGATCGGCACCGGCTGGCTGGCGCCCTCACGGACGAACATCGGCAGGATGAGATCGGCGGCGTGCAGGCGGTGTTCGGCGACGAGGCGGCGCATGGCGGGGGAGCTCCGGAGGCGCCGGGGGCGGTCGATCATGTGCGGCTCTCGTGGCTCAGGCGTGGTCATCATGGTGCGGTGGTGCGGTCAGTGTCGCGGCGCCGTGGGCCAGCAGGTCGGCCGCGGCGCGGGCGCCCACCTCGGCCGGGGCGGCGGGGTCGGGCCAGTCGGCGGCGTGGGCTGCAGTGAGCACGGTGGTGCCGTCGCGGCTGTACACGCGCGCCGTCAGCAGCAGGAGGCCCGCATCGATGACCGCGTGGGCGCCCACCGGAGCCGAGCATCCCGCTTCCAGCGCGGCCAGTACGGCCCGTTCCGCCGCGGCGGCGGCGCGGGTGGGGGAGTGGTCGATCGCGACGGCGAGGTCCTCGTCACCGCGGCGTACTTCGACGGCGAGCGCCCCCTGCGCGGGCGCAGTGGGCCAGGCGTCGAGGTCGAGGAATTCGGTGACCGCGTCGGTCTCGCCCAACCGACTCAGACCCGCAGCGGCGAGCACGACGGCATCAAGTTCGCCCGACCGCACGAATCCGAGCCGGGTGCCGACGTTGCCGCGGATGTCGACGACGGTCAGGTCGCTACGGCGGGCGCGCAGCTGTGCGGCGCGGCGCGGCGAACCGGTTCCGACCCGGGCGCCGGCCGGCAGGGTGCCCAGCGTGAGCCCGTCCCGCGCGCACAGCGTGTCGCGGGGGTCTTCGCGCGCCGGCACGGCCGCCACCGTGAACGCCGGGTGCGCGGCGGTGGGGAGGTCTTTGAACGAGTGCACGATCACGTCGACCTCGCCGGCGTCGAGGGCGTCGCGCAGCGCACCGGTGAACAGCCCGGTCCCGCCCGCGCGCGAGAGCGGCTCGCGGGAGCGATCGCCCTGCGTCGTGATCGTCACCAGTTCAGTGACGCGACCGGTGGCTGCCGTGATCGCCCCGGCGACAGCGCCGGTCTGGGTGAGGGCCAGGGCGCTGCCGCGGGTGCCGATGCGCAGGGCGGCAGAACTCATGACTCCATCCTCCCCCGGCGCGGGGGGAGTGACAAACCAGAGGGTTGTGCCGCGAGCCCACGTACTTCGACCGAACCCTCACGGTTTGCGCGCAGGGTGAGTCGGTGCCGGTGCATCTTGCGAGACCGGGGTTCGTTCGCGCCGAACTGTCGGTGCGTCGGGGTGTCGGCAGCAGTTCGGCGCGAATGAAAGCGGGGGGCTTCGTTCATTCGTGCCCAAGTGTCCGAAACCCGGCGGTCGGGCAGCAGTTCGGCGCGAATGAAAGCGGGCGGCAGATGACGTCTCGCCGACACCGTCAGACGAGCAGGCCCATGACCGTGCGGCGGGCGTGCGCGATGATGCCGGCCAGCCCGGAGCCGGCGACGGTTTCACCGACCGTGGGAAGGGGGGATGCCGGGGCCGGCGCGGGGCGTGTCCATTCGACCCTGGCGAACCCGGCGACCGCGTCGAACCGGCCGCCCAGCAGCGCCTGGGCGTCGGCTAGGGCGGTGGCCGCGAGATCGGCGGGCTCGACGTCGTACGACAGCCGGAGCACGTGCCGCTCGCCCGCGGCTTCGCGAAGCCACGCCCACTTCGCCGTCGCATGGGTGAGGGCCCGCGCCCGGATGCCGGGTGCGCCGTGCGCGACGAGCAGTCCGGACCCGCGGGGTGCCGCGTCGAGCCACGGCGCGTCGACGACGAGCGTTGCGAGCACGATCCGCCGACCGGGTGCCGCGGGCGTGGCGACGCCCGGGGCGGCGAGCACCGCACGCCCGGGCAACCCCGCGGGGTCGGCGATGCGGGAACCGAGACGGATGTCGACTCCCGTGGCGCGGGCGTCCGCTGCCAGGGCCTCGATGAGCCGGTGCATGCCGCCGCGGATGCCGCCGACCGCCGACCCCGGAGGCGCGGCCGCACGGACGGCGGCGACGG
>NZ_JBKEAY010000095.1:0-29542 GCF_047972865.1 Microbacterium sp.
GGCGCCGTACACGCAGTCCTCGATCGTCTCCAAGTCGATCGCGCGCGGCGGCGGACGGGCCGGGTACCGCGGTGAGGTCCGCGTCGACGCGAATGCGCACCACGCCGCCAACACTGTCCGCTGCGACGCCCTGCTGGTCGACACGATCTCACGCTCCGACACGTACCCGGCGATCGACATCCGTGTCGACGACGTCGAGCTCGGTCACGAGGCGACGGTGTCGAAGGTCAGCGAGGAGCAACTGTTCTACCTCATGAGTCGCGGGCTGCCCGAAGACGAAGCGATGGCGATGATCGTGCGCGGCTTCATCGAACCGATCGCCCGTGAGCTGCCGATTGAGTACGCGCTCGAACTGAACAAGCTCATCGAGATGGGCATGGAAGGATCCGTCGGCTGATGACGACAGCGACACAGGCCCCCGCGGATGCGAAGGGCCACCTCGACCCTGCTTCGTCGTTGCGCGGCGCCGTGCCGGTGCAGACGCGCTCCGAGCGACCCTCCTCGTTCGACCCCGCTGATTTCGGTGCGCCGACCGGTCGCGAGGTCAACTGGAAGCACACGCCGATGGACCGGCTCGCACCGCTGCTGCGCGATGAGCCCGCTGACGACGGCGCGGTCACGGTGACCGTCGCTTCAGCCGGCGCCGCGGTGTCGCGCGACCTCGCCGAGGGCGTCGCCCCGCGGGGAACGGTGCTCATCCCGGAAGACCTCCCGAGCGCGGTGGCCTCCCGCCGCGTGCCACGGGCCGACCACGTGCGCATCCCCGCCGGAACCGAACTGGCCGAGCCGGTCGTCGTCGACGTCGTCGGGGCGGATGCCGCTGCGCGCGCCGCGATGCACCTGGTGGTCGAGGCCGAGCCCAACTCACGGGCGACCGTGCTGCTGCGTCACCACGGCCGCGCGGCGCTGACGCAGAACGTCGAGATCGTCGTGCGCGACGGCGCGGCACTGACCCTCGTGACCGTGCAGCAGTGGGACGACGACGCCGTCCACGCGTCCGCGCACGCGGCGCGGGTGGACAAGGATGCCGCGCTCACCCACATCGTCGTGAGCTTCGGTGGCGGCCTGGTCCGCGTGAACCCGTCTGTCGAGCTGGCTGGCCCCGGTGCCCAGGGCAATCTGTATGGGCTGTCGTTCGCCGATGCCGGACAGCACCTGGAAAGCCAGGTGTACCTCCACCACAAGGGCCCGCACACGACCGGCGATGTGCTGTACAAGGGCGCGTTGCAGGGTGCGGGCGCGCGCAGCGTCTGGATCGGCGACGTGCTGATCGGACCGGATGCCGTCGGCACCGACTCCTACGAAGCCAACCGCAACCTCGTCCTCACCGACGGCGCACGTGCCGACTCGGTCCCGAACCTGGAGATCGAGACGGGCGACATCGCCGGGGCGGGACACGCCAGTGCCACCGGGCGATTCGACGACGAGCAGCTGTTCTACCTGCAGGCCCGGGGGATCGCCGAGGACGAGGCGCGCCGCATGGTCGTGCTCGGCTTCTTGACCGAGATCGTGCAGAAGATCGGCATCGCCGAGCTGGCCGACGAGCTCACCGCGGCCATCGTCGCCGAACTGGCCGAGGGAGCATCGGCGTGACCGCGCAGCGCGTGCTCGCCCTCAGCGAGCTGACCCGGGACACCGCCGTGCGCGTGGAGGTCGACGGTGTGCCCATCGCGGTCGTCCTCGACGGGAACGGTGAGGTGCACGCGATCGGCGACACCTGCACCCACGGCGACATCTCGCTGTCCGACGGCTTCGTCGAGGGCGAGTCGCTGGAGTGCTGGGCGCACGGTTCGGCGTTCTCGCTGCGCACCGGGCGGCCCCTGAACCTGCCGGCCTACGAGCCGGTGCCCGTCTACGAGGTCACGATCGACGGGGACGACATCCTCATCGACCCCGCCGTGACCAAAGAAGTGAACTGAAGAAGGAAAGACGCACATGGCTGTTCTGGAGATCCGCGACCTGTCGGTGACGGTCGAGACCGAAGCGGGCCAGACCCCTATCCTCAACGGGGTGACCCTCACCATCCGCACGGGCGAGACCCACGCCATCATGGGCCCCAACGGGTCGGGCAAGTCCACGCTCGCCTACACGATCGCCGGTCACCCCAAGTACAGCGTCACCGGGGGGACGATCACGCTCGACGGCGAGGACGTGCTGGAGATGTCGGTGGACGAGCGCGCTCGTGCCGGTTTGTTCCTGGCGATGCAGTATCCGGTGGAGATCCCCGGCGTCACGGTGACCAACTTCCTGCGCACCGCGAAGACCGCGATCGACGGTGAAGCCCCCGGCATCCGAACCTGGACGAAGGACGTCAAGGCGGCGATGTCGAACCTGCGGATGGATGCCAAGTTCGCCCAGCGCAACGTCAACGAGGGCTTCTCGGGGGGCGAGAAGAAGCGCCACGAGATCTTGCAGCTCGAGGTGCTCAAGCCCGCGATCGCCGTGCTCGACGAGACCGACTCGGGGCTGGACGTCGACGCATTGAAGGTCGTCTCGGAGGGGGTCAACCGCGCCAAGGCGGAGACCGACCTGGGCGTGCTGCTGATCACCCACTACACCCGCATCCTCCGGTACATCACCCCGGATTTCGTGCACGTGATGATCGACGGTCGCATCGTCGAGGAGGGCGGGGCCGAGCTGGCCGACCGTCTCGAAGACGAGGGTTATGACCGCTTTCTCACGCCGGCCGTGTGACACCCCGGTCTAGAATCGTTACATGACCGAGACGCTTGCGCCTGAGAAGTATGACGAGGTCACCGAAGCACTCAAAGACGTCATGGACCCGGAGCTCGGGATCAACGTCGTCGACCTGGGCTTGATCTACGACCTGAGCTGGGACGACGAGAACGACGCCCTCGTCATCCACATGACGCTGACCTCGGCCGGCTGCCCGCTCACCGACGTGCTCGAAGAGCAGACGGCGCAGGCCCTCGACAACGTCGTCGACCAGTTCCGCATCAACTGGGTGTGGATGCCGCCGTGGGGCCCCGAGCGGATCACCGACGACGGGCGCGACATGATGCGCGCGCTCGGCTTCGCGATCTGACCTCAGACCGGAACACGCCGGGCGCGCGGGGTCAAGCCGATCGACTCAGCCAGAGCACGCCCAGTGGCGGCAGCACCATTGTCGCGCGGCCTGCCGCGTCGGTGGTCACGGTGCCGAGATTGCCGACACCGGAACCGCCGTAGGCGGCGGCATCCGAGTTGAGCAGCTCGGTCCATTCCCCCGCTTCGGGAAGGTCGAGGGAGAAGTCGTGCACGGGGACGCCGGAGAAGTTGCAGACCACCGCGACGCTGTTGCCGTGGTGGTCGCGCCGGGCGAACGCCATCACCGTCGGGTTCCAGTCCGGGGCGCCCAGGCGGGTGAACGCCGACGCGTCGTGGTCGCGAGACCACAGCGGCGCGTGCGCACGGTAGGTATGGTTCAGCGTCGCGACGAAGTCGTGAAGCTGGCGGTGGGACGGTTGGTCGAGCAGCCACCAGTCCAGCGCCCGGGCCTCGGACCACTCCGACATCTGCCCGAACTCCTGGCCCATGAACAGGAGCTGCTTACCGGGATGGGCCCACATGTAGGCAAGGAAGGCGCGCATGTTCGCGAGCTTCTGCCAGTGGTCACCCGGCATCCGGGCGAACAACGTGCCCTTGCCGTGCACGACCTCGTCGTGACTGATCGGGAGGACGAAGTTCTCGCTGAAGGCGTACACGAACGAGAAGGACAGTTCGCCCTCGTGGTACGCGCGGTACATCGGGTCGCGCGAGATGTAGACCAGGGAGTCGTTCATCCAGCCCATGTTCCACTTGAACCCGAACCCGAGTCCGCCCGCGCTCGTGGGCTGGGTCACCCCCGGGTAGCTGGTGGACTCCTCCGCGATCATCGCGACGCCGGCGTGCTTCTTGTACACGGTGGCGTTCACCTCCTGCAGGAACCCGATCGCCTCGAGGTTCTCGCGACCGCCGTGGACGTTCGGCTCCCACTCGCCATCGTTGCGTGAGTAGTCGAGGTAGAGCATCGAGGCCACCGCGTCCACGCGCAGACCGTCGACGTGGAACTCCTCGAACCAGTACAGCGCGTTGGCCACGAGGAAGTTGCGCACCTCCCGTCGGCCGTAGTCGAAGATGTAGGTGCCCCAGTCCTTGTGCTCCCCGCGGCGCGGATCGGGATGCTCGTACAGGGGCTGCCCGTCGAAGCGGGCCAACGCGAAGTCGTCCTTCGGGAAATGACCGGGCACCCAGTCCATGATCACGCCGATGCCGGCCTGGTGCAGCCGATCGATCAGGTAGCGCAGGTCGTCGGGGGAGCCGAAACGGCTGGTGGGCGCGTAGTAGCCGGTGACCTGATACCCCCACGAGCCGCCGAACGGATGCTCGGCCAGCGGCAAGAACTCGACGTGCGTGAAGCCCTGCGCCGTCACGTACTCGATGAGCGGGTCGGCGGCATCCCGATACCCGAGACCCGGCCGCCACGAACCGAGATGGAGCTCGTACACCGACATCGGCCGATCATGCGGCGAGCTGTGAGCACGGGCGTCCAGCCACTCCTCGTCTAACCACCGGTGGCCGCTGTCGGTGACGATGGATGCCGTCGCCGGCGGCACCTCGGCCTCACGCGCCATCGGGTCGGCTTTGACGACCCAGCCGCCGTGGGCGGAGAGCAGCTCGTACTTGTATCGGCTGCCCACGCCCATGCCGGGGATGAACAGCTCCCACACACCGGACGACCCCAGCGACCGCATCGCGTGGCCCTGACCGTCCCAGTCGTTGAAGTCGCCCATCACCCGGACGGCGCGGGCATTCGGGGCCCAGACCGCGAAGGACACACCGGCGACGCCGTCGAAGCTGCGCAGACGCGATCCGAGCACCTCCCAGAGCTGTTCGTGGCGGCCCTCGCGCACGAGGTGCAGGTCGAGTTCACCGACGGTCGGCAGGTGCCGGTAGGGGTCGTCCGCGACCCACTCCACGTCGTCCTCGTAGGTCGGCGCGATCTCGTACGCCGTCGGCTGCGCGGCCAGAGGGCCCTCCCAGATCCCGTAGCGGATGTGCGTCAGCGGGGCGCGCTCACCGTCGGCGGTGATCACCGTGACGGCACGGGCCAACGGCCGGCGCACCCGCACCAGCCAGCCGTCGCCGCCCGGGTGCGGCCCGAGGACGTCGTGCGGAGCGTGGTACGAGCCGGTCGCGACGGCGTCGATGATACAGTCGGCCGGGGCGTTCATCGGTGCGCCTTCACGTGGAGCACGTGCACGGGTTCGTGGAACGCGTCGAGTCGCACGAAATTGTGATCGATCCAGGTCCACTCTGCGCCGGTGATCAGGTCGGTCACCTCGAACGGGTCGCCCGGGTGCACGCCGAACGCGGCGGTGTCGAGGTGGATCATCGTCTGCCGCGCCGAGTGCGGGTCGACGTTGGCGACGACGATGACGGTGTCGGCGGCGCCGTCGGCGGTCAGTGCCGCCGGCAGGTGCTTGGAGTAGACCAGGATGGCGTCGTCCTCGCTGTGGTGGATCGTCAGCCCGCGCAGCTGCCGCAATGACGGATGCTCGCGGCGGAACCGGTTGAGCTCGGTGAGGTACGGCGCCAGCGAGTCCCCGGCCGCTTCCGCGCCGGCCCAGTCGCGGAACTTGTACTCGTATTTCTCGTTGTCGATGTTCTCTTCCGAGCCGGGGCGCGCCACGTTCTCGAACAACTCGTAGCCCGCGTAGACGCCGTAGCTGGCTCCGGCGGTCGCCGCGATCGCGGCCCGTACCTTGTAGGCGGGCCGCCCGCCGTATTGCAGATACTCGGTGAGGATGTCGGGCGTGTTCACGAACAGGTTCGGGCGCATGAAGTCGGCGGTGTCCTCGGAGATCCACCCGAGGAACTCCGCGAGCTCGGCCTTGGTGTTGCGCCACGTGAAGTAGGAGTAGCTCTGTTGGAAGCCCGCCATCGCGAGGGCCTGCAACGGCGCCGGCCGGGTGAACGCCTCGGCGAGGAAGACGACATCCGGGTCGGTGGCGTTCACGGTCGCGATCAGCCACTCCCAGAACTGCAGGGGTTTGGTGTGCGGATTGTCGACGCGGAAGATCCGCACGCCCTGCGCGATCCAGTGGCGCACGATCCGCAGCACCTCGGCGCGGATGCCGTCGGGATCGTTGTCGAAGTTCACCGGGTAGATATCCTGGTACTTCTTCGGCGGGTTCTCGGCGTAGGCGATCGTCCCGTCGGGCAGGGTCGTGAACCACTCCGGGTGGGAAGCGACCCAGGGGTGGTCGGGCGACGCCTGCAGTGCGAGGTCGAGGGCGACCTCGAGGTCGTTGTCACCCGCCGCCGCGACGAACGAGCGGAAGTCGGCGAGCGTGCCCAGGTCGGGGTGGACGGCGTCGTGACCGCCCGTCGCCGCGCCGATCGCCCAGGGCGAGCCGGGATCGTTCGGCCCGGCCGTGAGCGTGTTGTTCGGGCCTTTGCGGTTGCGCTGGCCGATCGGGTGGATCGGGGGCAGGTAGACCACGTCGAAGCCCATCGCGGCCACCGCGGGCAGCCGGTTGGCCGCGGTGCGGAACGTGCCGCTGGTCACGGTCCCGTCGGGGTGGCGGAGCGCGCCCTCGGAGCGGGGGAAGAACTCGTACCACGCGCCGACCCCGGCCCGTTCCCGCTCGACGAGCAGCGTGTGCTCGGTATCGAGGGTGACCAGGGCCATCAGCGGACGCTCCGCGAAGGCGGCGGCCAGAAGCGGGTCGCGCACCACGACCAGCGCCTGGGCGTCGTCGACGGATCGGTCGCGCAACGCGTCCGCCGCCTGCTGCAGCGCGACGCGGTCGGCGGAGGACCGGTCGGTCTCGGTGTGGGCCCGCGACAGCAGTGCAGCGCCCATCTCGCGCATGAGGGCGGCATCCACTCCCGCGGCGATCTTCAGCTCCGCCGCGTGCTGCCACGTGGCGTACTCGTCGGCGAACGCCTCGAAACGGTATCGCCAGGTTCCCTGCTGCAGCGGTGCGATCGTGACAGTCCAGTGGTCGAGCCCATTGTGCAGCGGGCTGAGCCGGTGGAGGGTCTCGGTGCCGTCGGGGGCGAACAGCCGGACATGCACGCCGATGAGGTCGTGTCCCTCGCGGAACGCCGTCACCTGGAACCGCACGGCCTCGCCGGCGAACGCCGACGCGGCGTAGCGCCCTCCCGGGGTGGTGGGCCGAGCATCTGCTATCGGGATGCGCCCGGCCACCGTGTCCGGACGCGGTGAGGACGCGACGGCGGGGCGGAGCGGAAGCTGTGCGGTGCTGCGCAGCACCGGGCGGGCAAGAGGGGGAATCGGGGAGGCCACGAGAAGAACCTACCGCCGATGACGGGTGCCGGCGACACGACCGCGATCGTTCACTCCACGCGAAACAGTTGCATCGCCGTGCCGGGGAGGGAGACCGTCGCGCCGGGCGCGAAGCGTGGCTGGTTGGTCGCCGGACGCTCGTCGACGCTCGACCACAGTGAGATGAAGCCGGTCACGCCGCGCAGGCGGGGGAGAGTGACCGTGGCGGGACGCTCGAGCCCGTGCACGATGAGCAGGATCCGGTTGCCCGCTTCACTGCCTCGGGTCGACCTGGCGTCGTATTGCAGCGTGCGGTGGGACGGGTTGGTCCAGCGTTCGTGTGACATCTGCTCGCCGTGCTCGTCGTACCAGTCGATGACCGATGCGTTCGGGACGTCCTCGGTGTCGTGGGCGTAGCGCGCGGGACGCAACGCGGGGTTGTCCCGACGGAGGCTGAGCAGGCGCCGCACGTGCTCGTGCAGGTCCTGCTGCCACGGCGCCGGATCCCACGACAGCCAGGTCAGTGCCGAGTCGTGGCAGTACGCGTTGTTGTTGCCGCGCTGGCTGCGGCCGAACTCGTCGCCGGCGGTGATCATCGGCACACCGGCCGAGAGCAGCAGCGTTCCGAACAGGTTGCGGATGGCCTTGCGTCGCGTCGCGAGGATGCCGGGATCGTCGGTAGGCCCCTCGGCGCCGTGGTTGAAGGAACGATTGGTGTCGGCGCCGTCGCGGTTGAGCTCCCCGTTGCCGAGATTGTGCTTCACGTCGTACGAGACCAGGTCGCGCATCGTGAAACCGTCGTGCGCCGTGATGAAGTTGACGCTTGCGAGCGGCCCGCGTTCGGCGCTGAACGTGTTCGACGATCCCGACAGGCGGGTCGCGAATCCGCCGACGCCGACGGGGGAGACTTCCGCGCGCCGCGCGTAGTCGATGTCGCTGAGCCAAAAGTTGCGCACGCGGTCGCGATAACGATCGTTCCACTCCAGCCAGCCGGCGCCGAAACCGCCCGTCTGCCAGCCGCCCATGCCGACATCCCACGGCTCGGCGATCTTCTTCACTCCGGCCAGGGCGGGGTCGTCGGCGATGGCGCGCAGCAGCGGATGATCTGGGGTGAAGGTGTGGTGCTCATCGCGGCCGAGGGTGACGGCCAGGTCGAACCGGAAGCCGTCGACCTGCATGTCGACAGCCCAGTACCGCAACGAGTCCAGCACCAGCCGACCCGACGCGTCGGTCGAGGTATCCACCGCGTTGCCGCAGCCGGTGACATCGATATAGGTGCCGTCGTCCTGCTGTCGGTAGTACGCGCGGTTGTCGAGGCCGCGCAGACTGGTGCGCGGCCCGCCGATGCCCTCTTCGGCGGTGTGGTTGTAGACGACGTCGAGGAACACTTCCAAGCCGCGGGCATGGAGTGCGCGCACCATCTCTTTGAACTCGCGTACGACCGCTCCGGGACCGGCGATGCGCGATTCCGCGGTGGCGTAGGCGGCGTGCGGCGTGAAGAAGTTGAGCGTGTTGTAGCCCCAGTAGTTCGACAGGCCCAGTGACGTCAGGCGCGCCTCAGCCGTGAACGCGTGCACCGGCAGCAGCTCGACGGCCGTGACTCCCAGTTCGCAGAGGTGATCGAGCATCGCCGCGTGACCGAGGCCCGCGTAGGTGCCGTGCAGGGCGGGCGGGATGCCGGGATGCCGCTTTGTGAGGCCCTTCAGGTGGGCCTCGTAGATCACGGTGGCGTCCATCGGTGTGTGCGGTTTGGTCACGCCCTGCCAGTCGAACCAGTCGTCGATGACGACCGAGCGCCAGTCCTCGGCACCCCCGCCCACCAGTCCCCGTCCGTACGGGTCGAGCAGCAGGGTCTGCTCGTTGAAGGTGTGTCCCGCCTCGTGCGGCCCGTCGGCGCGGATCGCGTAGCGGGTGCCGGGGCGCAGCTGCGGCGTGGTCACTTCCCACACACCCGACCCGGCCCGATGCATCGGCAGCGTATCGGTGGCCCAGTCCAGATCCGTTTCGTCGAACAGCACCAGATCCAGCGCGGTCGCGTGCGCCGACCAGACCCGCAGCGTGCCGACGCCGTCGTGGAGGCGCACCCCGAG
This sequence comes from Microbacterium sp., assembly GCF_047972865.1. GTDB lineage: Bacteria > Actinomycetota > Actinomycetes > Actinomycetales > Microbacteriaceae > Microbacterium. The sequence continues at coordinate 9,364 of NZ_JBKEAY010000095.1, forward strand.
ATCGTCGAGCGAGGGCGTCAAGAGAGACGGGATGCTGGGGGAGAGAGCGTGGGTCTGCGTGCCGGGCATGCGATCTACAGTAGTTACGCCCGGGACCGGGTGGCGACAGAAGGGAGGGCCCGGTGACCGTATACCTCGACCACGCGGCATCCGCTCCGCTGCGTCCCGAGGCGCGCGAGGCCTGGATCGCGGCGACCGGAGTCATCGGCAACGCCTCGTCGGTGCACGGCGACGGGCAGCGTGCGCGGCGGCTGCTGGAGGATTCCCGCGACGCGATTGCGGCGGGGCTGGGATGCGATCCGATCGAGGTGGTCCTCACATCGGGGGGCACCGAGTCGATCAACCTGGCCCTCAAGGGGTTGTGGTGGTCGCGCGTGGCCGGTGACGCCGTGGTCCTCCCCGACGGCGAGCATCACGCCACGATGGAGGCGGTCGCGTGGCTGCAGACGCACGAGCGGGCCCGCGTGCGTGCGGTCGCGGTGGATCGGTTCGGCCGGATCCCGCCGGAGGCGTTCGCCGGCGCGCTCACCGGGGCAGCGATGGCCACCGCCACCCTCGCCAACAACGAGGTCGGCACCGTACAGGACGCCACCGCGCTCGCCGCCGCCGCGGCGGCGGCGGAGGTTCCGCTGCACCTGGACGCCGTCGGCGCGGTCGGGCAGATCGACGTCTCCTTCCGCCGCCTGCGCGCCGATGCCGGCGGCGGTACCGGGTTGGTGGCGATGAGCGTGTCGGGGCACAAGCTGGCCGCGCCGGTCGGCACGGGGGCGCTGGTGGTCTCGCGGGCCGCGGCGCCGACCCCGCTGCTGCACGGCGGCGGTCAGCAACGCTCGTTGCGATCGGGCACGCCTGACGTGGCGGGAGCGGCGGCGCTCGCCGCCGCGATCACCGCGGCGATCGGCGACCGGGTCACCGAAGCGGCACGGCTGACGGCGCTGCGGGAACGGTTGTGGACGGCGCTGCGCGCCGCGATCCCGGAGGCGGAACTGCTGGGCCACCCCGACCGCCGGCTGCCCGGCAACGTGCATGTGTTGCTGCCGGGCGCGCGCGGTGAGGCGTTGCTGTTCCTGCTCGACCAGGAGGGCATTTCGGCGTCGACCGGTTCGGCGTGCCAGGCCGGCGTCACAGAAGCCTCCCACGTGGTGCGTGCGCTCGGCCGCGACGACGACGCCGCGCGCTCGGTGCTCCGCTTCACGCTGGGGCGCACGACCGCCCCCGGCGATGTCGACGCGCTGGTGGCGGCGCTCCCGGATGCGTACGCGCGGGCCCGCGGGCACCGAACCCGGTCGTAGACTGGTCGGATGCGAATCCTGGCAGCGATGAGCGGCGGTGTCGACTCCGCTGTCGCCGCCGCACGCGCCGTCGACGCGGGGCACGATGTCGTTGGCGTACACCTCGCGCTCTCCCGCGCGGGCGGGACCCTGCGCACGGGAAGTCGTGGATGCTGCACGATCGAGGACGCGATGGACGCGCGGCGCGCGGCCGATCTGCTGGGCATCCCGTTCTACGTGTGGGACTTCTCGGAGCGGTTCCGCGACGACGTCATCGACGACTTCGTCGCCGAGTACCGCGCGGGACGCACGCCGAACCCGTGCATGAGGTGCAACGAGCGCATCAAGTTCGCCGCCCTACTCGAGCGTGCGCTGGAGATCGGCTTCGATGCCGTCTGCACCGGTCACTACGCGACACTCGTGGACAGCCCGTCCGGTCGCGAACTGCACCGGGCCAGCGACGAGGCCAAGGACCAGTCCTACGTGCTCGGGGTGCTGACGGCCGACCAGCTCGCCCACACCTTCTTCCCCCTCGGGACGACGCCGTCGAAGGCCGTCGTCCGAGCGGAGGCCGCCGAGCGCGGACTGACCGTCGCGCACAAGCCCGACAGCCATGACATCTGCTTCATCCCCGATGGCGACACCCGGGGGTGGCTGGCCGAGAAGGTCGGCGCCGAGCGCGGTGAGATCGTCGACCGCGACGGGGCCGTGGTCGGCTCGCACGAGGGCGCGCACGCGTTCACGGTGGGCCAGCGACGCGGTCTGCAGCTGGGAGTTCCGGCATCCGATGGCAAACCGCGATTCGTGCTGGAGGTGCGGCCGGTGACCAACACCGTGGTCGTGGGCCCGAAGGACGCGCTGGCAACGGCCGAGATCGCGGGGGAGCGGTGGACGTGGGCGGGCCGTGCGCCGGAGCGCGGCGAGTTCGACTGCCACGTGCAGATCCGTGCGCACGCCGAGCCGGTGCCCGCCGCGGCCCGATTCGACGACGCCGGCGTCACGGTGCGCCCGCGCGAGCCGTTCGACGGCGTGGCTCCGGGGCAGACAGCGGTGCTGTACGACGGCACCCGCGTCATCGGGCAGTTCACGATCGACCGGACGGTCTCCGCCGTTCCCGCGTGAGCGGTCGTGCTCTCCACAGGAGCGGATGCCGTCCCTGTTGTGCACAGCCGTCCGATTCCGTCGAGCCCACCCGCGCCGGCTGCCTAGCGTAGGGCCGGTGAACAGACAGCGAAAGTCCCCAGACATCCCCCGGCGCTCGCTCGCCGCAACCGTCCTCCTCGGCGCCGTGCTGGCCGCCGGCGCGTGCGCGCCGCTGGCGCCGGCCGCGAGCCAGCCGGCCACGCCCCCGCCATCGGCCGACGCAGCGGACAGCTCCACACCGCGCACCGGTGAGACGCCCGGCGACCAGAACGTGGCGACAGAGGTCGACCCGTATGCGCCCGTTGTCGTCGCCGACGGGCGCGTCGAGACCGCGTGCTATGTGTTCTCACTCCCCGCACCCGACTGGTCGGTTCAGGACGGGTCGGAGGGGTGCCTCGCCGTCGTGGCTTTCGGCAACGACATGCTGTCGTCGGTGCGGGTCACCGCGGCGGTCGCGCCCGACGGCGTCGAATCGCTGCGCGCCTTCCTGGTCGAGGCCAACGAGGGGACCGATTCGCGAGACGAGGTGGTGGAGATCGCCGGCCGCGACGTGGTGCGGGTCGTCACGCCGCTGCCGGGCGGATTCGAGGTGGCGACGTGGGCGTTCCCGGTGGCGGAGTGGGGTGTGGCCGCCGATGGGCGAGCGCTCAACACCGCCGTGGTCAGCACCGTCTACTCGGACCAGTTCGAGTCCTTCGTGACCACCATCATCGGGTCGATGACGCGCGCCGACGGCACCTCGCTATGACGTCGGCGGGCGACTCTAGACTCGACACGTGATCGATAGCGCCGGGCCGACCGACCTCCCTGACCTCGACGGCGGGCTCCCCGCCGCACGCGTCGAGTGGACACGGCTGACCGATCTCATCCTCGGCGCCCGCGAGGCCTACTACGGACGAGACGCCGAGATCGTCGACGACGCGACCTACGACGGATGGATGCGGCAGCTCGAAGCCCTGGAGCGGGCGTATCCCGAAGTCGGGGGGCAGGACTCGCCCACCCAGACGGTTGGTGCCGCCGAAGCGACGATGTTCGCGCCGGTCGCGCACGCCGAGCGGATGCTGAGTCTCGACAACGTGTTCAGTCAGGACGAGCTGCGCGAGTGGTGCGAGAAGACCCGCGCCGCCGCGGGCCGTGACGTGCGCTGGCTCACCGAGCTCAAGATCGACGGGCTGGCGATCAGCCTGCGATACGAACACGGGGTGCTGACCTCCGCGGCCACACGCGGTGACGGACGCGTCGGTGAGGATGTCACGATCAACGCGGTGCAGGTCCCCGGCATCCCGCAGCGCCTGGTCGGGTCGGGGCATCCGGCGCTGGTCGAGGTGCGCGGCGAGGTGTTCATCCCCGTTGCGGCCTTCGATGAGCTCAATGCGCTGCAGGCCACGATGCGCGATCGTGTCGCCGCGCAGGCGCTCGAGCGGGGGGTCGACGCCGACAAGGCCGAGCGCACCGCGGCGCGGCGCTTCCCGGCCTTCGCGAACCCGCGCAACGCCGCCAGCGGTGGGCTGCGTCAGCAACTCGACAAGAAACAGGGGGCCGAGCGGGAAGCGGGACAGGCACGGCTGTCGTCGCTACGGCTGTTCGTCCACGGAATCGGCGCCTGGCCCGACCCGCCGGTGTCGGCGCAGAGCGACGTGTACGGTCTGCTGGCGCAGTGGGGCCTGCCGACCAGTCCCTACTTCCGCACTTTCGACGACATCGAGGGTGTCGCGGGCTTCGTGGAGTACTACGGCACCCACCGCCACGACGTGGAGCACGAGCTCGACGGCATCGTCGTCAAGGTCGACGAACTCGCTCTGCACGGCGAACTCGGTGCCACCAGCCGGGCGCCGCGCTGGGCCATCGCCTACAAGTACCCGCCCGAGCAGGTCAACACGACGCTGCTCGACATCGTGGTGTCGGTCGGGCGCACCGGACGAGCGACCCCCTTCGCCGTCATGGCGCCCGCGCGCGTGGCCGGCAGTGTCGTGCGCCAGGCGACGCTGCACAACCAGGACGTCGTGAAGGCCAAAGGCGTCCTGATCGGCGACACCGTGGTGCTGCGCAAAGCCGGTGACGTCATTCCGGAGGTGCTCGGACCGGTCGTGGAGTTGCGTGACGGCAGCGAGAGGGCCTTCGTCATGCCGACGCAGTGCCCCGAATGCGCCGCGACCCTCGCCCCCGCCAAGGAGGGCGACATCGACCTGCGGTGCCCGAACACCCGCGCCTGCCCGGCGCAGGTGCGCGGACGGGTGGAACACATCGGATCCCGCGGGGCCCTCGACATCGAAGCGCTCGGCGAGGTCACCGCCGCCGCGCTGACCCAGCCGACGACCCCGGCGACGCCGCCGCTGGTGACCGAGGCCGGGTTGTTCGGCCTCACCGTCGACGAGTTGGTCCCCATCGAGGTGGTCGTCCGCGACGCCGAGACCGGACTGCCGAAAGAGGACGAGGACGGGGCCGTCAAGATGCGCGCGCCGTTCCGGCGCAACCCGACGGCCGCCGAGAAGAAGGACGGGATCACCGCGCCGCAACCGTCGGCCCAAGCGCTGACGCTGCGGGAAGAACTCGAGAAGGCCAAGACCAAGGACCTGTGGCGATTCCTGGTGGCCCTGAACATCCGCCACGTTGGTCCGGTGGCGGCTCGCGCCCTAGCGCAGTGGTTCGGCTCGGTCGCGGCGATCCGTGCGGCGACACGCGACGAACTGGCCGTCGTGGACGGAGTGGGCGGAATCATCGCGGATGCCGTGCTCGACTGGTTCGAGACCGACTGGCACCGCGAGATCGTCGCCCAGTGGGAGGCCGCCGGCGCGCAACTGGCCACCCCCGGTCACCCCGGACCTGGGTCGGCGACCGCCACGGGCGGGGTTCTCGACGGGATCACTGTTGTGGCCACCGGAACCCTCGAGGGGTACACACGCGAGGGTGCGCAGGAGGCCATCACGGCAGCCGGCGGCAAAGCGGCCTCGAGCGTGTCGAAGAAGACGGACTTCGTCGCGGCGGGACCGGGCGCCGGCTCCAAGCTCGCCAAGGCCGAACAACTCGGCATCCGCATCCTCGACGCCGCCCAGTTCCGGGTGCTCATCGAGCAGGGCCCGGCGGCACTCGACGGGGGGTAGCCGGCCGGCGTCGGGGCCGTCGGCCGGTGCCGTTGACAGCCTTGGCCGGGGTTTGTACCGTGACGAGTAGCGTGCTGTGCCGCTCCGGTTCGGGTGGAGCAACGGTGCAACATCGGGACCGGGGGGCCGCACGTCTCAGCACCGGCGCGTCACCGTGCGTGGGTGTCGGGCTGATCTATCGGGACGACCCGTCCGAGGGGCGAGGTCGCGAGGCGGATCATGCGACCTGATCGCGTGACGCTCGCATCCACCGTGAAAGGGGAGCGCAATGCCCGAATCCACGCAGGACCACACTTCTGAGCAGGCCGGTTTCAGCCGCCGGGCCCTGATCGCCGGCGGCATCGGGGCCGCGGGGGCCGCCGGCCTCGGCGTCTTCGGATCGTCACCGGCCATCGCAGCCAGCGCGGGCTCACGCTCCCGTCGTCACCGGCGCAAGAAGCGGACCCATGTGGTGCTGCTGGGAACCGGCGGCGGTCCGACCTACTACAACGCGGGCCAGCGCGGCGAACCGTCCTCCGCGTTCGTCGTGGGGGATCGCTATTACCTCATCGACGCGGGCGCCGGAGTGCTCCGGCAGACGGCGAAAGCGCGGCTGGGCAGCCAAGTACGCCCGGGCCGCGATCCGCTCGACCAACTGCGGGCCGTCTTCATCACCCACCAGCACTCCGATCACATCGGAGGTCTGGCGGGCCTGGTCTCGGTGGGGCTGTTCAACGGAACGATCGCCGCCGACAGGCCCATCAAGCTCATCGGTCCCGGCAATCGCGGAGCACTGCATCCGCTCGTCGGTGACGCGCCACCGCCGCCGGTCGTCAACCCCGACAACCCGACACCGGGTACGCGCGATATGTTCCGTTCGCTCGTGGCCGCCTACGCCACCGACTTCAACGACCGTGCCCGCGACAATCGCCGTCCGGTTCCCGACGAGCTCTGGGAGGCCATCGACATCGAGCTCCCGTCGAATCTGACGGCCGACCCGAACGGGAACCCCACCCCGGAGATGGATCCGATCACCATCTACTCGGATGACCGCGTGTCCGTTTCGGCGATCCTCGTGGCGCACGGACCGGCATTCCCGGCCTTCGCGTTCCGCTTCGACACCGACGACGGCTCCGCGGTGTTCTCGGGAGACACGAGCCCGAACCCGAACCTGATCACGCTGGCGGCGGACGCCGATGTCCTCGTGCACGAGGTGATCTCTCGGCAGGCGTACGAGGAGATCTTCCCCGAGCCGCGCACCCCCGCGCAGGAGGCGCTGCTGCAACACATCCTGGGGTCGCACACCACGATCGAGGATGTCGGCCCCATTGCGGAGGCAGCCGGGGTGAAGACCCTCGCGCTCAACCACCTCGCGCCCAGCGACCTCCACCCCCGCCTGTTTGCGCGGGCCGGCCGCAACTTCTCGGGCAAGACGATCGTCGGGGAGGACCTGATGGTCGTCAACATCGGCGGCCCGACCGTCTGAGCTGCCCGCGACGCCTCGAACTCGTGAGTCAACGAATCCGCGCGCGCCTGCCGGGGTCTCGGCAGGCACGCGCGGACGCGCACGTAGACTGGAGGGCGTGTCTGAAATCACCCCCGATCTCGTTCGCCATCTCGGCGTGCTCGCCCGGATCCAACTGAGCGACGAGGAGGTTCCGCGCCTGGCCGGCCAGCTCGGTGCCATCGTCGACAACATCGCGAAGGTCTCCGAGGTCGCCACCCCCGACGTGCCGGCCACGAGCCACCCGATCCCGATGGAGAACGTGTTCCGCGCCGACGTCCCCGGCGACATGCTGACCACCGAGCAGGTGCTCCAGAATGCGCCGGATGCCGCCGACAACCGGTTCCGTGTGACCGCGATCCTCGGGGAAGAGCAGTGAGCGCGGCCGTCGAGATCGTCCGGATGAGCGCCGCCGACCTGGCTGGCGCGCTCGCCGACGGCCGCATCAGCAGCGTCGAGGCCACACAGGCCCACCTGGAGCGGATCGCCGCTGTGGACGGCGAGGTGCACGCCTATCTGCACGTGAGCGACCACGCCCTCGACGTGGCCGCCGACATCGACCGCCGCCGTGCCGCCGGAGACGACCTCGGCCCGCTCGCCGGCGTCCCGCTCGCGATCAAGGACGTGCTCGTCACGACCGACATGCCCACCACGAGCGGATCCAAGATTCTGGAGGGCTTCCGTTCGCCCTACGACGCGACCGTTGTCGCGCGGTCCCGCGCCGCGGGCCTGGTGCCGCTGGGCAAGACCAACATGGCCGAGTTCGCGATGGGGTCGTCCACCGAGCACTCCGCGTACGGTCCCACCCGCAACCCGTGGGACCTCGACCGCGTCCCGGGTGGTTCCGGGGGAGGGTCGGCCGCGGCGGTCGCCGCGTTCGAAGCGCCCTTCGCGCTCGGGTCCGACACCGGCGGTTCCATCCGCCAGCCCGCGCATGTCACCGGCACCGTGGGCCTGAAGCCCACCTACGGCGGGGTCAGCCGGCACGGCGCGATCGCGCTGGCGTCCAGCCTCGACCAGGTCGGCCCGGTCTCGCGCACGGTGCTGGATTCCGCGCTGCTGCACGACGTGATCGCCGGCCACGATCCGCACGACGCGACATCGCTGGCCGACGCATGGCCCTCGTTCGCTGACGCGGCGCGGGACGGTGCCCGCGGCGACGTCCTGAGGGGCCTGCGTATCGGCGTCGTGTCCGAACTGCCCGACAGCGGAGTCCAGCCCGGTGTCGCGTCCTCGTTCCACGCCGCGCTGAGCGCGATGGTGGCCCAGGGCGCCGAACTCGTCGACATCAGCGCACCGCACTTCGAGTACGGTGTCGCCGCGTACTACCTGATCCTTCCCGCCGAGGCCTCCAGCAACCTCGCCAAGTTCGACTCGGTGCGCTTCGGGCTCCGCGTCGACGTTCCCGGCGGCACCGTCGAAGACGTGATGGCGACCACGCGCGACGCCGGGTTCGGCGATGAGGTGAAGCGCCGCATCATCCTCGGCACCTACGCGCTGTCGGCCGGGTACTACGACGCGTACTACGGCTCGGCCCAGAAGGTGCGCACGCTCATCCAGCAGGATTTCGCGGCGGCATTCGCGCGCGTCGACGTCATCGCGACCCCGTCGGCGCCGACGACGGCGTTCCGGCTCGGCGAGCAGCTGGAGGACCCGCTGCAGATGTACCTCAACGACGTCACGACGATCCCGGCGAACCTCGCCGGGGTGCCGGGCATCTCGGTGCCCTCCGGCTTGGCCGGCGAGGACGGGCTCCCCGTCGGCATCCAGGTCCTCGCGCCCGCGCGGGAGGATGCCCGGTTGTACCGGGTGGGGGCCGCGCTGGAAGCGCTGCTGGTCGATGACTGGGGAGGTCCGCTGCTGGATCGGGCCCCGCGCCGAGGAGAGGACCGCTGATGGCCAAGGTCGCGCTCATGGACTTCGACGAGGCGCTGGAACGGTTCGAGCCGGTGCTCGGGTTCGAGATCCACGTCGAGCTGAACACCGAGACGAAGATGTTCTCCGCCGCGGCGAACCCCGCGAACGAGAAACACCACGGCGCGCCGCCGAACACCCTCGTCGCCCCGGTCGACATGGGACTTCCCGGCTCGCTCCCGTTCGTCAACGAGCAGGCGGTGCGCTCGTCGATCCGGCTGGGGCTGGCGCTGGGCTGTGAGATCGCGCCGTCGAGCCGGTTCGCGCGCAAGAACTACTTCTACCCCGACCTGGGCAAGAACTACCAGATCTCCCAGTACGACGAGCCGATCGCGTTCGAGGGCGCCGTCGAGGTCGAACTGGACGGCGGTGACATCGTGTCCGTTCCGATCGAGCGTGCGCACATGGAGGAGGATGCCGGCAAGCTCACCCACGTCGGCGGTGCCACCGGGCGCATCCAGGGCGCCGAGTACTCCCTCGTCGACTACAACCGTGCCGGCGTTCCGCTGGTGGAGATCGTCACCAAGCCGATCTTCGGCGCAGAGCACCGTGCCCCCGAGCTCGCGAAAGCCTACATCGCGACCATCCGCGACATGGTGCGGGCGCTGGGGATCTCGGAGGCGCGCATGGAGCGGGGGAACCTTCGCTGTGACGCCAACGTGTCGCTGCGTCCGCGCGGTCAGGACAAGCTCGGCATCCGCACTGAGACGAAGAACGTCAACTCCATGCGTTCGGTCGAGCGTGCCGTGCGGTACGAGATCCAGCGGCAGGCGGCGATCCTCGCCGGCGGCGGCACGATCACGCAGGAGACGCGCCACTGGCACGAGGACACCGGCACCACCTCGCCCGGCCGTCCGAAGTCGGATGCCGACGACTACCGTTACTTCCCCGAGCCCGACCTGCTGCCGGTCGCGCCGTCGGCCGAGCTGGTCGAGGAGCTGCGGCAGACGCTGCCGGAACCGCCGGCGGCGCACCGGCGGAGGCTGAAGGCGGACTGGGGGTTCACCGACCTCGAGTTCCAGGACGTCGTCAACGGCGGGCTGCTCGCCGAGGTGGAGGCCACCGTGGCCGCGGGGGCGGCGCCGGCGGCGGCCCGCAAGTGGTGGACGGGCGAGATCACCCGTGTCGCCAACGCCCGGCAGTCCGAGCCGGCGGCCCTGGTGGAGCCGGGTGCCGTCGCGCAACTGCAGGCCCTCGTCGACGCGGGGACGCTCACCGACAAGCTGGCCCGGCAGGTGCTGGAAGGCATGATCGCCGGTGAGGGCTCGCCGCAGGAGGTCGTCGATGCGCGCGGTCTGGCGATCGTGTCCGACGATGGAGCCCTCGTGGCCGCGATCGACGACGCGCTGGCCGCACAGCCGGACGTGCTGGCGAAGATCCGCGACGGCAAGGTGCAGGCCGCGGGTGCCGTGATCGGTGCGGTCATGAAGGCGATGCGCGGGCAGGCGGATGCTGCGCGCGTGAGGGACCTGATTCTGGAGCGTGCCGGTCGGGCGTGACGCCGACCATCGAAAGGACATCATGAGTGACACATCCCACGTCGACCACACGGGAGTCGCCGAGGAGGTGAACGCGGCCATCGCCTACACGATGTACGCGGTCTTCCAGGGAGCGCCGACGGATGCCGACACGGTGCGTGCGGGTCTGGGGGACCTCGACGGGCTGACCGTGCGGGGATGGTACGACGTGGCCGGATTCCGCGCTGACGCCGACTTCCTGGTGTGGTGGTGGGCACCCGACACCGAGACGTTGCAGGCCGCGTACCGGCTGCTCGCGAGCGACCCCGGGGTCTCGCCGGTGTGGTCGAATGTGGGGGTGCACCGTCCGGCGGAGTTCAACCGCGGCCACGTTCCCGCGTTCCTGGCGGGGGATGCACCCAAGGCCTACCTGTGCCTGTACCCGTTCGTGCGCAGCTACGAGTGGTACCTGCTCGCCGACGATGAGCGCCGGGAGCTGCTGCGTGAGCACGGCGCTGCGGCACGGGACTACGGCGACGTGCTTGCCAATACGGTCGCCTCGTTCGGGCTGGGCGACTACGAGTGGCTGCTCGCGTTCGAGGCGGATGAACTGGTGCGCATCGTCGATCTCATGCGTGAACTGCGCGCGACGGGTGCGCGCCGGCACGTGCGCGAGGAGATCCCGTTCTTCACGGGACCGCGCGTGGAGCTGGACGACATCGTCGCGTGAGCCAGTGTCGGTGGTGTGGCCGACAATGGAGGTATGGGACGCGGTGACGGGTCGGGGCGGATCGTCTCCCCGGCGGGGGCGGACGACACCGGCACCCGCGTCCTGCACGTCGACATGGATGCGTTCTACGCCGCGGTGGCGGTGCTCGACGACCCGGCTCTGACGGGCAAGCCGTTGATCATCGGGGCGCGCGACGCGCGATCGGTGGTCTCCAGCGCGTCCTACGAGGCACGCCGGTTCGGGGTGCGCGCGGCGATGCCGGTGGGTCAGGCCTTGCGGCTGTGCCCGCAGGCGACCGTCGTGGCGCCGGACTTCCGCCGGTACGTGGAGCTGTCGCGGCAGGTGATGGACGTGTTCCGCGAGATCACGCCGCTCGTGGAGCCGCTGTCGATCGACGAGGCGTTCCTGGACGTGTCCGGTGCGCGGCGCCTGTGGGGGAGCCCGGGCCAGATCGCCCTGCTCGTGCGCGAGCGGGTGAGGGAGCGCACCCGGCTCACCTGCAGCGTCGGGGTGGCGGCCACCAAACACGTCGCCAAGATCGCCTCCACCCTCGCCAAGCCCGACGGACTGCTCATCGTGGCCGAGCCCGACACGGCGGCGTTCCTGGCGGCGCGGCCGGTGTCGGCGCTGTGGGGGGTGGGGCCGAAATCCGTGGAGCGGTTGGAGAGCCGCGGCATCCGCACCGTCGCCGACATCCTGGACACGCCGCGTCCGGTGCTGGACCGGGTGCTGGGAGCGGCGATGGGGGATCGGGTGTGGCACTTGGCGCGGGGGCTGGACGCGCGCGAGGTCGTCACCGAGCACATCGAGAAGAGCATCGGCCACGAAGAGACCTTCCACGATGACATCGACGACCCCGTCGTGCTGCGCACCGAGTTGCGGCGTCTCGCCGACCGGGTGGCGGCCCGGCTGCGTGAGGCGGGATTGGCGGCGGCGACGGTGTCGATCAAGGTGCGCACCGCCGATTTCCGCACGCTCACCCGCGCGCAGACCCTCGCCGAAGCCACCGATGTCGGGCAGCGCATCGGGATGGCGGCCATCGAGCTGTTCGATCGGGTCGAGCGGACCCTCCCGGTGCGGTTGATCGGGGTTCGGGCCGAAAAGCTTCAGCCCTCGGGTGCCGGTGCGCTCGCGCTGTGGGACGAGGATGAGAGCTGGCGTCGGGTGGATGCCGCGCTCGACGGCGCGCACGAACGGTTCGGGACCGCGGCGGTGACGCGGGCCAGTGCGCTCGGGCCGCGTCGAGATCTGGGTGCGCTCCCGACCAACCCCCGTGACCCTCGCCGCACCTGACCTCGCGGTGACGTCGGGCGGAGGCCGGGGTACGGTGGAGTCATGCCTCACTTCGTGATCGATCTCGGCAAACAGGTGGCCACCCTCGGTGCGAGCGCCGTCTATGGGGAACAGCAGGATGTCGACGGCATCCGCTTCATCCCCGTCGCGCTCTCGTCCTTCGGATTCGGTGGCGGCGAGGGCGGCACCGGCGACGAGACCGGCAGCGGGGGTGGCGGTGGCGGTTCGGCGATCCCGGTCGGTGCCTACATCCGGCGCGGCGACGACCTGCGGTTCGAGCCGAACGTGGTGTCGTTGCTGGCGGTGGCGATTCCGTTCGTGTGGGTGGCGGGGCGTGCGCTGAGCCGCGTCATCCGTGCCCTCAAGCGCTGACCCGGTCGCGGACGCCCTGCGCGCCGCCGCCGATGCGGTGGCGGATGCCGTGCGCGACCACCGCGACGTGGCCGCGGTCGTCCTGATCGACGGGCGGTCGGGGTCGGGAAAGTCGACGTTGGCGGCCCGCGTCGCGGCGGCGTGGCCGTGGCGCGTCGGTGCCGACGTGCTGGCGCTGGATTCGGTGTACCCCGGCTGGGATGGGCTGGCCGCGGGGGCGGCCCAGGTGCGGGATCGGGTGCTCCGGCCGCGGGCGGAGGGCGTCCGCGCGGCGTGGCATCGGTGGGACTGGGTGCGCGACCGCGCGGCGGAGGAGCATGTCGTCGACCCCGGCCGCGGGTTGATCGTCGAGGGGGTGGGCGCGCTGGATGCCGACACGGCGCCGCTGGCACCGATCCGGGTGTGGCTGGAATCGCCGGCCGACGCGCGCCGCGATCGGGCGCTGGCGCGCGACGGCGACGCGTTCCGGCCGCACTGGGAGCGATGGGCCCGTCAGGAAGAGGTCCACCTGGCCGCGCACGCACCGGCGAGCTTTGCCACGCACGTTTTCGCGGTGCCGTGATCAGGCGTCCAGCGCGCGGATCAGTCCGTCGAGCCGGAAACCCAGCCACTCGTACACGCCGTACCTCGGGTCGTCGGGGTCGTGATCGTCTTCGTCGACGATGCCGACGCGGGTGGCGATGACCAGCCGCAGGGCAGAGAGCGTCCGCATCCACGCGAGGGCTTCGTCGGAATCGAGGGTGACGACGAAGGTCTCAGTGGCATCCTCATCCGAGACGTCCGCCGGGGCGAGGGGTTCGGTGTCGCTGTCCAGTGAGTCGAGGACCGTACCGACGTCGGCGGCGCGCCGCCCCAGCAGGTCGGATTCGGTGAGCCGACGGAACTCGCTCGCGTCGGTGGGGTCCTGGTACCCGTCGGGCACGAGTCGGGCGACGGCGGGGTCGCTGGTGTCGGTGTCGTTGAGCAGTTCGCCGAACTGGCGCACCAGGTCTCCCAGGTGGGCGGCCTCCAGCCGGGACAGTTCCAGCACGATGACGGCGGGGGTCATGACGGGGCCTCCCGCACGGTGGCGGACAGTCCGTAGTCGTGCATGGCGTGCACGTGCAGTTCCATCTGTTCGCGCGCGCCCTCGGCGACGACGGCGTGCCCGGAGCGGTGCACCTGCAGCATGAGCTGTTCGGCGCGGTCGGCGGTGTAGCCGAAGTAGGTGCGGAAGACGTAGGACACGTAGCTCATGAGGTTGACGGGATCGTTCCACACGATGGTCTGCCATGGGCCCGCGGTGCGGGGGCGGACGTCGACCGCTTCCTCTTCGAGCGGCAGCGCGGCGATCATGCCCACCCCAATTCGTGCAGCCGCTCGTCGTCGATGCCGTAGAAGTGTGCGATCTCGTGCACGAGTGTGGTGTGGACCTCGTCGCGGAGATCGTCGAGGTCTTGGCAGACGTCGAGGTGCGGTTCACGGTAGACGATGATGCGGTCGGGGAGGTCGCCCATCCCGTACCGCTCGCGCTCGGTGAGCGCGAGCCCGTCGTAGAGGCCGAGGAGGCCCAGGCTCCCGTCCTCCGGACGGTCTTCCACGACGAAGATCACGTTGTCGAGACCGTCGACCATCTCGCGGGGAAGCTGCGCGAGCTCGTCGGTGACGAGCGCGTCGAAGGCGTCGGCATCCATCTCAACCATGGCGGCGCCTCAGCGTGTGCGCGCAGCGGATCCCCCCGTGAGCCCGCGTGGCGCGGAGGACTGAATTGTTCACCGTTTCCTCGCTGCCTGGGTGACGACCGTCTCGTCGTCCATTATCGCAGTGGACCCGCGCAGCACGTCACGCGGCGAACAGCACCCGCGGCGCTGCCTGCGGGCACGCGCGGGTCGAGTATGCCGTAGAGGTGGATGTCGTGGTCCTCACCCCGGCCGTCTCGGCGGGCCGTGACAGCGCGGCGCGTCTGCGATCGCAGAGTTCGACGGCATCGAGGAAGTCTTCACCGGGCGTCTGCCTCGGAAGGATCGTCTCAGCGGTCGGTTGGCGCACCCAGGCATCGTGCGAGTTGGTCCAGTCGACCAGGAGCCGCCGAAGCGTTGCGTTGCCGAGATTCACCGCGAGTTCGGTGGTCATTGACATCCACCTGAAGACGAGGGCGGACTATTCGATTCCCGGCACGAGGGTGCCGGTACGGCGCCGGAGAGCGTTGATGATGGTGTCTTCAGCGTCGGACTCACCGATGGCGTTGTTCGGTGCGATGTCGAGAGCAAGACGACTCAAAGTGGGCGCGTCCGTAGCGACAACGAGCTGGAGTTCGATCGGTGTTGTTGAGCCGTCCGCCGGTGGCGCGTCCGCTATGTCGAAGACGTAGATCCAGTTGGGCGCCAGATTTGAGAGGTCGACCGCTTCGTCGCCGCGAGCTCGAAGGCGATGGGTCCCGTCCTGCATGTCAACGAGCTCGGGTGCTCCCAGGAAAGGTTGCCATGAGTCCCAGACGGGGCGCGGCAGTGCGAGGATGCAGCCCGATGAAGATGCGCGGCGAGTGATCTGAAACTTGAACATGACTTGATAGAACGTGCGCTTGAACACGTTGCTGATGTTCGGCCCTTCGACTCGGCGGCCCGGCCAATCGGGATGAGCGGAGACCTGTTCACCGAAGTCATCAGCATGAAGGTCGAGAGCGCTGCGCAGAGCATCAACTGCATGCCGATAAGTGCCGTGAGTATCGGTGGTCTGCATTTCGATCACACCGTAGCGGCCGAGGCACACGCCGGCGTCGGCTTCGGTGGGGACGACCTCAACGACTGTGGCATCGAACGACAACTCAGGGCTGTTCGGAGATCGTGGAAGGCTGATCTCCCCGCCAAAGAGTTGCTGAAAGGTGAGGAACTGCCGAGGTGCGACCGGATTCCGCGCGTCTGCGATGAGACGTTCGCGAAGACGGTCGTCTGCCAGGTTCGTGACTGGCAGCACATGGACAGCCTCGTCCTGGGTGAGTCCGAACAGCCGACGCACCATCGCATGCAGAAGATCGTCATCGAGCGCTCTATGGGGGCAGACGAGCCAGTCCTGTCGCACGCCATTGCTCCCTGCACTGATGGTGCAAACCCCGCGACTGTTGGCGCTCTTGACGCACTCGGTGTCGCGCTGTGCAACTTCCGAAAGGAAAGGGCAGCGCTCCGCCCGTTGGTCCTGCCGAGCACGGGCGTGATCGGCCACCGCCGGGTACACGCGGTGCCCGAACCACTCGGCGATGTGCGGGCGGAGCGCCTCCCTCTCTGCCGCAGTCCGTCGGGCTCGTGGTGCCGTCATGCGGCGAGTTTCTCGACCAGTTGACCATGTCGGTCGAGCAGCGCGAGAGGCTTGCGACGGAAGGGGTCGAGCAAGCGCTCACGATCCTCGTACCCCATGAGGCAGGCCCGCACCTCCGACGCGATCGCACGAGCAAGTGGAACGGGTACCGCGTTTCCTACTTGCGTGTACTTGCTTGTGTTCGGCCCGAAGAAGGAGAACCAGTCGGGGAATCCCTGGATGCGAGCAGCCTCTCGGATACTGATGGTCCGATCCTGTTCGGGATGGGTGTATTCACCAGACTTCGGGTCGCGGAACCGGGTGATGATCGATCGAGGAACGCCGTCCCAGGTCATTCGACGGTATCGACGTGTGTGATCTTTGCGAAGCGCCCGCTGCATACTCGGCGGGAGCAACTCGAAGGGAAGGTCACGCCAGTCCTGACCAGGTGCCAAGACACGCAACCGCTCCAAAGTCAGCGGACTGAGTGCGGCAGCGTAGTGATCGTGCAGTTCACTTGTCGCCATGCGGCGACCGTCACGTTCAGTACGTGCGGCCACCTGGAAGGCGTGTCGCGGTCGCCCGCCATATGCCAACGCACTCTCACCGGCACGAATCGATGGCAGATCTCCGATTGCCCCACGGGTAGTCAAAAAGCCTTCGTACAGCTCATCTGGGATCGTCGAGTTAGGTACGAGTTCGCCGATCCCTGCGCGCCCATGTGTCGGCCGCGGAAAGCCGAAGCCGGCGGGAATGTCCAAATCATTACGCCAGGCAATGATGACGAGGCGCCAACGCATCTGTGGCGCCCCGTACTGTGCCGCGAGCAGTTCCGCGCAAGCTGCCTGATAGCCCGCGGCCTGGAGGCCCGACAGGATGGATGTGAGGTAGTGGCCATCGTCCAGCGTGAGTAGGCCTGGAACGTTCTCGATCACGACAGCTTTCGGGCGGAGCGCTGCTGTTGTCCGCAGAACCTCTTGGAAGAGCGAGTTGCGTGAGTCCGAACTCTGGCGTGGCCCAATCATGCTGAAGCCTTGGCAGGGAGGGCCGGCAAAGAGGAGGTCGAGTTCGCCGACGCCTACCCCGGCCACGCCGAGAAAGTCACGCTCATCCAGTTGCTGGATGTCAGTGTCGACCACGACTCCGGGCAAGTGCTCATGGTGGGTGCGAGCGGCGTAGGCGTCGATCTCGACAGCGAAACGTAGGTCGAAGCCAGCCTGGACGATCCCCAAGCTCGCGCCACCAGCACCCGAGAAGAGGTCTGCTGCCGTGAACTGCGTGTTCACCTGTCATCACCACCGCTGGGGGCGGCTGACAGTGCAGTCGCGATGTACCTGCCGGCCGCTTCGGAGACCGAGAGATGCGACACCTCTGCCGCCTTCTCGAGTTGGACGGCGACCTCGACCGGGAGCCGAACGAGCACCGCCTTGCGTTCACCGCGCCACTGGGGCCTACGTCGATGCTCTGCCACGAACCAATCTTGATACAGGTTCCGGTCGCCACGAGGGAGGCGCGCGACGACGCGCGACGATCGGAGGCGAGTGGGTCTTCGAAGCTGGGTAGCCACCCTGTGGATGCGAGAGATCGATGCTGCCATGCCCTGAGTCTGCACGCGACCACCGACAATCACGGGGGACCGTCACGATCATGCTGCCAGGTTCCGGGGCCGGATGCGTGTAATCGGATGTCCAGGGCGCGTCGCGCCGCTGGGCGTTCGAGATTGTGACTGGCCGGGCCAGATCGTGCCGCAGCATCGTCGCTTGCGGCGGATGTATCTTCGTCCACGGTGACGCCTCCCACGAGGGAGGGCGAGCACGCGCTCGCCCGCGAGCTCGGTGACCTCATAGAGCAGATTGGCGGTAGCGATCAGAGAGGTGGTGATCGTTGCGGTTATCGACTCAGTCAGTTGTCGCGTGAGGATGCGGGTGATGGCGGCGGCGAGAAGCCAGCCGGTGCCATCGTCGAGCGTCTGTACCGGCAAGGGAATGGGTGCGGCCGTGCCGCTGGCTGCGATACCGCAGCTCATTTGTACGAGGCTGTCGAAGCCTCGGCGGTGACGCCAAGGCCCCACCCGCCCGTATGCGTCGAGGGACGCGATGATCAGATCCGGATTCACGGCTTTCAGTTCGGTTGCACCGTACCCCAGCCGAGCCAGCGCGTCAGCGCGAAGCCCGATGACGATCACGTCCGCCTGGACAACGAGTTCCTCGAACACACCGCGGTCGGAAGTGGCAGTGAGGTCAAGCGCAGCGGTCCGCTTGCCCTGGGTGGTTTCCGGGAGGAGCGCGGCGACTTCCTCGAAGCCGGGAGGGTCGATCCGCAGCACATCTGCGCCGTAGGCCGCAAGGAACTTGGTGCAGGTCGGCCCGGCGAGCACCCTCGTCAGATCAAGAACCCGTCGTCCGCTGAACGGCGCTTCTGGTCTCGCGGTCGCCCAGCGCGCGGGAGTAATCATCGGCCGCTCGGTGATGTCGAACGCAGGTGCAGTCGCGGTCGCTATGCCTGCGTGCGAGACGAGCCACGCTGAGCGGGTGGCCATAGCTGCCGCAGCTCCACCGGCCTCAATAACAGCACTCTCGGCGTCGATGCTTCGCTGGTTCGCGACCGCAGCCGCAACACCGTCACGGTCACGTGCATCGAGTGTCCGTTCGACGGCCGTTCGGTGCGCGGCGTAGTTCGTGTGGAGCCTGATCCAACCGTCCACCGTGCGGTAGTTACCCGAGAGGGGATCCCAGATTGGCGGTACCGTCCAGCCCTGCGGGGTGAACCACGCTTCCGGCTGGAACGCAGCACAGGCGTGGCGACTATCCACGCTCACCGCCCGCGTCGACGTTGCCTGCCGGTCAGCGAGAAGATCGGCGGCGGCCTGCGTGGCCACCGCAACCGCCGCGCTCGCCAAACCAGTCACATCGAACGCCGAAGGCAATACGACGCGCGGCCCAGTCACCATCGGCGCGGACGAAGGGTCCATCGCCTCGTGATGCCCGGAAGCCGCCCGCCAGAGGTGAGCAGTCACTAAGGAGAAGTCGTTGTCCATGTGACTCATGCTGTTCTTAAGCCAACCGATAATCAACCTTGATTATCATCAACCATTGCGCAGGAAGCGGCGTCCAGTGCCTCAACCGGGGAAGTATCGCCGAACCGCTCGTCCCCGGAATCTGAGGACGGGTTCTCTGTATTCCTCGATGGCGTGGGCGACCCATCCGGCAGCGCGGGCGATAGTAAAGATGGCCTCTCCTGCATCGGATGGAATATGCGCGAGAACGGACAGCAACCCGAGGGCGAAGTCAATGTTCGGTTTCGCCCGCGAACGCAGGTCAACCGCACTCATCACGGCATTCGCAGCGTCCATCTCCGGTGCATCTGCGAATACCTCGGCGAGCTGAGCGAGCAGGAGCGCCGCGCGGGGGTCACCGTTCGGGTAGAGGGGATGACCGAAGCCGGGAACGCTGCCATGTCTCTCCGCCGCCGTCGCGACGGCAGCTCGCGCCCCGCGCGAAGCGGCATCGGTAAGTGTCTGGTGCACGAGTCCGCTGGCGCTGCCATGCAGCGGACCCGCCAATGGCCCCATCCCTGTGAGCACGACGGAGAACACATCGGAGCGAGCAGATGCTGCGATTCGTGCCGCCATCGTTGACGTTGCAAGTTCGTGGTCAGCGAGCAGGACGAGAGCGGCGTTGACGATCGCCACAGCGCGCGTTGTTCCCGCCCGTGCGCTCAATAGAGCCCAGAGACGGCTGGCAATGCTCGCGCTGGTAGCTTGCCCGTCGAGAACGGGAGTCACCGCTTCGGCCCGGGTAGGCGTTGGTACGGCATCAACCATGCTCGCAATCAGGGAGCGAGCGGTGCTGACGACGTTGCCAACACTGAGGTCGGAGCGGAACGGTTCGTGTTCCGACGCCAGCACCACCGCAACACGGAGCCGATCACGAACGGACACCAGTTCGGGCAGCACCAACGGGTAGGACACCCAGTCCGCTCCAACAGACTCGTTGCCGCCCGTCCATAGCCACTCTGCGACCTGCTATTACGAGAGTTTCGTGCGGTTCAGGCGGCGGTGATGGGGGTGAGTGTGACGTCGTAGCCGAGGTTCTCCAACTGGCGCAAGGCTGCGTTGCGCGTTCTGTCGGGGTTGCGGAACGCGA
>NZ_JBKEAY010000119.1:0-5076 GCF_047972865.1 Microbacterium sp.
GCGGATCCCGAACCGGGTCTCTCTCCGACACCGCCCCACCGCCGTGAACGAACGGCGCGTGTTCGGACACTGGGAAGGAGACAGCGTCCTCGGAGCGAAAAGCGTCGGCGACGGCATCCACACCGAAGTCGAACGCCACTCCCGCATGATGCTCGCCACCAAAGTCCCCTCCCTCACCTCCCGCGCCGGTGTTGACGCCCAAAAACACCTCTTCGGACCCCTCCCCGCCCACGCGAGACGGTCGACCACGATGGACAACGGCACCGAGATGCACCTACACACCGAACTACGAACCGACTACGCCATGGACACCTACTTCGCCGACCCCTACTCCTCCTACCAACGCGGCACGAACGAACATCACAACGGCAGACTCCGCAGGTACTACCCCAAAGGAACCGACTTCACCACCGTGACCGAAGAAGAACTCCAAGAAGCCATCACCCAGATCAACAACCAACCCCGCAAATGCCTGGGCTGGCTCACCCCCGCAGAAGTCTTCCAAGAACACCTACACTCAGAACAAACCGACCAGTGTTGCACCTCAGAATAAAATTCGGGTGCGGGACGGACTGGAGGACAGCCAGATAGGATGGACTGGAGGACAGCCAGATAGGCACGGGTCGCGATCCTGCGGCGACGACGTCGTTGCGCGCCATGGTGCACGAAGGAGGCGCACTCGCATGCTGTCGCGGCGGAACAATCGCCGGTGCACGCCCCGTGGGCAGTGCTGCTCCCGTGGGCGGGATGCCCACCAGCGGCGACTTACCGATTCCGCCCGGTCAGGCGGAGCGAACCCTCGCAGCCACCAGATCGAGTGCCACGTCAGTGATCATGTCCTCCTGACCGCCGATCAGCGCGCGGTTGCCGACCTCGACGAGGATGTCACGGGCGTCGAGCCCGTGGCGCCCCGCAGCGATCTCCGCGTGCCGCAGGAAGCTGGAGTACGCGCCTGCGTATCCGACCGCCAGGGTCTCGCGATCCACCTGCACAGGCCGGTCGTGCAGAGGGCGAACGAGATCGTCGGCGGCATCCTGCAACGGGAACAGCTCGGCCGCGACATCCCATCCCTGAAGCTTCGCGACCGCGACGAACGGTTCGATCGGTGTGTTTCCGGCGCCGGCGCCGTGTCCTGCCAACGACGCGTCCACCCGGTACGCACCCTCCTCCACGGCGACGACCGAGTTGGCGACGGCGAGTGAGAGGTTCTGGTGCGCATGGATGCCGATCTGCGTCCCCTCGTCCAGGACGTCACGGTAAGCGCGGACGCGCGCTCGCACACCGTCCATGGTGAGTCGTCCGGCCGAGTCAGCGACGTAGACGCAGTGCGCACCGTACGACTCCATGAGCTTCGCCTGTTCGGCGAGTGAGGTCGGGTCGCTCAGGTGGCTCATCATGAGGAAGCCGGACACATCCATCCCCCACTCCCGTGCCGTCGAGATGTGTTGCGCAGCGACGTCGGCCTCGGTGCAGTGGGTCGCGACCCGAACCGAGGTCACACCCAGGTCGAAGGCGCGGCGGAGATCGTGCAGAGTGCCGATGCCTGGAAGGAGCAGCGTTGTGAGCACGGCCTTGTTCACGGCACCCGCGACTGCCTCTATCCACTCCCAGTCCGTGTGTGAGCCGGGTCCGTAGATGAGCGAACTCCCCGTCAGCCCGTCCCCGTGCGAGACCTCGATCGCGTCGACGCCTGCGGCGTCGAGCGCACCCGCGATCTCTGCGGCCTTCGAGGGGGCCAGCTGATGGCGGATCGCGTGCATGCCGTCGCGCAGCGTGACATCCTGCAGATAGATCCTCGTCATGCGACGGCCTGCCTTTCGTGTGTGCTGGTGACAAGCCGCTCGGCTGTGCGCAAAGCTGCGCTTGTCATGATGTCGAGGTTCCCTGCGTACTCGGGGAGGTACATCGCTGCGCCTTCCACCTCGAGAAAGACAGTCACCCGCGTGTAGCCGTCGGGCTGCACCCGGTCGCCTGGCACGAGGCCGTCGGCCTCCGCGCCTTGGTCCTGGAACTGGACGACCTGCTTCAGGCGGTACCCCGGGACATAGTCGGCGACTTCCGATACCCGAGCGGCCACTGCATCCTCAACCTTGCGCCTATTCGCGGCGTCTAGCCGCGAGGTGAGCACCTGCACGGTGTCGCGCATGATCATCGCGGGCTCAGCGGGATTGAGGATGATGATCGCCTTTCCCCGGGCCGCGCCACCGACCTGCTCGATCGCGGCCGAAGTGGTCTCGGTGAACTCGTCGATGTTCGCTCGCGTTCCCGGGCCGGCCGACTTCGAAGCGATGGATGCCACGATCTCCCCATAGTGCACGGGCGTCACCGCCGACACAGCTGCGACGATCGGGATGGTGGCCTGCCCGCCGCACGTGACCATGTTGATATCCGGGGCGTCGAGATGTTCGTCGAGGTTCACCACCGGCACCACGTACGGGCCGATCGCCGCGGGCGTCAGGTCGACAAGGGTCTTGCCGAGGGGAAGCAGCTTCTCTGCATTCGCCTTGTGCGCCCCTGCGCTGGTCGCGTCGAACACGATCGAGATCTCGTCGAACTGGGGACTGCGGATGAGCCCGTCGACGCCTTCGTGTGTGGTTTCAAAGCCGAGGCGTGCGGCGCGGGCGAGCCCGTCCGATTCCGGGTCGATTCCGACCATCACTCCCATGTCGAGCACGGATGACAGTCGGATCACCTTGAACATCAGGTCGGTGCCGATATTGCCCGAACCGATGATGGCGACCTTGGTCTTGGTCATGGACTACTCCTTCAACGGGATTTCATCGAGAATCTGCGGTTGGTCGCGCACCCAGTCGGGTTCGGTGACCAGAAGCGAGAACGCGCCCGCGCGTGTATCGACGTCGACGACGTAGCGGAATCCGGCGTCTTCCGCCCAGGCGATGGCGTCGAGATCCTGTTCCGACACGGGCAGCACGATGCGCCGACAGCGCTCGTCGCGGGCGAGCACGCTCGCGGTGAAGTCGGCGACTGCGGCCGCGGGAGGACGCCCCTCCACGAACAACTCCTGGTCGTGTGCGCCGGCGGGGTAGGAGTCGACGAGATCGCCCAGCCGCACGGGCCGCACACCGATGCGGGTGGGGCCTCCCTGATTCGAGGTGAGGTCCTGCCAGAGCGTGAGGTTCTGAGGAGTGGGTCGGGCCGGGTCGGTCACAGCCGGTCACCTCCGGCCGCCGTCGCGAAGCCGCGCACGCCGATTCCGCCATCCGCGTTGATGATGGTGCCCGTCACGATGCTTGCGTTGCGTTTCGACGCGAGCATCACATACGGCCCGGTGGAGTCCGCCGGATCGGTGCTCGCATCGTGCAGGGGCAGCCACATGTTCGGACCGCGTTCGCCATCACGTTTCGCGAACGCCTGCTCGATCGACCGCTCCTTCATTCCCGCCGACTCGGGCCCTCGCAGGTCGGTCCGCAGCCCCCCGATGGCGACGCCGTTCACGCGCACCTTGGGTGCCAGCTCGTACGCGAGTTGGGTGACGAGACCACGCGTGGCGTGCTTGGCGGCTGTGTATACCGGCCCGCCGCCCGCCGCGTAGAACGCGGCGTTCGAGAGCGTCATGACGATGTTGCCCCCAGATTTCACGAGGGCGCGCCACGCGGTGGACACGGTGAGCAGGTACCCCTTGACGTTGATGTCGAACAGCTCGTCGTAGATGCCCTCGATCTCGTCCGGCGTCGTGGCCGTGATCGACTTGTTGAAGTCCCAGATGCCCGCATTGGGTACGAGCACGTCAAGCTTTCCGAACCGCTCCACGGTGGCATCCACCGCAGCCTGGAGATCTGCGCTCGAGCGGACATCGCCCGCGACGGGGAGGAGGCGGTCCGCATCGGCGCCAGCCAAGTCGATGGTCGACTGCAGACGCGAAAGGTCCCGGCCCAGGATTGTCACGCCGGCGGCGCCCTCGCGCAGATAGCGCAACGCCACCGCCTGGCCGATCCCGGAACCGGCGCCTGTGACGAAGGCGACGTCGCCGGCGAGCCATCCCGAGTGGGGCTCGGTCATGCCCTACCCGCCAGGAAGCCGGTCACGAGACGCTCGAAGTCGGCCTTCTTCTCAACCTGCACCCAGTGGCCGCAATGCCCGAACACGTGCAGTTGCACCTTGCGAATCCGCTTGAGCATGATCCAGGCGCCGTCGAGCGTGATCGTCCGGTCGTCGCGGCCCCAGAGCAGCAGCGTCTCCGCGGTGATCTTGTCCAGATCCTTCCAGAGCGGGTCCATGCCGCCGCGCTTGGCGAATGCCGCGTTGTAGCGGTGGTAGAACTCGATGTGGCTCTCGTCGAGTGAAGCTTCGTAACGCGCCTGGATGTTGGCGTCGTCGAACTTCTTCGGGTTCGCCACCATCGTCCGCACGAAGTTCTTCATCTTCGCGAACGTCGGACCCTCGCCGTTGAAGTAGCGAAACATCTCCTTCTGGCCCTCGGTCGGGGTGGGGCCGTTCGGGAGCCAGCCGCCCCCCGGCGCCATGAGCACCAGCTTCGACACGCGCTCCGGCTTCGCGATGGCCATCGCGATGGCCGCGGCACCGCCCAGGGAGTTGCCGAGGAGGTGGAAGGTCCCGACCCCGAGCGCGTCGAGCACCTGATACATCGCATCGACGGTGATCTCGGTGATCGATCGAGCGTCGAGGTCCGCCTCGGTCGGGCGGTAACTGCCGCCGAAGCCGGGCTGATCGGGCAGGATCACCTGATAGCCGGCGAACGCGTCGAGGTTGTCTCGGTAGTTGGCGAGGGCGCTGGCACCAGGACCGCCTCCGTGCATGAGGACGAGAGGCTCACCCTGGCCGACCACGGTCACCGCGATGGCACCCAGGCTGGTGTCGATGGTGCGGCTGTCGAGGGCGGAGGCGTTCGTCGAGACATCGGTCATGGCTCCATTCCATCCGCAGCGTCGATCGCGCTCAACGCCGCGTGCCGGAAGGTGGCACGGTGATGCGCTCATCCCTCACAGCATCCGTCCCGGGCGAACACCGAAGCGCCCCGGACCGCCGATGCGGTGTCCGGGGCGCTTCGATGCGGCTTAGAGATCGCGCCGATAGGTCATGGTCGTCGGTGGGGTC
>NZ_JBKEAY010000153.1:0-1596 GCF_047972865.1 Microbacterium sp.
GAGCTTGGCGGAGAGCGCGTCGGCGGTCGCATCGCCCACCGGAACAGCCACGGAGATCGCCATGCACCGTTCCCCGGCGTAGCCGTAGCCGGCACCGATCAGAGCGTCGGCGACCTGGTACAGATCCGCGTCTGGCATCACGATCATGTGGTTCTTCGCGCCGCCGAAGCACTGCGCGCGTTTGCCGTGCGCGGCCGCCGTTGCGTAGATGTACTCGGCGATGGGGGTGGATCCGACAAACCCGATCGCGCGAACGCGCGGATCGGTGAGCAGGGTGTCCACCGCCTGCTTGTCGCCGTTGACGACGTTCAGCACCCCCGGCGGTAGCCCCGCCTCGAGGAACAACTCGGCAAGACGCAGCGGAACGGAGGGGTCGCGTTCGCTCGGCTTGAGGATGAAGGCGTTGCCCGCGGCCAGTGCGGGGCCCGCTTTCCAGAGCGGGATCATCGCGGGGAAGTTGAACGGCGTGATTCCAGCGACGACGACGAGCGGTTGCCGCATCGAATAGACGTCGATTCCCGTCCCGGCCGAGGTGGTGTACTCGCCCTTGAGCAGATGCGGGGCGCCAGCGGCGAACTCGATCACCTCGAGGCCGCGTTGGATGTCGCCGATCGAGTCGGGCACGGTCTTGCCGTGCTCGCTCGAAAGGAGCTTGGCGATGCCCGTCATGTCTTTCTGGACGAGGTTGAGGAACTCCAGCAGCACCCGGGCACGGCGCTGGGGATTGAAGCTCGCCCATTCGCGCTGGGCCTCGGCAGCGTTGGCGATGGCCGCCTCTACCTCGGCCACGCTCGCCAGCGGCACACGGGCTTGAACCTCACCCGTGCTGGGGTCGTACACATCGCCGAAGTTGCCGGATGTTCCGGAAACGTGCTCCCCGCCGATGAAGTGTGTCAGTTCGCGAGTCATTGCCTGCCCTTCGCTGCTGGCTTGAGGTCGTCGTGCGAAATTATTATGATCTCAGAATATATACTAAGAAGACAAAGTTTTCAACGGGTGTGAGAGAGTAGCCCGAGGCGGGGCTTCCGCTGTCCCCGTCCTGGCAGTGACTGTGGCGGCAGCCTCGCCGTCCGATTGGAGGATCCATGACATCCGTGATCATCGACGGCGCTCGAACCCCCGTCGGCAAACTCCTCGGCGAGCTCAGCCCGCTGCCGGCAACCGAACTCGGCGGACACGCCATCGGCGCGGCTCTCGAACGAAGCGGCATCGACGCCGCCGAACTCGATGCAGTGTACATCGGCAATGTCGTGCAGGCCGGTGTCGGCCCCAATGCGGCACGCCTGTCGGCGGTTGCCGGCGGCATCCCGTTGACGGTGCCCGCGACCACCATCAACAAACTGTGCCTTTCCGGGCTGACGGCGATCGGGCACGCCGACCTTGCGATCCGCGGCGGTCTCGCGCAGACGGTGCTTGCGGGCGGAACGGAGTCGATGACCAACGCCCCGCACCTCAGCCAGATCCGTCGCGGTGTCAAGTACGGCGCGGCCGAACTGGCCGACGCGCTCGACCGGGATGCCCTCATCTGCGGTATCGACGGCGTGTCCATGGGGGCGGCGACCGAGCGTTACCACAAGGAGTTCGGTTTCTCCCGCG
>NZ_JBKEAY010000174.1:0-6381 GCF_047972865.1 Microbacterium sp.
ACCACACCGTGGCGTCGTGCGCGAACAGGTCGGGCATGACCAGGCTCAACGTCCCGACCACGACCACCACGGCCACCTCGAAGCAGATCGCCACCCACTCGACGCGGTACCACGCATCCGATCCCGATTTCACGAGCGCGACCGTCGCGAGGACGTACACCAGCGCGGCGGCGGCCGACAGGCTGTACGCGACCGGCGCGGCGTCGAAATCCTGCACGATCTGCACGAACGAGCGCCCGGTGGCAGCCAGCGCCATGATCGCGTACACGACGACCAGCACGCGGCCGACACCGGTCATGCGGGGGCGGGTCGTACTCATGGCTCGTCCATCCTACGGCGCTCCGCTCACGCGACCGGAACCGTCCAGATCACCTGCATCCGCCACACCATGACCGCCACGGCGAGCGCCGCGACCCCCATGATGACGGTGCTCCAGCGGCTGCGCTCGATGAGTGCCCACAGCACGGCGGCCGGCGGCAGCAGCACCGCCGAGACGAGGTACACCCAGAACTCCAGCAGGCTCCCGGCGGGCGGATTGCCCGCCAGCGGTGCGACGATCGCCACGACCACCTGCCCGATCAGCAGCAGCACCACCACCGCCATGCCGCCGACGGTGAGGTCACTGGGTCGACGGCCGGCCAGGCCCAGCACGATGCACCCGACACCGACGATCGTCGCCGCGATGACCTGCACCAGAGTGAACCACCAGATCATGACGCGCTCACCTCCGGCATGTTCATGATGCTCTTCACGTCGCGTCCACGCGCCGTCACGACGCCGATCAGGCTGCCGTCCGGCGCGATGGCCGCCGGCGTCGCCGCGGTCAGGCGCGCTGCCGCGCCCGGCAGTCGCTTTCCGTGCCGCAGGTCGCGGGCCTCCTCCGCCGTGGCCGCGAACGTGCCGAGCACGGCTGCGGCGACGTCTGCGGCTGGCAGCAGCGGCGCGCCGCCCGCCAGATCGGTGACCGCGTCCTCGACCGAGAACGGTCCGATGCGGGTGCGGCGCAACGAGACGAGGTGCCCGCCGACGTCGAGCGCGGCTCCCAGGTCGCGCGCGAGGGCGCGGATGTAGGTGCCGCTGGAGCAGTCCACGACCACGTCGACGTCGATCACGTCGGCCCCGCGACGAAGATCCCGCACCTCGAAGCGCGACACGGTCACCTTCCGGGCGGCCAGTTCGACGTCCTCACCCGCACGCGCGAGGGCATAGGCCCGCTTCCCGTCGACCTTGATCGCCGAGACCGTGCTGGGGATCTGTTCGATGTCTCCCGTGAGAGCGGCGATCCCCGCCGCGATCCGCTCGGAGGTCACCGCCCCGATCGCCACAGCTCCCGCGCGCGCCGTCTCGGTGCCGTCGGCATCGTCGGTGTCGGTCGACGCGCCCAGCCGGATGGTCGCGGTGTAGGTCTTGTCCAGGCCGACGACGTAGGTCAGCAGCCGCGTGGCTGCCCCCACACCGAGCACGAGGAGCCCCGTCGCCATCGGGTCCAGCGTGCCGGCGTGACCGATCTTGCGGGTGTGGAGGGCGCGCCGGGCACGGGCGACGACATCGTGGCTGGTGACACCGCCGGGCTTGTCGACCAGCAGGATGCCGGGCGCGACCGACGTGGGGGGCTGACGCATGGCCTCCAGCCTACGGCGCGCCGCCTAGGCTGATCGGATGCCGCACCTCGCCCCTGCCGTGATCGAGTGGTACCGGCACAACGCGCGCGACCTGCCGTGGCGGGTCCCCGGGTTCGGGGCGTGGGGCGTTCTCGTGAGTGAGTTCATGCTGCAGCAGACACCGGTGGCCCGCGTCATCCCCCGCCTGACGGCCTGGCTGGAGCGATGGCCCGCCCCGGCCGCGCTCGCCGCCGCGGCACCGTCCGACGCGGTGCGGGAGTGGGCGAACCTCGGCTACCCGCGGCGTGCCCTGTGGCTGCACCAGGCCGCCGTGGAGATCGCAGACCGGCACCAGGGGGTGGTGCCGCGCGAGGTCACCGCTCTGCTGGCACTCACCGGGGTCGGTGACTACACCGCCCGCGCCGTCGCGGTGTTCGCATACGGCGACCGCCACCCGGTCGTGGACACGAACACGCGGCGCGTGCTCGCCCGCGCGATCGGAGGGAGATCGCAACCGGGCCCGCCCGCGGCATCCGACCTCGACGCGATGGCAGCCGTCCTCCCCCTCGATGTCACCGACGCCGCGGTCGTCAACGCCGCCACGATGGAGCTCGGCGCCCTGGTGTGCACGGCGCGCACTCCGCGGTGCGAGGCCTGCCCGATCGCGCACCTGTGCGCGTGGCGCGCGGCGGGGCACCCCGACACGGGGGACGCGCGACGCCGCCAGGCCCGTTACGAGGGCAGCGACCGGCAGGCGCGCGGCGCCGTGCTGAAGCAGTTGCGTGAAGCGGCGGACGGCGTGGCCCTCGACGACGTCATCGTGTCCTGGCCCGACCCGCCCCAGCGCGAACGCGCGATCCACTCGCTGGTCGTCGACGGCCTCGCCGAAGCGATCGGCGGGACTCTCCGGCTGCCCGCGTGAGGAGCAGGCGCCAGCCTCCGCTCCTCCGCGCGAGGGATGCGCACCCGGACCCACTCCGGTTGAATGGTCGTCATGTCTATGCGGTCCGCCTTCGCCCCGGCGCTTCGCCGCCCGGTCGCGCCGATCGGATCCGATGCAACCGGCAGCACCGCCGTCACCGCGATCGCCGTCACCGCCCTTCTGTTCCCGGTGACCGCCGTCACACTGTTCGTGCTGTATCCGACGCTGCCCGTCGAGATGAAGGCCTGGTACACGACGGCAGCGAGCGCCGTGCATGTGGGCACGCTGGTCGGTTCCCGCCGTCCGCGGGCAGGACTGGTGGTCGCCTCGCTCGGGATGCTCGGGCTTGTGGTGCCCATCCTCCCGGACCAGGTCGGTCTCACCGCCGGCATCCTCGCGCCCAGCTCCTGTGCCTACCTTCTGAGTGTCTGGCAAGGCGGCGTCAGCGAACGCCCGGGGCTCCCCGCGGTCACGATCGCCGTCGCACTGACCGGCGACACCCTCGTAGCGGTGCTTTATGGGGTCGCCTACCCCGGAGTGTCCTCCGACCCGACGGCGGCGCTCGTGGCCTGGGCTGCGTACGGCATCCCGATCATCGGGGTGTTCGGTGCGGCCACCGCGGTGCGCCGACGGCGCATCCTTCGACGGGAGCAGGACGCGACACATCGACGCGAGGCCGTGCACGCCGAGAGGGCCGCCATCCGACACGATCTGCACGACATCGTCTCGCACTCGCTCACGGTGATGATCGCCCAGGCGGAGGCCGCCCGCGTCACCGCCACGGACGCGGACACCGACGCGCGTCTGGAAGGCATCGCCGGCACCGGGCGTGAGGCGCTGCGCGGCCTGCGCGGAATGCTCACCGTCTTGAGCGACTCCGAGCAAGCCGGCCCGGCTCCGGCACCGACGCCCACCGACCTACGAAGCCTGGTGACCTCGGCAGCCACCGCCCACCATCGCACGCACATCACGGTAGACGGACACGCCCGTCCGCTGACCCCCGAGGCCTCCCTCGCGCTGTACCGGGGCGTGCAGGAAGCGCTGACCAACGCCATCCGGCACGTCGCCCCTCCCGTCGAGATCGAGGTGTCCGTGACGTGGGATGCCGCCCATGTCACGGCGCGTGTGCACGACGACGGCGGCGCGGGCCCTTCAGCGCGTGTGGAGTCCTCGGGCAGCGGGCTGATCGGCATGGCCGAACGGGTGCGCGCCGCCGGGGGCACGGTGGAGCTGTCCCGACGCGCGGGCTGGACGGTGACCATCGCTCTTCCTGTCGACTCGGAATGACCATCCGTCTCATGCTGGTCGACGACCAGGACCTGCTGCGGGAGTCGCTTGCGACCGTCCTCGGCGCCGACCCGCGGATCGAGGTGGTGGCGCAGGCGGACACGACCGACGCGGCCGTCGACCAGGTGCGACGGCATCGGGTCGACATCGCTCTCATGGATGTGCGGATGCCCGGCCAGGACGGCATCGAAGGCACACGGGCCGTGAGGGAGGCCAGTCCCGACACACGCGTTCTGGTACTCACCACGTTCGACCTCGACGAGTACGTCGTGGGTGCCGTGCGAGCCGGTGCCAGCGGATTCTTCACCAAGGATGTCCGGCCGGCGGAGCTCATCGCGGCGATCGTCGCCGTCAGCAGGGGGGACGCCGCCGTCTCTCCGCGAGCCACAGCGACGCTGCTCCGACTCGTCAACCGGGCGGCGGTGCCGGCGACGGAGCCGATGGCGGATCTGAGCCCTCGTGAGCGCGACGTCACCCGGTTGCTGGCGACCGGGGCGTCCAACGAAGACATCGGTCGCCGGCTGTTCCTGACCGAAAACACCGTGAAGACCCACGTTCGCTCGGTGCTGTCCAAACTCGGCCTGCCGGACCGGGTCCAGGTCGTCATCTGGGCCTACGAGAACGGCGTCGTCTCCCCCGGAGGTCACCCGCGCGGATGACCCCACCTCGCTCGCGCGCGTGAGGTGAGCGAGGCGGGCGGAGAACCAGAGTGGGAGCGATCGCACCAATACCTGCGCGATCGCCGCTGCACGACACCCCAAGGAGTTCCCGTGTCCACCACCCCCGCGACGACGCCGCCGAACGCACGCCCCATCGTCCGCACCGCCGTCTGGTCGCTGGTCATCCTGGCGGTGTCGACCACTCTGTCCGTGGGAACCGCCCAGGCCATCGATCCCAGCGGAGAACTGCTGGGCGCTCTTACCCCGGTCAATCAGATGCTGCCGGCGCTCTCTCTCGTCGTGGCACTCCTCATCGTCCGTCCCGGGCGGGCGCTGCGCACGATCGCGCTCACTCCGCTACGCCCTTGGCGCAACAGTCTCGGCGGCAGCATGATCGCCTTGGCGACCACCGCTGCGGTTCCCCTGATCGCCGTCGCGGTCGGCGTGGGTCTCAGCGTGGTCGAGGTGCGGATTCCTGAGACCTGGCTGACCTTGTCCTTCCTCGTCGCGCCGGTGCTGGTGCTGAACGCGGTTCTGAGCCTCGGCGAGGAGGTGCTCTGGCGCGGTTGGCTGCAGTCCGCGTGGTCGCACTGGGGATGGTTCCGGTCGACCCTGGTCATCTCGCTGATCTGGGCGGTCTGGCACCTCCCGCTGGTGGCGACCTACACGATCGCCGAGGGGATGCCGGCGCACGAGCTGGTCATCACATCGGTCCAGATCGTCTTCTTCGGCCTCCTGCTCGGCGCGCTGCGGTCTCGGTTCGACTCGGTGTGGCCCGCCGTGTTCGGACACGCCGCAGGCAACACGTTCGGGCCCCTGGTGAACTCGAACGTCATCGTCGGCGGGCTCACCGCGTCACCGCAGGTGTCCTGGACGATAGCCCTGGCCACGTGGGCCGCGTTCGCCGGTCTGGCGGTGGTGCTGCGCCGCAGCCAGCACCCTCGGGCGATGACCGCCTCGGTGTGATCGTCGCGCCCCGAGGGCCGCCCGAGCCTCAGCCTTCAGCCGGTTCTTCCTCACGAGGGTGTCGATACGGGTCGGCATCGCCCGCGTACGTCGCCGAGGCCGACAGCCCCGCGACCGACGCGTCGCGCTCGTGGGCCTCGCGCAGCAGATCCTCGATGTGGCCCGCGTTTTCCGGGATTCCATCGGGGATGAATTCGAGGCTGGGGGTCAAGCGCGTTCCCAGACCCCGACCGATCTCGCTGCGCAGCATCCCGGTCGCCGACCGCAGCGCCGCCGCCGAGTCGGTGCGCTCCTGCTCACTGCCGTACACGGTGTAGAACACCGATGCGTGCTGCAGGTCGCCGGTGACGCGCACATCCGTGATCGTCACAAACCCGAGCCGCGGGTCGCGCAGCCCCTTTTCGAGGCGCTCCGCGATGAGCACGCGGATGCGGTCGGCCAATCGCGCCTGTCGTTCGTTCGACATGTTGTTCCTCCTGCTTGCTTCGCCGACGGGTTCGGCAGGTCCGGCCCGGTGGCCGATGCCGCACCGGCAGCGCGAGCCTCGCAGGCGCTGCTGTCGGTGCGGCATCCGTCGTCGGAGCCGAGTGCGCTCAGCCGCGGGGTTTTTCCACCATCTCGGTCGTCTCGATCTCGTCGCCGACCTGGATGTCGTTGTACTTGCCCAGGCCGATACCGCACTCGAAGTCGGTCTTGACCTCGGTGACGTCGTCCTTGAAACGGCGCAGCGACTCGATCGCCAGCCCATCGGCGATCACGACGCCGTCGCGGATGACCCGCGCCTTGGCGTTGCGCGTGATCGTGCCGCTACGGACGATGACACCAGCGATGTTGCCGAACTTGGACGAGCGGAACACCTCGCGGATCTCGGCGACACCCGACTGCACCTCTTCGAACTCCGGCTTGAGCATGCCGGTGAGCGACTGCTCGACATCGTCGATCGCGT
>NZ_JBKEAY010000170.1:0-8297 GCF_047972865.1 Microbacterium sp.
CCGGCCCGTCGAGCGCCCCGAGAACCAGTCGAAGTTCTGCTACATCCACGACCCCGACCACACCATGATCGAGCTCGTGTTCCACGGCAAGCGCCCCGACTGATCCACCCCGAGCGATGCCAGTGACGGACACCGGCGTCTGCCCGCACGCCCTGAGGAGGGATGTCATGCCGATCGTCGACAACGACGGAACCCGCATCTACTACGAGACACACGGCGAGGGACCGCCACTGCTGCTCGTGCACGGCTCGGGCGGCCACCACGCCGCGTGGTGGCAGCAGGTCGCGGCCCTCCGCGACCGGCACACCGTCGTCACGCTCGACCTGCGCGGATTCGGCAACTCCGACGACGACGACACGTTCGACAGTCGCCACTTCCCCGGTGACATCGTCGCCGTGATCGAGGCTGCCGACCTGCGCGGCGCCGTGCTGCTCGGCCAGTCGATCGGGGCGGCCGCCGCCCTCAAGGCTGCACTCCGGGTGCCCGACCGGGTGAGCGGGGTGATCCTGGCGCACTCCCTCGGTGGTATCGACCATCCCGACATCACTCCGCTCGTGAAGGCCGACCGGGCCGAAGCCGAGAAGCTGCCGGTGATCGATCGGCTGCTCACGGCGCAGTTCCGCGCGGATGACCCGGCCAAGACGTTCCTGTTCACCCAGATGGGGACGTTCAATACGGCGCGCATGCAGGATCTGCGCAACCTCGCCAGCGACGGTCCCTCCATCGAGGACGTCGCCGGCATCCGCCTGGCGTTCCTGGCGGGACAGAGGGATGCCGTGCTCAGCCCCGCCACCGTCACCCGGGCGCACGAACTGGTGCCGGGTTCACTCCTGGAGGTCGTGCCCGGGGCACCGCACTCCATGTACTGGGAACGCCCCGACCTGTTCAACACCGCTGTAGCCAAGCTCGCCGCCGAGCTGGGAAGGAACTGACAGGCCCGCCAACGTGATGCAGGACGACGCCGAGAAGATCATGGTCGTCGCCGAGCGAGAGGCCCTGCGGCTGGGGAAAGGACTGTCGATCGCCGTCGTCGACTCGGGCGGTTTCGTCGTCAGCATCCGCCGTTTCGACGGGGCTCGCCCGATGACGCCCCTGATCGCCCTGTCGAAGGCCTACACCTCCGCCGTCATGCAGCGCCCCAGCGGCATGCTCAAGGGCTGGTCGCAGTCCGACCCGGTGTTCTTCGGCAAGGTCGGCGACATGGGGCAGTTCCCCATCGTCGCCACCGGCGGCGGGGTCACCCTCAAGCGCGGCGGCGAGTTCGTCGGCGGCGTCGGGGTGTCCGGCGGCACCCCCGGTGAGGACGAGGAACTGGCGCAGACCATCCTCGCCGAGCTGGGCTACGAGACCGATTTCGCCGAGTGGGCGGGCGCCCGCGACGCGCGCGCTGAGAAAGACTGAGAGGGAACGACCATGGCCAACCTGTTCGCGTACCGTATCGACAACCACGGCGACAACGTCCGACCCGACCCGATCCAGCAGGCCCGTCACCAGTTCCGTGCCGGTGAGATCACCGCCGCCGATCGCGAAGAAGTCGAGAACACCGAGATCATCGACTTCATCAGCTATCAGCGCCGGCTGGCGCTGTCGTGCATCAGCGACGGCAACTACCGCGACGGCGACTACCGCAGCGCCGTGCTGCAGTCGGTCGGCGGGTTCGTCCGCGTGCCGGACGCGAAGACCGCGGACGGACTCGGTGTCTGGACCGTCGAGGCGCCGTTGCGCCCCAAGAAGCCGATCGCGACCGACGCCGCGCGGTTCCTGCTGGAGAACACCGGGTTCCCGGTGAAGGTGAAGCTGCCGTCGGCGGCCCACATCGCCGCGCAGACATACTCCGACGCCACGACGCGGGCTTATCCGGGGGCGGCCGCGCTCGGCGACGCGATCGCCGAGCTGCTGCACGACGAGCTGGAGCTGCTGTTCGAGATCGGGGTGAAGTTCGTGCAGTTCGACAACCCGGACTACGCGGCGTACCTCACCGGCTCGGACGGCGGCGAGTTGTCCTTCGAGGAAGCGCTGCAGATCGATCAGGCGGTCGTTGACGGCATCGAAGCGGAGGAGGACCAGAAGGTCGCCCTCACCATCGGGTGGGGTGCGCACACCGACCGGCCCATCGACACGGAGCGGGCCGAGAAACTGTTCTCGACCGGGTACGACAAGTTCACGTTCCCCTATCACACGGATGCCGCCGTCGCGCAAAACCTGCCGCAGCTGGTGCCGAACGAGAAGCAGATCGGCCTCGGCATCCTCGACGCGTTTGACCCGGAGCTCGAGGACATCGACACGGTCATGGCGCGGCTGGACCTCGCCGTCGAGCAGCACGAGTACGAGCGGATCGGCCTGCTCCCGCACCGCGGGTTCCAGCCCGTCCACTACGTCGACGCGGCGCTGACGATCGAGCAGCAGCGCCGCAAGCTGGAGCACGTCGAAACGTTCGCGACGATGGTGTGGGGAAACGAGGCCTGACCCGCCGCCCCTCAACCCGCCCCCCAACCCGCGAGACCGCAGCGGCGGTATCGAGATCCCGCGTTTTCCGCACGGTTTCGATAGCGTGCCTGTGGTCTCGCGGGGCCGGGGCGGGCCGGTGCGGGCCGGGCTCAGCGGTGGTGCGGGACGTACCGGGGGACGGTGCGCCCGAACCCGAGCGCGCCGGCGAGTCCGATCACCCCGATCACGCCGCACGCCACCGGGAGCGATGCTAGCGCCGTCACGGCCGAGATGATCAGCGGGGCCGATGCCGCACCGGCATCCGCCAGCATGCGCCACGACCCGAGGAACGCGGCCGGGTCCTGTGGCGGGGCGACATCGGCACCGAGCGTCATCAGGATGCCGCTGGACAGGCCATTGCCGACTCCGACCACGATCGCGCCGACCAGAAACCACATCGTCGAGGCGGCCAGATCGTGGGTGAAGGCGAGACCGAGGAACGCGCCGCCCATGAGCACCATCGACGGCAGGCACGCCCACAGTCGCCCCCACCGGTCCATGATCTGGCCGCTGGAGTAGAACAGCGCGAACTCCAGCGCACCGGTCACACCGACGATGAGTGCGATCGTCTGGGCATCCAGCGTCAGCGACACGCCCCACAGCGGCAGCAGGTACACGCGCGCCTGCCGCATGGCCGACAGTGCCGCGGTCGACACCCCGAGGGTCGCCAGCACGCGGCGGTGACGCCACATCGAGCGGAACACTCCCTCTCGGGCTTCGGCTGACGCGGCGGGATGCCGGGGAGCGGACCCTTCCGCGGCCAGCACGTCCTCGGGGTCACGGCCGGTCAGCACGAGCACCACGAGTGCCACCAGCGCGCCGACGAAGAACCACGCGACGGCGCGCTCCTCGCCCCACACGGCCAGCACACCGGCGGCGACGAACGGGCCCGTGAACATCCCCAGCCGGAACGAGCCGCCCAGCACCGACAACGCCCGTGCGCGGTAGCGAAGCGGCACCCGTGTGGTCATGAACGCGTGCCGGGCCAGGCCGAACGCCGACGCGCACAGCCCGATCGCGAAGACCGAGACCGCGAGGCCGATCAGGCCGTCGGAGAAGATCACGCCGAACGCTCCGGCCAGGGCCAGGCCACCGGCGACCGCCATGGTGTACCGCTCGCCGATGCGGGCCACCAGCCATCCCGCGGGGAGGTTGCCGATGAGGCGCGCCACCACGATCACCGAGGCCAGCAGCGCCGCCTGAGCCAGACTCGCTCCCAGCGACTCGGCGATCACGGGAAGCAACGGCAGCAGGGCGCCCTCACCGAGACCGAACAGGACGGTCGGCCCGTAGATCATCGGCGCGAAGCGCCACAGCATCCGCCGCGTACCGGGGTCGGTGTCGGTCACGACGCGTCGACCGCGGCGAACACCTCGCCCGCCCATGCGATCCCGAGCGCGACGTGGTCTGCGCGTGAGATCTCGTCGTGCTCGCCGAACGGGCCCACCCGTGTCGCGCCGAGCGCGGTCAGGAGCGCATCGAACTGCTTCGACCCGCGATTGTATTTCTCCTGGTAGGAGGTGTCGCCCAGGCCGAACATCGCATATCGCAGTCCGGTGAGGTCGGGCGCCGCCGCCTCCAGGTCGTCGTGCAGGAACTGGGCGAACCCGGGCAGCTCGCCGCCGCCGTGCGTTGCGCAGGCGACGAGGAACAGGGCCGCCGAGTCGAACACCTCCGGGGCGGCGTCGGCCATGTTGACGACGTCGATGTCGCGGTCGGGGTACGCCTTCGCGATGCCGAGCGCGACCGCTTCGGCCCGCCCCGACTCGGTGCCGTACAACACGACCGTGCGCATGGTTCTACGCTACGGCTTCGGGGAGGTAATGCTCCACGACGTACTGGGCGATGGCGATGGAGCTGGTGGCCGCCGGCGACGGCGCGTTGCGCAGCACCGTCACCGGGCCGATCTGATCCACGGCGAAGTCGTCCAGCAGCGACCCGTCGCGACCCCACGCCTGCGCGCGTACGCCGGCGGTGGTCTTGGCGTGCAGGTCACGGGACGTGAGCTCGGGGATGAAACGCTGGGCTTTGCGGAAGTACAGGGGCTTGATGAGCGAGCCCGAGATCTCATCGACACCCATGCGCCAGTGCTGCTTGGCCAGCGGCCAGGCGCCGGGCCAGCGCAGCGACTCCCAGGTATCCCTCGCCGAGATGCGCAACCACGCATACCCTTCCCGCGCCAGGGCGGGCACGGCGTTGGGGCCGACGTGCACGTCGTCGTAGACACCGCGCGTGAAGTGCACGCCGAGGAACGGGAATCGCGGGTCGGGAACGGGGTAGATCATGCCCCGCACCAGGTCGGTGCGGTCGTGGCGCAGCTCCCAGTACTCCCCGCGGAAGGGCAGGATCTTCGGGGACGGGTCGGCACCGACCAGCCGCGCCACGACATCGGATTGCAGCCCGGCGGCGGCGATCACCCGGTCGAACACGTGCTCGCTTCCGGCGGCGATCACGCGCACCCGGTCGCCCTCGATGCGGATGTCGGTCACGTCGCTGTTGAGTCGGATGTGTCCGCCCGCGGCGCGGACATCCTGTGCCATCGCTTCGGTGATCGCGGCGTAATCGACGGTCGCCGTGTGCGGCGAGTGCACGGCGGCGACCCCCGCGACGTGCGGTTCGATCTCGCGCAGCCGGCCGACATCGTCGATGCGGGCCAGGTCGGGTACGCCGTTGGCGATGGAGCGCCGTTCGATCTCGGCGAGCGCGTCGAGTTCGGTCCCGTCCACGGCGACGACGAGCTTGCCGACCTCGCGGTACGGCAGCCCCTTCTGCTCGCAGAACTCACGGATCTGCACGCGGCCCTTCGCGCACAGTGTGGCCTTCAGCGACCCGGGTGCGTAGTACAGCCCGGCGTGTACGACACCGGAGTTGTGGCCGGTCTGGTGCGCGGCCAGCCGTGCCTCCTTCTCCAGCACGGTGATTTCCGCGCCGGACTGGGTCAGCTCGCGGGCCAGTGCGACTCCGACGATCCCACCGCCGATGACGCCGATCTGTTCGGACATGTCAGTGGGTCCTCACCGCGGCGGTCTTGACCCGCGTGTAGAACTGCAGCGCTTCCTCGCCCTGCTCCTTGAACGGGGATCCCGATTCTTTGAACCCGCCGAACGGGTGGTGGATGTCCCACCCGCTGGTGGGCTGGTTGACCGACACCTGACCGGTGTCGACCGCGTCGACGAAGCGGAACGCGGCCGCCAGACTCCGGGTGAACACGGCGCTGGACAGTCCGTAGGGGGAGTCGTTGACGGCGTCGATGGCCTCGTCGAGGGAGTCGACGATCCGCATCCCGAGAACAGGGCCGAACACCTCCTCCCGCCACAGCGAGTTGTCGCCGTCGACGGTGAGCAGCACCGGCTCGACGAAGGCGCCGCCGTCGATGAGATCGGCGCCCACGTCGGCGCGGGCGATCAGTTCGGCGCCCTCCGAGATGCCCGCTTCGACGCGTGCGCGGATGTCCGATTGCTGAGCGCGGCTGACGACGGGACCGAGATCGACGCCCTCGGCGGTGCCGGGTCCGACCCGGAGTGCGGCGACGGCATCCGCGACCCGGCGGGTGACGTCGTCGGCGACGGAGCGTTCCACCAGCAACCGGCTGGTGGCTGTGCACCGTTGACCGGCCTGGCCGAACGCCCCCGCCATGAGCACCGGCAGCGCCAGGTCGAGGTCGGCATCGGCGAGGATGACGGCGGCGTTCTTGCCGCCCATCTCGGTCTGCACCCGCACCCCGGAGCCGGCCAGGCGGCGCTGCAGATCGAGGCCGACGGTGGTGGAGCCCGTGAACGACACCGCGGCGAAGCGCGGATCGCCGGTGAGGACGTCGCCGATCTGGGATCCGCGTCCGGTGACCGTGCCGAGGGCGCCGGCGGGAAGTCCCGCGCGGTGCAGGATGTCGGCGAGTCGTAGCGTGATGAGCGGCGTCTCGGTGGCGGGCTTGATCACGACGGCGTTGCCGGCGATCAAGGCGGGCGCCATCTTGCGGGCTGGGGTCAGCAGCGGGTCATTCCAGGGCGTGATCAGCAGGACGACACCGAGCGGTTCCCGACGGATCATCGTGAAGGTCTCTGGGCGGGCGTCGGGGATGAGCTCGCCCTGCGCGGCGC
The DNA here is from genome assembly GCF_047972865.1 of Microbacterium sp. Lineage (GTDB taxonomy): Bacteria > Actinomycetota > Actinomycetes > Actinomycetales > Microbacteriaceae > Microbacterium. The sequence goes on from NZ_JBKEAY010000170.1 coordinate 6,585, forward strand.
GGCCCATGCCGCCGTAGTACTCGAAGAACTCGGCGGTCTTGCCGACTTCGCCGGTGGCCTCGGCGGTGGTCTTGCCCCACTCGCTGACGATCAGCGTGATCAGATCGGCGGATGCGGCGCGGATGAGTGCCGCGGCGTCGTGGAGGATGCGGCCGCGGGCGAGGGGGCCGGCGGCCCGCCAGGTCTTCGCGCCGTCGACGGCCGCGGTGATGACGGCATCCACGTCGGCGGCGGTCATGGCGGGCACCCGCCCGACCACCGAGTCGTCGGACGGGTCGCGCACCTCGATCGGTTCGCCGCCGGCCTCGGCGACGAAGCTGCCGGCGATGAGGTTGGGGGTGACGGCGATGCTCATGGTTCTCCTTGGGGCGCCGCCGGGGCGCGCAGGGTGCGGCGCCCCGGCGGGCTTCGTTCCAGCATCCCGGGGCTCCCGCCGGGCGGCAACCGCCCGAGCCGACCGATCCCGCAGGCCTAGATTGCGCACCCCGCGCCCTCCCCTATCGCCCCCGAGGCCTACCCGCGAGACTACAGCCGCGCTATCGAGACCCCGCGTAATCCGTACGGTCTCGATAGCGCCGGTGTAGTTTCGGCGGTGGGGTGGCTAGATGTTCTATGCAGCGAGGTTGGTGACAGCTGGGTGGGTGGCGCGGCTGATGGGTGCTCTGCCTCCGAGGGAGCTGTGTGGTCGATCGGAGTGGTAGTGGTCGAGCCCGGCTGTGAGCGCCGCGCGGCGTTCGTCGTTGCTTGTCCAGGCTCGGGCGTAGAGCCATTCGGTGGCCATCGTGCGGTGGTACCGCTCGACCTTCCCGTTCGTCTGCGGCCGGTAGGGGCGGGTGCGCTTGTGGCGGCTGTTCGAAGCGGCCAGCGCGGCGGCGAAGACCCAGGAGCGGTAGCAGGAGCCGTTGTCTGTCAGCACGCGTCGGATGCGGCGGATGCCGTGACGGCGGAACCATTTCACTGCTCGCTGCCAGAACCCTGCCGCGGTCGCGCCGCGCTCGTCGGTGAGTTCCTCGGTGTAGGTCAGCCGGGAGTGGTCGTCGGTAGCGGAATGCAGGTAAACGTATCCGACGCGTTGCCGTTTCGCGGCGAGGTCCTGAGGTGACCCGCGGCCGTGGACACGCCAGCCGCCACCGTCGGGGATCCGGCCGACCTTCTTCACATCGACGTGGACCATGTCGCCCGGACGCGCCCACTCATACCGGCGCACCGGGGCGCGCAGGTCCTCCCCGTCCGGGGCGATATCGCGCAGCCGGTTGATGCCACGACGCACGAGGACACGGTGGATCGTGGAGACCGGGACATCGTGGCCGGCCGCACGGAGCTTCCCGGCAAGCTGCACCGGCCCGACCTTGTGCTCGCGGCGGAGCTTCTCGATCAGGTCCTCGACCTCGACCGGCGTCTGCCGCGGCGAGGAATCCGGGCGACTGGACCGGTCTTCCAAACCGGGTTCGCCCTCCGCGACCCAGCGGGCGTGCCACTTCCCGAGCGTTTGACGGGCGATCCGGAACTCGGCTGCGACATGACAGATCGGGCGCCCCCGGTCTACTTCCGCGCAGGCGCGGCGGCGCCCTTCCGGCGTCAGTGGGGCGTTACGGTGGGTCACGAGGTCCTCCTTGGCGGAACGTGATTCTTGGTCGTTTCACATCCCACCCGGAGGACCTCACCCGTTACCGCACGACCCGCCGACCGACACCAACCTCACGAGACACAACA
>NZ_JBKEAY010000252.1:0-2545 GCF_047972865.1 Microbacterium sp.
GGGCTTCGCGGTGGCGTGGACCCGCGGCGGCGAGAAGCAGGTGGCATCCATCCGTGCCGCCCGCGACGCTCGCGCGATCCACGCCCACGAAGACGCCGTGGCCCTCAAGGACAAGCTGGAAGACGGGCGTGTGCGCCTCGAGGTCAACGCGGGCAAGGAGGGCCGGCTGTTCGGGTCGGTCAAGACCTCCGACGTGGTCGAGGCCGTGCAGGCCGCCGGCATCGGCGAGCTCGACAAGCGCAAGATCACCTTCCCGACCCCGATCAAGTCGGTCGGCGAGTACGAGGCCGTCGTTCGCCTGCGCGACGACGTGACCGCCGTGATCGCGCTGCTCGTGGTCGCCGCGAAGTAACCTCACGCGACAACGGAACGCCCCGGACCCACGAGGTCCGGGGCGTTCCGTTGTCCGGGGCACGTCAGGCTACGGTCAGCGCGCCGCGAGCTGCAACTCGCCGTCGACGCGACGGGGGACGTCGACCGGGCCGTCGCGCAGTTCGGCGGGCAGCACGTGGGCGGGAGCGTCCTGCCAGGCCAGCGGGCGCAAGAACCGGCGCATCGCGGTGACCCCGACCGACGTGTGCTGCGTGTTGGTGGCCGGCCACGGGCCGCCGTGGTGCATCCCCCACGACACCCGCACGCCGGTCGGGTAGCCGTTGTAGACGATGCGGCCGACGAGGTCGTGCACGCGCGCAGTGAACCGATCTATGGTCTCGGTCTCGTCGGGCTCGGCGTGCAGCGTCGCCGTCAGCGAGTCCGGGATCATGCCGAGAGCGGAATATACCTCGTCGAGCGACTCGTACCGCACCAGTACCAGGAGCGGTCCGAACGCCTCTTCGGCGACGGCGGGAGTGAGGGCGGCCGCAGCGATCTCCAGCACCGCCGGGGTGACGGTGAAGCCCTCGTCGCCGGGGCGGGCATCGAGCAGCACCCGGGCGCCGCCGTCGGCGACCAGCCGGTGCTGGATGCGGCCGAGTTCGTCGTGGATGCGGCTGTTGAGCAGTGCCTGCGGGGCGGCATCCCGGCCGCGCGCGACGATCCCGTCGACGATGCCGTCGGCCGATGCCGGCAGGAACGCGAGGCCGGGCTTGGTGCACAGTTGCCCCGCCGACCCGGTGAACGAGGTGAACAGGCCCGCCGCGATCTCGTCGCCGCGGGCGGCCGCGGCCGCCGGGGTGATCACGAGCGGGTTGAGGCTGGACAGCTCCCCGAAGAACGGGATGGGCCGTTCCCGTCGCTCGATGATGTCGAGCAGGATGCGCCCGGTCGACAGCGACCCGGTGAACCCAACGGCGGCGACCGTGGGGTCTGCCACCAGCGCGGCCCCGGCCCGCTGCCCGTACACGATGCCGATGAGCCCGTCCGGGGCGCCGTGGGCGCGCGCGGCGTGCTCCAGCGCGGCGTGGGAACGTTGTGACGTGAGCGGGTGCGAACTGTGCGCCTTGATCACGACGGCGTTGCCACCCGCGAGCGCGGAGGCGGTGTCGCCGCCGAGCGCGGAGAACGCGAACGGGAAGTTGCTGGAGCCGAACACGGCGACGGGACCGACCGGCACCAGCATCCGCCGCACATCGGGCCCGGGGCCCATGGGGGTGTCGTCGGCGTGGTCGATGATCGCTTCGAGGAACGCGCCGTCGTCGACGGCATCCGCGAAGAGGCGGAACTGGAACGCCGAACGGGTCAGCTCGCCGGTGAGCCGTGCCTCCGGCAGGCCGGTCTCGGCCATCGCCGTGGCGACGAGGCCGGCGCGGTCGGCGTCGAGGGCGTCGGCCAGGGCGCGCAGCAACCCGGCGCGCCACGACCGCGGCCGCGAGCGCACGGCACGGAGGGCCTCGTCGGCGGCGCGGGCGATCCCGGCGACGGCGCCGTCGTCGGTCGCGGTGATGCCGGTGTCAGCGGTGGCGCCGGTGCGCGGGTCGGTCGTGGTCAGCGTGGTCATGCGGTCTCTCCGATCAGGTCGCGGCGGGCGAGGTTCGCCATCCGTGCTCCGACGCCGAACGACCAGGGTTCCACGGTCTCACACCGGCGCGAATTCGGCCGATCCGGCAGGAATTCCCCCTTGCGTTGGAGGGGGTACTTGTGCACAGGCGGATGCCGATCGTAGAACCTTCAAGCGCGGCTTGAATCACATCTTTCCCCACAGGGTGGGGATACTTTATGACCTGATCAGTAGTGAATTTTGAGACCATATTGCCGACGCGTCGCGTAGTTCTCCACAGGTCTTGTACACAGCGGTAGCGGCGTTTCGCGCACGTTCTCCACATAGTTATCCACAGGGGAGTTTGCGGGTGTCGGAGCCCCTCCCTACCGTGTACTGCGGTCCTGAAATATCCCGATGAGGGGCCACAGCTGTGCGGAGGGCGTTGCATGTCGATCGCGGACATCTCGGAGGAGCGACTCGGCGGCCCCCGGACCCCGGAACGGACCCCGCCGCACGACATGCTCGCTGAGCAGAGCGCGCTGGGCGGCATGCTGCTGTCGGGCGATGCCGTCGCGGACGTGATCGAAACCCTGCGGGGCACGGATTTCTATGTCCCCAAGCATGAGC
>NZ_JBKEAY010000064.1:0-13895 GCF_047972865.1 Microbacterium sp.
CGCGTTCGGGTTGTAGCCCTTGCGGTACCAGTAGGCGCCCTGCTCGGACATCGTGAACATGTCGTCGACCTTGATGCGCTGGCGCGCCGCGACGTAGTAGCCGGCGATCAGCAGGCCGAACAGCGGGCCGATGAGGGCGGCGAGCACACCCAGCGAGTAGTGGATCGCGGTCGCGTCGGCGTACCAGTTCCACGGCAGGAGGAAGACCGATCCGACGGCGGCGATCATGCCGCCCATGCGCCACGAGATGCGGTGCGGCGCGACGTTCGAGAAGTCGAACGCGGGCGAGATGAAGTTGGCGACGATGTTGATGCCGACGGTCGCCGTGACGAACGTGAGCCCGCCCAGCAGGATCGCGAACGGCGTGTCGATCGCCTGCACCGTGTGGATCGGGTCGACCAGCAGCTCACCGAAGACGGGCAGGGTCGCCGCCGCCGTGAGGACCGTCAGGATCGAGAAGAACAGGAAGTTCACCGGCAGACCCCAGAAGTTACCGCGCTTGACATCGCGGAAAGAGCGGCCGTAGCGGGCGAAGTCGCCGAAGTTGAGCATCGGACCCGAGAAGTACGCGACGACGATGCCGACGGCCATCACCATGAGGCCGATCGTTCCCCAGAAGTCCTGGGGCGCGGAATCCGGATCCGACAGGTTCAGGTCGATGTTCTCCCAACCCGCCTGCGAGACGAGGTACACGGCGAGCACGATCATGACGGCATAGACGGCGGGGCCCGCCCAGTCGATGAAGCGCCGGATGACCTCCATGCCGTTCCAGAACAGCGCGACCTGCGCGACCCACAGGATCGCGTACGAGATCCAGCCGAGCGCGGACAGCCCCAGGAACTCCACGTCGAGCAGTGCTTCGGAGCCGGGGATGAACTTCAGGAAGATGATGTTGAGCGACTGGGCCGCGAGGAACGTCTGCACGCCGTACCAGGCGATCGCGATGATGCCGCGGATGATGGCGGGGATGTTCGCGCCCTTGATGCCGAAGATCGCGCGGTTGATGACCGGGTAGGGCACACCGGTCTTCTGGCTGGGCTTGGCGATGAGGTTGACGGCGACCTGCACGATCACGATGCCGACCACCAGGGCGACCAGCACCTGCCAGGCGGCGATGCCGAGGGCGAACAGCGACCCGGCGGTGACGTACCCGCCGACGGAGTGCACGTCCGACATCCAGAACGCGAAGATGTTGTACCAGGACCACTTCTGCTTCCGCAGCGGCGCGAGGTCTTCGTTGGCGAGCCGGGGGTCGTACCCGGGTTTCATGTTGCCGGAGCCGACCGGCATGCCGGCGGCTTCGACCACGTCCGCTGCGGACGTGGGGGATTGTGTCGTTGTCATGTGCGCGTACCTTCCAGGTAGGGCTGAGCGCCCGTCGGCGGGGGTGGCAGCCACGACGTGGAGTCCGCGGCCTGGTGGTGCTCACAATGAAGCTATTGATTCACACATGCCGGGAGGTTTCGACGATGTAACACGGTTGTGAAGTTACCGCTTCACAACCGCTGTCGGGAGCTCGCCAGCGGCCACCTAGAATCGGGGCATGCCCGACCTCGACCCCGCCGCCGACGGCCCCGACGTCGGCGCCCGGCTGCGCGACTTGCGCCGCCGGCAGGGCATGTCGGCCCGCGCCCTGGCGGACACGCTCGGTATCAGCCCCAGCGCCGTCTCGCAGATCGAACGCGGCGTCCTGCAACCGAGCGTCTCCCGGCTCATCGCCATCACCGACGCGCTGGGCGTGCCGCTCGCGGCGGTGTTCGAGGCATCCGCTCCCGACCGCGACGGCGCCGGCACCGACGCCGGCTTCGCGCTGCAACGCGCCGAGCACTCCTCGACCGTCGAGCTCGACAGCGGCGTGACCTTCCGCCGGCTCTCACCGGGCCCCTCCCCCGGCATCGACTACTTCGAGTCCTGCTACCCGCCGGGGGCGTCGGCGCACTCCGAGACCGAGCTGTTCCGGCACGACGGGTACGAGGTGGGCACCATGATCAGCGGGGAGCTGACGATCGACTTCGAACAGGAGCGGGTCGTGCTGCGCCCCGGCGACGCAATCAGTTTCTCGTGCGCCCGCCCGCACCGCATCCACAACACCAGTGCCGCCCCGGCGGTGGCGCAATGGCTCATCGTGCACCCGCCGCGGTGATGCCGCACAGTGACACCGCGCACGGGCGCCGTCACGTGCCCGAAACGCGACCCCGGTAACGTCCCCGGCATGGATCTCGCCGCCTTCAACGCCCTGCCCCCCGACGAGGCCGCCGAGGTCGTGGGCGTGTGGGCCGCGATCGACGACTGGACGCGGGCGGTCGTCGGCGGGCGCCCGTACCCGACGGTGGATGCCCTCGACGAGGCCGCGCGGACCGCATCGCTGACGTGGACCGAGGCCGATCTCGCCGCCGCGATCGCCCACCACCCCCGCATCGGCGAACGTGCCGTCGGCGCCGACCGGGCCGCCGCGGCCAGCCGCAGCGAACAGGCCTCGATGGCCGACGCCGACGCCGAGGTCACCGCGGCGATCGCGGCGGCGGGCGCCGACTATGAGGCCCGGTTCGACCGGGTGTTCCTGATCCGCGCGGCGGGGCGGACGCCCGCCGAAATGCTGTCCGAGGCGCGGCGGCGCCTGCGGAACGACCCCGTCACCGAGACCGTTGAGGTGCGGGAACAGTTGCGGCAGATCGCGCTGCTGCGGCTGCGCACGACCGTCACCGAGGAGCCCGCATGACCCACCTGACCACACACGTTCTCGACGCCGCGCTCGGCGAACCGGCATCCGGTATGGAGGTGACGCTCGCCGCCGTCGGCGAGTCGATCATCGCGCAGGGGATCACGGATGCCGACGGACGACTGCACCTCGGACCCGACACGCTGCCCGCCCGGGACTACACCCTGACGTTCGCGACCGGTCCGTACTTCGCGGGGCGCGGGGTGGAGACGTTCTACCCCGCGGTGACGGTCACCTTCACGGTGACGGAGGGGCGCGGGCACCACCATGTGCCGCTGCTGTTGAGCCCGTTCGGCTACTCCACGTACCGGGGAAGCTGACCCGGCTCACCGCCGCGGCATCCGACCGAAACATGCCGGTCACACCGGCGTTCTAGGGTGCCGGGCATGAAGGTCATCGTCATCGGAGCGGGGATCGGGGGCACCAGTGCCGCGATCGCCCTACAGCGACTCGGGCACGACGTGGTCGTCTACGACCGCATGCGCGAGAACAAGCCCGTGGGTGCCGCGCTGTCGCTGTGGTCCAACGGCGTGAAGGTGCTCAACTGGCTGGGGCTCGCCGACGAGGTCGCCGCGCTCGGCGGAGCGATGGACCACATGGCCTACCTCGACGGGCACAGCGGCGAAAGCCTCTGCCGCTTCACGCTCGAACCGGTAACCGCCCAGACCGGGCAGAAACCGTACCCGGTGGCCCGCGCCGACCTGCAAGCCCTGCTGATGGACACCGTCGGCCACGAGCACATCCACCTCGGCAGGCAGGTGGTCGCCATCGCCGACGACGGCGCGCAGGTCACCGCGACGTTCGCGGACGGGTCGCACGAGACCGCCGACCTGCTGATCGGTGCCGACGGGGCGCGGTCGATCACGCGCGACTACGTGCAGCCCTCCGGCACCCCGCGCATCGAGCGCGAGTACGGCGGCTACACCAACTACAACGGCCTCATCCCCATGGACGACGCGATCGGACCCCGAGACCAGTGGACGACCTACGTCGCCGAGGGCAAGCGCGCCGCGGTGATGCCGGTGGCGGACGACCGGTTCTACTTCTGGTTCGACGTCCCCCAGCCCGCCGGGGTGCCCTACGACCGGTCCGAGGGGATAGCTCCCCTGCGCGAGGCGTTCGACGGCTGGGCGCCGAGGGTGCAGACGTTACTGTCGACCATCGACCCGGAGCGTTCCCTGAACCGGGTGGAGATCTGGGACATCACGCCGTTCTCGACGTGGGCGAAGGGGCGGGTCGCGATCCTCGGGGATGCCGCGCACAACACCGCCCCCGACATCGGTCAGGGGGCGTGTTCCGCGCTGGAAGACAGCTTCGCCCTGGGGATCGCGTTCGCCACGAACACGATCGGGGTCGCCGACACCCTGCGTCGGTACGAGAAGATCCGCACCGACCGGGCCGGCGAGCTGGTGCTGGGCGCCCGCAAACGCGGACACGAGACCCACGCATACGATCCCGATGCCACCGCCGCCTGGTACGAGAGCCTGCGCGGCACCGACGGTTCCGGCATCATCCGCGGCATCGTCGGCAACATCGACGGCAGCCCCATCAATCTCGGCGCCGGCGTCCTCTGACCCGTCCCGGGCGGTGCCCGCGGCGGGTACCGGTCAGCGGGTCGATGCCGAACCCGGGATCGCTCCGATCAACTCGCGCGTGTATTCGTGTGACGCGTGCGCGAAGACGTCAGCCGTCGTTCCCTGTTCGAGCAGTCGCCCGTCCTTCATCACGGCAACGGTGTCGGAGATCTGACGGATGACGCCGAGGTCGTGCGATATGAACAGGTAGGTGAGTCCGTGCTCGGCCTGGAGGTCGACAAGCACCTGCAGCACCTGTTCCTGTACCGAGACGTCCAACGCCGACACCGGCTCGTCGAGCACGAGGAACTCGGGACGGAGGGCGATCGCGCGGGCGATCGCCACCCGTTGACGCTGCCCGCCGGACAGTTCGGTGGGGCGGCGTCGAGCAAGGTCCGAACTGAGTCGCACCTGATCGAGGAGGTCCGTGACCATCGCCGATCGTTGGGCACGTCCGCCCACGCCGAATGCGCGCAACGGTTCTTCGATCAACTGCGAGACCCGCAGACGCGGGTCCAACGAACCGAACGGGTTCTGGTAGACGACCTGGATCCGGCGGCGTAGTTCCCGCAGCTCACGGCCCCGCAACCCGGTGATGTCGGCGCCGTCGAACCGAACGCTGCCGGAGTCCGCATCGATGATGCGAGCGATCATGCGAGCGGTGGTGCTCTTGCCCGAACCCGACTCACCCACGATCGCGAACGTCGTTCCCCGCGGAACCTCGAACGAGACCTCGGACACCGCCGGGGCGGCAGCGCGACCGCCCCCGACGGCACGGTAGGTCTTGGTCAGTCCGGCCACCTGCAGCAACGGTGACGGGTCAGCTTCCTCCGGCGCCACGACACTCGCCGAAGGCAAGAGCCGCCCACTGTGCAGACCGGGCGCAGCCGCCACGAGCCGCTGTGTGTACGGGTGTGCTGGCGATGTCAGCACCGCGCGGGCCGCTCCCTCCTCCACCACGACGCCCTGCTCGATCACGGCGATCGCGTCCGCGCGGTCGGCGGCGAGTGCGAGGTCATGGGTGACCAGGAGCACGGCGGTCCCATGCACGCGGGCGAGGTGCTGCATGCGGTCAAGCACGTGGCGCTGCACGGTGGCATCCAGCGCACTCGTGGGTTCGTCTGCGATGACCAGGTCCGGCTCGCAGGCCCAGGCGATTCCGATCAGCACGCGTTGGCGCAACCCACCGGACAACTCGTGCGGATACTGATGGGCTCGTCGCTGCGGCTCGGGTACGCCGACCTCCGCCAAAATCTCCACAGCCCGCTCCGCAGCATCCCGGTGGCTCAGCCCACGGTGGCGGCGCAGTGACTCGGCGATCTGCTCTCCTATACGCATCACCGGGTTGAGGCTGTGAGAGGGGTCTTGCGGCACGAAGCCGATACGTCCGCCCCGCAACCGCCGCAGAACCGCTCTGGGCACACGGCGCAGATCGGTGCCGTCGAAGACGATCCGCCCGTCGCGTACGGTAGCGGCTTCCGGTAGTAAACGCACGATCGCGTGCGCCAGAGTGCTCTTTCCCGACCCCGACTCTCCGACGACCGCGAGGATCTTGCCGGGAGCGATCGTGAGGTCGACGCCTTGCAGCACGGTACGCCGCCGCTTCCCGGTTCCGTAATCGACCTTCAAACCCCGTACCTCCAGGAGGGCGTTCATCGGTCACCTCCGATGTAGCGGGCGATACGGTTCACGGCCAGCACAACGGCAAGGATGACCACACCGGGCAGGATGCTCAACCATGGCGCGGTCGCCACGAAATCGCGACCGGCTGACACGAGCGCGCCCCACTCAGGCGCGGGCGGCTGCGCCCCAAAACCAAGGAAGCTGAGCGCTGACACCGACAGGATCGCCAGCGCCAGCTCGAGCGCCGCCATGGAGACGATGGGCCTGGCCGCGTTGGGCAGAACGTGGCGCACGAGCACTGTCGGTGCGCCGACACCGAGAGTGCGCGCAGCCTCGACGTACTCTTCAGACCGCACCCGCAACACCTGGGCGCGCATCACCCGCGCGAACGATCCGGCCGTCGCCAAACCCACCCCGAGAGCGATGGAGAACGGGCCGAACCCGAGCGAGACGACAACGATGAGCGCCAACAGGATCCCCGGAATCGCCAACATCACGTCAACGAACCTCATGACCACAACATCGAAGAATCCGCCGAGGTAGCCGGTCAACAGTCCGACGAAGGCACCCATGGCTACGCCGGCGAGCACCGCCAGCCCTGCCGCGGACAGCGACAACTGGGTCCCATAGACGACGCGAGAGAAGAGGTCCCGTGCCAGATGATCGGTCCCGAACAGATGGTCGAAGCTGGGCGGCGCCAACCGGGCGGACCCTACCGAGCCGAACGGATCGTACGGCGCGATCAGTTGCGGGGCGATGACCGCGACTGCGACGACGAGCAGGAACAGGACCGACAGCATCAGCCCGGGTTTGCGCAAGAGGCTCATCGGGCGACCCTTCCGGTGAGCTTGGTACGTGTGCGCGGATCGACAACGCCGTAGAGAGAGTCGACGATGAGGGTCACAACCGCGTAGACCGTGCCGACGACCACCACGACCCCGAGCACGACGTTGATGTCGCGCGCGAGCACCGCATCCACCGTGAGCCTGCCTATGCCGTCTCGAGAGAACACGGTCTCGACCACGGCCGTCCCCCCGGCAAGGTATCCGACCTGCAACCCGATGATCGTGATCGACGGGAGCAGCGCGTTGCGCATCACGTGCCGCAGTACCACGGTGCGCTGTGCCAGCCCTTTCGCGTTTGCGGTGAACACGAACGCGCTGGCTCCCGCATCGAACACTGCCGCCGAGAACACCTGGAAGAAGATTGCGCCCGTCGGCAGGGCAAGCGTGATTCCGGGGAGTACGACGCTGGCGAACCCGCTCGTCCCGGAGGCGGGGAAGATGCCCAGGGCGAAGGAGAACACGCTGATGAGCACCAGGCCCGACAGGAACGCCGGAATCGCGATCCCCAGTGGCGGGATCTGCACGATCACATTGCGCACCCACGCGGGGCGGGCGAGGTAGGCCCACACGGTGAACCCGATCGCTCCGACCAGCCCGAGCACGAGTGCGAACGCAGCGACCGCCGCGGTGTGCGGAAGTGCGCGGGCGATCATGTCCGACACGGGGGCGCCGGTCGCGATCGACACCCCCAGGTCGCCACGGAACAGGCCGAGGAAGTTCGTGATGTACTGCATCCACACCGGCCCGTCCAGTCCGTACCGCTCGCGGATCCGCTCGAGCTGTTCCGGGTCAGTGCTGGTGGCGTCGCCGCCCTTCACCGCCAAGGCGGCTTGGACGGGGTCCCCCGGCAACGCGTGGATCAGCAGGAAAGCGACTGTATAGGTCGCCCACACCACGAAGATGCACTGGACGAGCTTGGGGATGAGGAAGCGCGCAATGACTCGCACTCTCCCCTCTGCCCCAGGCTCTTCCACGCGTTGCCGGTCCGTCACGGGGCGGTGACGGCCGCGTCGAAGAGCACGATCCGAGACGCCGAGTCGAACGTGACGCCTTCCACGCCGGCGCGTGACGCGTGCAGTTGCACCGGCTCGAGGGTCGGGATCACGTATGCCTTGGTGGCGACCCGCTCCTGGATCCGGTCCACGACGTCCTGCCGTTCGGCCGGATCGGCCAGCCGTCCCTGCTCCTGCAAGAGCGCTTCCAGCTCGGGGTCGTCCACGATCCCCCATCGGGAGGCGGAGGTGGTGGACAGGAGCACGCGGAGCACGTCTGGGTCAGTGCGGGTCAACGCGGCGCCGAGCATCTCGTACTCGCCGGTCGCGATGACACCGAAGAAGTCACCCGCGGACACCATATTCAACTGCAGATCGATCCCCACATCCCTGAGTTGGATCTGCGCTGCTTCCAGCACATCCTGCGCGTAGAAGGCGGTCACGGTCGCGGTGAGACGAGTGCCGTCCTTCTCGTAGATCTCGTCGGAGCCGAGGGCCCAGCCGTCGGCTTCCAACAGGGCCTGCGCGCCGTCCGGGTCGTAGGCGAGCAGGCTGCTCTGGTCGAGGTAGCCGGGCGTCGACCTGGTCAGGACTCCGGTGGGCGCCGAGCCGCTGAGCGATCCGGCAATGACGTTGATCTGGTCGCGATCAAGACCCATGCTCATCGCTCGCCGCACAGTCTCGTCGCCCATGAGGCCCTGTGTCGTGTTGACCACGAACGAGTTCGGAACCCCCGGGTTGGCTTTCGCATACAGGTGGTACTCGGCCGTCCCGAAGCGGCTCTCGTCCACGTAGGGGAGGTCTTGGATGACGTCGTACTCCCCCGATTCGAGCCCACCGGTGCGCACACTGGCTTCGGTAATGATCGGGAACGTCACAGTGTCGAGGTAGGCCTCGCCTTCGTGTCCGCGCAATTGGGAACCCCACGCGTACCCGTCGCGGCCCTCAATCACCACAGAATCGTTGGCGACGTAGCTTGCCAGGGTGAACGGTCCGCTGCCGATCGGGGCGGCGCATCGCTCCTCCGGCTCGGCGGTCGCGGAGGCTTCCGCGAGGATGCCCAGCGACATCGTGGTCGCCCCCTGAAGGAACTGCACGTTGGGGGCGTCGAACATGACGACGAATTCGGTGTCGCTGATGATCTCGGTGCCGGTGTAGCCCGCCAGATAGCTGTTGGCGAGAGAGGCCCCAGCTCCCAGCTCTGCGATCGCGTCGAAGTTCGCCGCAACCACGTCGCCTGTCAGCGCGGTACCGTCGCTGAAGGTGACGCCCTCCTGCAACGTGAAGGTGTACGACGTGAGGTCGTCGTTGATCTCCCAGTCCTCGGCCAGCCAGGGCACGATCTCGCCGGTGTCAGGATCCTGATCGAGAAGCGAGTCCAGCAGCTGTCGCCCGACGTTCAGCGCTGTGGTCAGCGAAGTCTGCTGCGGGTCGAGACAGAGCGGGTCTTCCCTGAGGGCGAAGATCACGCTCTGGTCGAGGTCGGCCGCCGGAGTGGCGGGGGTGTCCTCCGGGCTACCGGAGCAGCCCACCAGGATTAGGGCCGTCGCCGCCGCTGCTCCCGTCGGCAGCAGGATGCGGCGGATGTGTCTTTGCGAGAGGGTCACTGCGTTCTCCTTGTGGGTAAGGGCCGGGTGTGTCGGACGGTCAGGTGGACGGGAGTGCACCGGAGATGAGGTCACCTCGGGCGACGACGGCCACGATGTTCCCCGGATCCAGGTCGGCGATATCGACCCAGGGGCGACCGCGCACGACGACGAAGTCGGCGCTGAGGCCAGCGCGGAGTCGCCCAGTGACGCCTCCCAGGCGGATCGCGTCGGCGGCATCGGAGGTTCCTGCACGCAGGGTGCGTTCGGACGTCCAGTCGAAAGCAGTGCGCATCATGCGCAGCTCTTCGAGCTGGTCACCGAAACGCACCATCACGCCGTTCGCGTCCGTACCGAGAACGAACCGCACACCCGCCGCTGCGGCGGCCGCGAAGTTGGCGTCGCGCTCGGCGACCACGTCACGCGCCTTCTCGGCAGCCTCGTCGCTGACCGGGATGCGTCGTTCGGCGATTGCGTCGTTGATCAGCAGGGTGGGGGCGACGGGGATGTCCCGCTCGACCAACGTGTCCCAGTGGCGCGGCAGGATGCCGGTTCCGTGCTCGATCGAGTCGACTCCGTGAGCGAGAGCGATGTCGATGCCCTCGGCGCTGTGTGCGTGCGCGGCCACCAGCATTCCGAGCGCGTGCGCCTCATCGATAGTCGCTGCGATCTCCGCGTCGGTCTGGTTGCGCCAGCCGACCTTGTCCCCTATCGAGAGCACACCTCCGCTGGTGAAGATCTTGATCCCGTCCGACCCCTCCCGCGCCCAGCGTCGGACGAGCGCGCGACACTCGTCGGGTGAGTCCGCCACCGGTGCGCGGTGCGGGTAGTGGGGCGGAACGAACAGGTCCCCGTGCCCCGCCGTCATGCCGACGGCCCCGTGTACGCGGAGTCGTGCGCCGGAGACGAGGCCGGTCTCCAGCGCCCGGGCTGCGGAGAACTGCACCTCGGAACCTGATAGGTCGCGCAGGGTCGTCACACCCGCTACGGCGGCGTGGCGGGCGTGAGCGACCACGTGCAGGGAGCGCTCTGAGGAAGGCGTGACCAGCGGCCATGTCATCCAGTCCACCGGCGAGGCCGTCGCCGAGGCATCCATATGCACGTGCGTGTCGATCAATCCCGGGATGACGCTGTACTCCGCCACCGAGCCGTCCGAGGAGGCTGACTCGACCGATTCGATGCGGTCGCCGCGCCAGGCGAGCGTGGCCACGCCCCGATGGGCGTCGCCATCCCAGAGTTCCATCGGCGCAAGCCGCTGCGAATGGTGTGCCAACGCTGCTCCTCAGTGTTCGACGGGGTGCCATGGGGGGTCGGGCCGCGGCGGACGGACCACGGCGTTGTGGAAACGATAGCGACCGATGAAGTGCACCTATCGATAAGTTAGCGGTTTTCGGGATGTTTTACATAGCCGAAACAGCACGAGATGCCCGAGAAATGGCTAGATGCTCGAATACGCTGAGGCGGGTGATACTCGCCTTCTGAAGTACTTATCGACAGGTTTGAGCCGAGAGGCAGCGATGCGGACAACGACTGTGACCACCGGGCGCCGCATCCTGCTGGCGCTCGAACCCGGGGATGAGGTGATCGAGAGCATCGCGGCGGCCTGTCGGCAGCACGACGTGCGACAGGGAGTGATCGTGACGTTCTCCGGCGCGTTCCGAACCGCGCGGGTGATCGCCGCCGACCACCGCGCACCGGACCCCGAGCTCCCCCTCACGGCCTCGGTCACCGCCGAGTACACCGAGGGGGTCGGGTCGGGCACGGTGACCTCCGACGAGAGCGGCGCGCACTCGGTTCACATCCACGTCGCACTCGGAGCCAAAGACCGATCCGGCCAGGCTGTTGCCGGCCATCTGCTCGCGGCCGTCACCCACTACGTCACCGAGGTCGTCGTCGACGAAGTACTCGCGCCATCGTTGCAGCGTCACCCGCATCCTTCCTCGTCGACGGTCCCCATTCTGACGTTCGCCGAGGAGGGGGCGTCCCGATGAGTGTCCGGCTGGTCACCTCAGACGTGTGCGTGCCGATGAACTCCGCACGTGAGGTGCTCACCGACGCCGGCGTCGCGATCGAGGGCGACACCATCGTCGCGCTGGGCACCACGGACGACCTCCGCGCTCGGTTCCCCGAGGCGGCACACCGGCATCTGTCCCGCCGGGTGATCATGCCGGGGCTGATCAACGCCCACCACCACTCGGGGATGCTGCGCGGCACCGCAGAGCACCTCCCGGTGTGGGAGTGGTTACGGCTGCACATCGACCCCATGCACCGGGTGCTCCGGCCCGCGGACGCGGAGGCGGCGGCCTGGCTGTGCTACGCAGAGGGGCTGTTGTCCGGGACCACGACCGTCGTGGACATGTGGCGTTTCATGGATGGCGCCGCGCGAGCCGCGGACGCGCTCGGCAACCGGGTCGTCACGGTGAACTACGTCGGCGAGCACCCCGACTACGACTACTTCGACACGCTCGACGACAACGAGCGGATGCTGCGCGAATGGGCGGGGCACGATCGCGTGCTCCCCTGGGTGGGTCTGGAGCACCCGTTCTACGCCGACGAGGCGGGGCAGCGTCGCGCAATCCGCCTCGCACAGGAGTACGGCACCGGGCTGTACACGCATTGCAGCGAGTCTGAGCTCGATGTGCAGATGTTCCGGGAGCGCACCGGGGACCGCCCGATGATCGCACTGGACAAATGGGGGTTCTTCGACACTCCGCGCACGATGATCGCCCATGCCGTCTGGCTCGATGAAGACGAGATCGCTCTCATGTCTCACCGCGGGGGGAGCATTTCGCACAACCCGATCAGCAACATGAAACTCGCCAGCGGTCTCGCCCCCGTCACAGAGTTTCTCGCCGCCGGGGTGGCGGTGGGCCTGGGGACCGACGGCGAGAAAGAGAACAACAACCTCGACATGTTCGAGGAGATGAAGGTCGCTTCTCTCCTGGGCAAGCTTCGCGCGATGGATGCCGCCGCCATGGACTCGTGGCAAGTTCTGGAGCTGGCCACGACCGGGGGCGCACGTGCCGTGATGCAGGAGCATCGCCTGGGATCGCTCGAGGTCGGCAAACAGGCCGATCTAGTCGCGGTGCGCACCGACACTCCGCGGATGACGCCGCTGATCACGAACGGTCCGTACGCGAATGTGCATCACAACCTGGTTCACGCCGTGCGTGGCGGCGACGTGGATCTGACGATGGTCGCCGGCGAGGTCCTGGTGGAGGACGGCGCGCTGGTACGCGCCGATCTCGATCGGCTCATCGCCGAGGTGCACCGCCGCGTTCCCGACCTGTTCGCCCGCCGCAGCGCCTACCTGGAGTCGGTCGGAGAGCCCACCGGCCTGTTCACCACGACCGCGGGGGACGAGTCGTGAGGTTCACACCGCCGCCGGCGGCTCCCCGTTCCGATCCGCGTCAATCCCGCGTGCTGCACGGCCTCTTGCGTTTCGTGCGGGAGTCGGCCGCGCAACGAACCCCTCTGCTCGGCGAGGTCGAACTCGTCGAGCGCCTGGGATGCACCCGGCAGCAGCTGCGCAATGCGATGGCGCAGCTGGAGAGCCTCGGCATCCTCCGTCGCCGCCAGGGAGCCGCGACCACGGTCGACCCGATCGCGCTGCGGCTGAGTGTGCGACTGGAGGAACAATACGAGCATTCCGCACTGCTGGACCGGTTGGGATTCGCCGCCGAGGTCGACACCCTCGACTCGTCGGTGACCGCCCTGCCCGGCCACGTGGCCGCGCTGATGGAGTTTCCGGCGAGCACTCGGGGCATCCGACTGCGCAAACGGTGGCGGGCCGACGGCCGGGTCGCCATGCTCGCTGACGATGTCATTCCTTTGGGTGGCGAGGAGTCCTACGATTCCGCGGACTCGGTGTTCGCGATCGCGGCCGATATCTGGGGAGAACCGGTCGTCTGGGAGGTGACCACCCCCGGTGTCACGGTGCTGAACGAGACCCTGGCCGGGCTCTTCGATGCCGAGCCGGGTGCCCCCGTCATGACAATGGAGTCGGTCGGTATCGGGGCCAGCGGCCGCCGCCTGACCTACAGCTTCGAGTACCACAACCCCGACGTGGTCTCATACTCCCTGCTGAGCACAGTGCGCCCGCCTTGGGGGCAGTAGGCGACGCCTCCGGCCTTCAGACCACTTATCGAGTCAGATCGGCATCCACTCGCCACCAGCGCCGCTCAGAATTCAGTCTCCACCCCCGCCACACCGGCCCCACCCCCAGGGACCCGCCGCGGGCCTCACGCCCGAAGCCTGCGCCGACTGAAAATCGTGAGGTCACGGGATCGACGCCCGTCGGAGCCACACGGACCGTCGTTACAACGGTCCCAGAAACCCTCGCCTAGCTCAATGGCCGGCGGCGACATCGCCACTCTGCCCGAACTCGGGGGTGGCGAAACACTGCTCGTGGAAGCTTTCGATCCGCGACAGACGACGTGTCAACGGCCAGTAGGATTTGCCCATAGGCGGCCAGCAGATGTGCCCGCTGGTGGCCAGTGGAATTGCCCGTTCGCGGTCAGGAGTTCTGCCCACCGGGTTGTGGTGGCCCTGGCCGC
>NZ_JBKEAY010000079.1:0-4097 GCF_047972865.1 Microbacterium sp.
GCGGCCGGCGCTCTGGTCGGCTACCTGCCAGGGTTGGCGATGCGGCGCATCGCGGACCTGCACCCGGGAGAGGCGAAGACCGACGCGCGGGATGCGGCGATCATCGCTGAGACCGCGCGGACGATGCCGCACACGCTCCGCTCGATCCAGGTCACCGACGAGCAAGTCGCCGAGTTGTCGATGCTCTGCGGGTTCGACGACGACCTCGCCGGGCAGATCACCCAAGTCTCCAACCGCATCCGCGGCCTGCTGACGCAGATCCACCCCGCCCTGGAACGGGTGATCGGGTCCCGGCTGGATCATCCCGCGATACTCGACCTGCTGCAGCGCTACCCGTCACCGGCGGCGATGCGATCAGCGGGTGAGGCGATGCGATCAGCGGGTGAGAAGAGGCTCGGGAACCGGCTCCTGAAGAACGCGCCCCGCAAGGGACGCGTCTGGGCCGCGGAGATCGCCACGGCTCTCGGTGAGCAGACCGTCGTGGTGACCGGCACTGACGCCGCCGCTCTGGTCCTCCCACGGCTGGCAGAGCAGCTCGCCGCGCTGCGCAGGCAGCGGGACGAGATCGCCGTCGAGGTCGAGAAGATCGTCGAGCAGCACCCTCTTCAGCCGGTCCTGACAAGCATGCCCGGAGTCGGCGTCAGGACCGCAGCCCGGCTCCTCACCGAAGTCACCACCAAGACCTTCCCCACCGCCGGGCACCTCGCCGCCTACGCCGGCCTCGCCCCCGTCACGAGACGATCCGGCACCTCGATCCGTGGTGAGCATCCATCCCGACGAGGGAACAAGATCCTGAAACGGGCAATGTTCCTCTCCGCGTTCGCCGCGCTCCGCGACCCCGAATCCCGCGCCTACTACGACCGGAAGATCGCCCAGGGCAAACGCCACAACCAAGCCCTCATCGCCCTCGCCCGACGCCGCTCCGACGTCCTCTACGCCATGCTCCGCGACGGCACCCTCTACCACACACGACTGCGATCGCCGCGTGAGCGGGATCAGGCCGCAGCGATGGGGCGCGACCAGGCGACTTCACGACCCAGCTGCCCGGTCTGCCGGAACAGTCGCACCTGATGGGTGTCAGCGAGCGCCTCGGCGAGCTCGTCACGGTCAGCAGACTCGAATCCCAGGCTCTGCCAGAACGGGCCCGACCGGCGACTGAACAGCCACGCCCTGCTCGCTCCCTCCTCGACCGCGTGCTCGAGCGCGAAGCTCGCAAGAGCGCTGCCGCGCCCACGGGAACGCTGCGCCGGGCTGACCGCGACGCTCCGGATCAGCGCATGGTAACCATCGGAGCTGATCTCATACCCGGTGCTACCAACGATCACGCCAGCGTTGTCGCGCTCGAGCCACAACCGCACGCTCGGGGCATCCAGGCCGCTCAGCGTGAGATCGACCTCGCTAAGAAACGCCGTCAGCGCCTCGACATCCGCCGGTCCGCACCGCTCAAGATCCACCCATCAAGTCAACCATTCGCGACCAGCAGGACTTGACGAACCACATAGGGGCCCCCTCCGCACGCCTTGCTTGCCGACGCCACGGGCTGACCGAGCGCGACCGGTGCGGGGGCGCCGCAGCCCCGGCGCCGAAGCGGGTGCTTGTGGGGCGCATGAGGAAGGACCCGGGCGGAGATATCTCCGCACCCGGCCCTCACCGTCGAATACCTATCGTGTCCAACCTGCCGGCGCATAGCTCCAGCCGAGGTAGGGAGCATTCGCCCAGCTATAGGGCTGCACCGTGATCTTTCCCCCCGTGGTGATCATCCGTCCGTCACCGGTCGCAATGGCGACATGGCCGTAATACCCGTTGACAGATGCTTTCCCGAAGAAGACAAAGGTCCCCTTCGGTGCCGTGCCCGATGTTCGCGTCAACCCTTTGCTCTTGAATCCCAGCCACATGTCATAAGCGGAGGCATAGCCCGCGTTGAGCTGTCCGTAGGCGCCGACCGACCAACGTGCACACCATCCGTCGATCGCCCGTCCCCAGGGATCACTCGTTGCACCGATCTGCGCAGCCGCCCAGGAATACGCCTTGGACTCCCGTGTAGTCGTGGACGAAGCACAGGGCGAGGTGACCGGGTTGTTCGAACCGGTATAGATCCACGCGTCCGTCACCCAACCGTTCGACACACCTTCCACGGAGTACCAGATCGTCGAAGCCCCGTAGGGACCGGTCACGCTGCTTCCGTTCCGGTAGCAGTTGATGCCGATACGAGTTCCCGGCGCGAGCGACTTCACTACCGAGTACTTAGTGCCGGGCCCACTGCGCACGTTGAGATTGACGCCCGACGTGATGACTGTTGCGGTGCTCTGTGCGGCAGCGGCAGGCGCCGGTGGCGCCACGAACAACCCCGTCGACACGACGGCCGCCGCGACCAGCGTCACCCGGAGAGCACGGAACACCCGGCGTCGATCCACGGTCGTCGCTCCCTGCAAGTAGGACATTTCATTTCCTTTCTGCGGCCCTTATCGGCCTCGAGTGAAATGATCCTGCGACTCCGCACCGTGGTCTACGGCGATTCTGCGGAATTGTTCAAGTCTGTACGAGGCCTTCACGCAAGTTCTACGATCAAGACATGGACAGCGAAGAGATGTGGCGGATTGCACGCCATGAGATCCGCCAAGCCATGGAGCGGAAGCGAATCTCGAATGCGCAACTCGCGTTTCTCATCGGCGGCGGCATCAGCGAAGACAAGGTATACAACTGGCGCTCTCGTACCCCCATCCCACTCCATCACCTGGTCCGGATCGCGCAGGTACTTCACCTCGGAGCTGACGGGAGCACGACGGCCGATCCCGGCTATCTGTTCATGAAAATGGGCTTGATCGCCGACACGAACGAAAGCGATGTCTACGCGCTCGCCTACCGACTGCAAAGACTCCGCTCCCGGATGGACGAGACTTTGGGGCGCCTCGGCAGCCAGTCACGGGCGTATGGCGCTCAGCTCATCCTTGACGCCGCTATCCGAGATGGCGCATGGTCCGTCGAGTTCAAGAGGTCGTTCGAGGGACCGCACGATTGCCGAATCCACGTCGCGGACCACCTCACAGTCCGAAAGGCCGACGGAAGCCAGACCACGGAGGAAGCGATATCTGGCGATGAGGAGCTTTCTCGAGCACTGTGGGCGGCACACGCCCTTCGTGACAGCGCCCGTGCTCCGCAGTCGGGCCCAAACGACGACTGGTCACGCTGGTCGATCCCCCACGTCGGGTCTCCGATGTCGCCGTCCGCGCGCAGCACTCACCCGATGGTCCCGTCGGTCTGCTGCTATTCGATCACTCCCCTGACGCTGACCAACAGCATCGCGCATTTCCTCGCACTTGCCCTCGGCTATGGTCTCACCACTACCCGCCTTCTTGCATTCGAAGCCGAGGGCCCCGTCTCAGCGCCGACTGCCCGCCGCGCCCGCTCCACCGCCCACCGGGTGCTCCTCGAGTCGCCGCCTGCGCGGCGGGTCTGGGCCCACTCGAGCCTGCCAGACGAGATCACTCCTAACCCCTTGGCTGCGCCCAGCGACGTTCCGGTCGTGTGGTTGCGCGAGGATGACTCTCTGCTTGAAGCGTACGCGCGAACGCCCGGCGCCCCGCGGCTGCATACCCTGCACGCACGACGCGATGAGGTGGCAAACGCCGCCGCTCAGGCCGATCGTGTGTTCACCGTCACCCAAACGGCGCTCGACGGTACCGATCGCTGGCAGCAAGCACTCAATGCCACTCTGCAGGTGCTCAACGAACTTCGCACGCACAGTTTTCTCTCCTCGACAGTCGACCGACAATGGCCCAGCGCGATGCGGGGCGACCCCGCCCTCGCGGGCCCCGTCCTACGGTGGCTGCAACGTCGGATGACCGGGACTCACCTTGAGCCGCAGCCTCTCACCTAGAGCGTGTCCTGCAAGTTCGGCGGGTCGCGGGTTAACGCCTGGTCTGGGCGTGTTAACAAGTTGGAGTGGTAGGTCGTGGAGAGTTGACGGATAAGGCATGTGTCGGCGGCCATGGAAAACTGCCCGTAGGCGGTCACGGGATCTGCCCGTGGGTGGCCAGGAGAACTGCCTGCTGGTGGCCATGAGTTCTGCCCACGTCTGATGGTTCCGCCCCGCGCGT
>NZ_JBKEAY010000140.1:0-12332 GCF_047972865.1 Microbacterium sp.
CGGACTCATGCCGTCTTCGTCGAGGAAACCGGCCACGAGTTCGCCGCCCTGCATCCCCCCGGCGTACTGCCCGCGGGCCGCCGCGGTGGAGAGGTCTTCGGGGAGGCGCACCGCCGCCAGCACCTTCTCCTTCTCGGCGCGAAGATCCTTCGCAGCGAGGGAGATCGGCTCCTCCATCGCTGTGAGCGCGAGCAACTGCAGCAGGTGGTTCTGGATCACGTCCCGCGCGGCGCCGATGCCGTCGTAGTACCCGGCGCGGCCGCCCACGCCGATGTCCTCGGCCATCGTGATCTGCACGTGATCGACGTAATTCGCGTTCCAGATCGGTTCGTACAGCTCGTTGGCGAACCGCAGCGCCATGATGTTCTGGACGGTCTCCTTGCCGAGGTAGTGGTCGATCCGGAAGATCGAGTCCGCGGGGAAGGCGACCTCGAGCGCCGCGTTCAGTTCGCGTGCTGTCCGCAGATCGCTACCGAACGGCTTCTCGATGACCACGCGCCGCCAGCTGTCGGTTCCGGGTGTCTCGTCGACCAGGCCGCACTCCTTCAGCTGGCGTGCGACGATGGGGAAGTCCCGGGGCGGAATCGACAGGTAGAACGCGTGGTTTCCCATCGTGCCGCGGTCCACATCCAGCCGCTCGACGGTCTCGCGGAGCCGGCGGAAGGCGTCGGCGTCGCCGAACTCGCCGGAGACGAACCGGATGCCCTGCAGGAGCTGTTGCCAGGTTTCCTCGCGGAAGGGCGTGCGGGCGTGCTCCCGGACGGCATCGTGGACGACCGCGGCGAAATCCTGGTCCTTCCAGTCCCGCCGGGCGAACCCGACCAACGCGAACCCCGGCGGCAGCAGCCCGCGGTTGGCGAGGTCGTAGACGGCGGGCATGAGCTTCTTGCGGGACAGGTCACCGGTCACCCCGAAGATGACCAGCGCGCTCGGGCCCGCGATGCGGTTCAGCCGGCGATCGTCGGCGTTGCGCAGCGGGTTGTGGCCGCGGGAGATCGGGACAGTCATCTGGTTCCTACTGTGCGGCTTCGAACAGCGCGAGCACGTCGGCTTGCGGGTCGCTGAGGGTGAGCGTCACGACCGGGCGGCCGAGCGCGGTCAGGACGGCGGCGTCCCCGGCGGCCTGGGCAGCGATGAGCTGGCCGAATGTGAAGGGGCGTCCCGGGATCTCCAGGTCGACGTCTCCGGACTGGAGGATCTGGAGGAAGACACCGTTGCGGGGTCCGCCTTTGTGGTACTGGCCGGTGGAGTGCAGGAACCGCGGACCCCACCCGAAGGTGGTCGGCCGGCCGCAGTCGGCGGCGATGAGTTCGCGCAGACCCGCCAGTTGCGGCATGGCGAGCCGGTCCACGTACGCCTGCACCGCGACGTACCCGGTGTCGGCCACGTTACGCCAGAGGGCGTCGAAGACCGCCTCGATCGTCCCCCCGGTGGCGAGGGCGGGGTCGGAGACGCGGACCGCGATGCCGTCCTGCACAAACGCCGGAGCGGACGGCTCGGGACGCGCCTCCAGCAGTCCGCGTGCGGCGGTCTTGGCCGCATCGACATCGGGCTGATCGAACGGGTTGATGCCGAGCATGCGTCCCGCGATCGCGGTGGCGTACTCCCATACGACGAACTGGGCGCCCAGCGATCCGCTGATGAGCACCTCGTCCGGGTACCGCTCGATGATCTGGAAGCGCACCGCGTCGTCGACGAAACGGACGATCTGAACGTCCGTCTGCGGCGTGTCCGTCTCGGGCGAGACCGGCAGCAGGACCACGGGGAGGATGCCGGTGCCGTCCTTGCCGGTCGACTCCGCCACGAGCTGTTCGATCCAGTCGGGCAGGCCAAGGATGTGGGTGCCGTCGCTGACCAGGCCCAGCTTGTCGCGTCGCGGGTCACCGCCCGCGATCGCCGCAGCCAGGACCAGTGCGGGGTTATTCGCGTCGTCGATCGCGACTTCCAACAGCGTTGCTTCGGCCTCGTCGAGCAGTTCCGCGATGTCGGCTCCGGCCAGACCGGCTGGCACGATCCCGAACGCGGTCAGCGCCGAGTACCGGCCGCCGACGGTCGGGTCGCCGTGGAAGACGCGATAACCGGCGCGCGACGCGGCGGCATCGAGCGCTGAACCGGGGTCGGTGACGACCACGATCCGCTCGGCAGGATCGATACCGAGATCCCGCCATGCAGCCTCGAAAGCACGCAGCACAGCGTCGGTCTCGGCCGTGGAACCGGACTTCGACGACACGACCAGGACGGTCCGCTCGAGCCCCAGACCGGGCTCACCGTCGATCGCCGCGAGCACCTGCGCGGGTGCGGTGCTGTCGACGATGACCAGTGGCACACCGGCTGTCGCAGTGATCACCTCCGGTGCGAGCGATGATCCGCCCATCCCGGCCAGGACGACACGGCTGACGCCGTCCGCGTGCAGCCGTTCGCGCAGCGACGCGATCTCGGCGACGAGCGGACGCGAGACCGACACGGCCTGTACCCAGCCGAGTCGCCGGGCGGCCTCGGCCTCGGCATCCGGCCCCCACAGGTCGGCGTCGCCGGCGGTGATGCCGCTGGCGATGAGGTCGGAGACCAGCCCGGGCAGCGTCGCCTCGACGACGGACGCCACGTGGCCGGAGACGTGGATCTCGAAGCTCAACGCGATGCCTCGGGCGCCGTGGCCAGCGCCGTGCGGACCGTTGCCTGCAGGTCGTGCCAGGAGTCGATGAATTTGGCCACGCCTTCGTCCTCGAGCACCTGCGTCACGTCGGCGAAGTCGACGCCGACGGCAGCGAGACCGTCGATCACCGCGTGCGCGTCGGCGTAGTTGCCGGTGATGGTGTCTCCCGTGACGACACCGTGATCGCTCGTGGCTTCCAGGGTCTTCTCGGGCATCGTGTTCACGGTGCCGCGGGCGACGAGCTCGGTGACGTACAGTGTGTCGGGCAAGCTCGGGTCCTTGACGCCGGTGGAGGCCCAGAGCGGACGCTGCACGGTGCCGCCGGCCGCGACCAGGGCCTGCGCGCGATCGGCGCCGAACTCCTGCTCGAACAGCTCGTATGCCAGCCGTGCGTTCGCCACACCGGCTTTGCTCTTCAGCGCGAGGGCGTCGTCCGAGCCGATCGCCGTCAGTCGCTTGTCGACCTCGGTGTCCACGCGGGAGACGAAGAACGACGCGACCGAGTGGATGCTGGACAGGTCGATGCCGGCATCCTTCGCCTTCTCCAGACCGGCCAGGTACGCGTCGATGACGGCCGCGTAGCGCTCCAGAGAGAAGATCAGGGTGACGTTCACGCTGATGCCCGCGCCGATCACCTCGGTGATGGCGGGCAGGCCCGCTTTTGTCGCAGGGATCTTGATGAGGGCGTTGGGGCGATCGACCTTCGCCCACAGCGTCTTGGCCTCGGCGATCGTGCCCTCGGTGTCGTGGGCGAGGTCGGGGGAGACCTCGATCGACACGCGCCCGTCGACGCCCCCGGTCGCGTCGTACACGGGGCGGAAGATGTCGGCCGCCGCGGCGACGTCTTCCGTGGTGAGCGCGAAGATCGCGGCATCCGCGTCGGCACCGCCGGCGGCGAGCGCCGCCAGCTCACCGGCGTAGTCGGCGCTGCCGCCGCCGATCGCGGCTTGGAAGATGGTGGGGTTGGTGGTCACACCGGTCACGTCGCGGGTCGCGATGAGGTCGGCGAGGTTGCCGGAGGCGATCCGGGACCTGCTCAGGTCGTCCAGCCAAATGCTGACGCCGGCTGCGGACAGAGCGTGGGTGGGGGTGCTCATGCGTTCTCCTCAACGGTTGCGCGGGCCGCGTCGACGACCGCGTCGGCGGTGACGCCGAACTTCTGGAACAGGGTCTTGTAGTCGGCGGAGGCGCCGAAATGGTCGATGCCGACGGTGCGGCCGCGGTCGCCCACGACCCCGCGCCACAGCCCCGTGGCGCCGGCTTCCACCGACACCCGGGCGGTGACCGCGGCCGGCAGCACCGACTCGCGGTACGCCGCGTCCTGCTCGGCGAACCACTCGAGCGAGGGGGCCGACACGACGCGAGCGCCGATGCCTTCGGCGGCGAGCGCGTCGCGCGCAGCCACGGCCAGCTGCACCTCGGAGCCGGTCGCGATGAGGATCACATCCGGGTCTCCGTTCGGCGCTTCGGCCAGGACGTACGCACCCTTGGCCGTGTGGGCCGCGGAGGCGAAGACGTCGCCGGATGCCGTGCCGTCGCCGGATGCCGTGCCGTCGCCGCGGGGGAACACCGGCACGTTCTGGCGGGTCAGCGCGATGCCGGTGGGCCCGGCGGTGCGGCGGACGATCTCGAGCCACGCGTGTGCGGTCTCGTTCGCGTCGGCGGGTCGGACCACCGTCATGTTGGGGATCATGCGGAGCGAGGCGAGCTGTTCGATCGGCTGGTGGGTGGGGCCGTCTTCACCCAGGGCGACCGAGTCGTGGGTGAAGACGAAAACGCTCGGGATGTTCATGAGCGCGGCCAGACGCACGGCGGGGCGCATGTAGTCGCTGAAGATCAGGAACGTGCCGCCGAACGGGCGGGTGGGGCCGTGTAGACGGATGCCGTTGACGATCGCGCCCATCGCGTGCTCGCGGATGCCGAAGTGCAGCACCCGGCCGTACGAGTCACCGGACCACTCGTGGGTGGACCACTCGGTGGGGATGAAGCTCTTCGCGCCCTTGATGGTGGTGAGGTTCGACTCCGCGAGGTCAGCCGATCCGCCCCACAGCTCGGGGAGCTCGGCGGCGAGGGCGTTGATCACCTGACCGGAGGCGGCCCGGGTCGATACGTCCTTCCCGGCCTCGAACACGGGGAGGGCGTCGGCGATGCCGTCGGGGAGGGCACCGGCCTCCAGTCGATCGAGCAACGCTTTGCGGTCGGGGTTCGCCGCCGCCCAGGCGTCGAACCCCTGCTGCCACGCCGCGCGCGCGGTGGCGGCGCGGTCCGACAGCGCTCGGGTGTGCGCGATGACGTCGTCGGCGACGGCGAACGCCTGCTCGGGGTCGAAACCGAGCACCTTCTTGGTCGCGGCGAGTTCGTCGGCGCCGAGCGCGGAACCGTGGATCTTGCCGGTGTTCTGCTTGCCCGGGCTCGGCCAGCCGATGATGGTGCGCAGGATGATCAGCGACGGCTTGGCGGTCTCGCCCTGGGCGGCCTCGATCGCCGCGAACAGCTCCGCGACGTCTTCGACGTACTGTCCGGTCTTCTTCCAGTCGACTGTGAGGACCTGCCACCCGTACGCCTCGTATCGGGCGCGCACGTCTTCGGTGTAGGCGACGTTGGTGTCGTCCTCGATGGAGATCTGGTTCGAGTCGTAGATCGCGATCAGGTTCCCCAGCTGCTGGTGCCCGGCCAGGCTCGATGCCTCGCTCGTGACGCCCTCCTGCAGGTCGCCGTCACCGGCGATGACGTACACGAAGTGGTCGAACGGGCTGGTTCCGGCGGCAGCGGCCGGATCGAACAGTCCGCGCTCGTAGCGGGCCGCGTACGCGAAGCCCACCGCCGAGGCCAGGCCCTGACCCAGCGGACCGGTCGTGATCTCGACGCCCTTGGTGTGCCCGTACTCGGGGTGACCGGGGGTGAGCGACCCCCACGTGCGCAGCGCCTCGAGGTCGGTCAGCTCGAGCCCGAAACCGCCGAGGTACAGCTGCACGTACTGGGTCAGCGACGAGTGGCCCGCCGACAGGATGAACCGGTCGCGCCCGAGCCAGTCGGTGTCGGCCGGGTCGTGGCGCAGCACCTTCTGATAGAGCAGGTATGCCGCCGGTGCCAGGCTCATCGCGGTGCCGGGGTGACCGTTGCCCACCTTCTCTACGGCATCCGCCGCCAGAACACGAGCGGTGTCCACCGCGCGCCGATCGATCTCTTCCCACACCAGCTGTGACAACGGGTCGCCTTTCGTTCGGAAGCCCCGCGTCGTCGCAGTCGCTCGTGGCCGTCGAGAGGCGACGAGCCGCGGCGCGAGGGACGGGGGCGTATGTGCCCCCAGCATATCGAAGGGGCCTGTCGGCGCGGCACCGGACGGCGCCGCGTGACGCGCCGTTTCACCGGCGCAGTGCGCTCAGCGCGCGGGCACGGATGCCGGCACCGCACCCCCGGTGGAACCGCGCGCGATGAGGTCGAACCGCAGCCGGGGCGGTGCGGGCGGGCGGGCACCGGATTCGACCCAGTCGGTGACGAGATCGGTGCACTGTGCACCGATGCGGGCGGGGTAGTGGTCGACCGCGGTGATTCCGGGGCGGACGAGCCGGAAGGCGGAGCTGTCCACGGCCGCCGCGACGAGGATGTCCCCGCCGACGACGAGTCCCTGGCTGCGTGCCGCGTCGAGCACGCCGATCGCAGCGCCGTCGGGAGCGCTGATCACGGCGTCGGGACGTCGCGGGTCGGCGACCAGGTCGCGCGCGACGTCGGCGACGTGGTCAGCGGACGCCGTGAACGACGTCTGCCGCAGCAACGCGCGGCGTTCATGGCGGTCGCACCAGCCGGCATACGCGGCGGCCGTGCGACGCCCCCAGCTGGTGTTGTCGCCGGCGGCGATGAACGCGACCCGCTCGGCGCCGCGGTCCGCGAGGTGGTCGAGCAGCGTGGTCATCACCTGGTCGTGGTCGGGCTCGACGACGGGGACGGGTGCGTCGGGGGCATCCGGGATCCGCTCATTGCACACGACCGGGAACTCTGCGCGGATGAGTGCCTGCAGGCCCGCGTCGGCGGCGAGCGGATCGACGGCGATCACGCCGTCGACGCGGTCGGGCAGCGAGGACAGGTCGTGGCCGGCCAGCAGGATCGTGAGGGCGAAACCGCGCACGCGGGCCTGCTCGGCGGCGCCGAACACGAAGCGCATGTAGTACTCGAGCGTGCCGATGTCCACCGGAAGGTACAGGCCGATGATGCCGGCTCGGCCCCGCCTCAGGTTCCGAGCCGCGTCGTTGCCGTGGTACCCGAGTCGCGCGGCGACGGCGCGGACGTGGTCGACCGTCGCGGGGGAGACCCGGCCCGACCCGCCCAGGGCGACGGAGGCGGTCGTGCGGGATACCCCGGCGGCGACGGCGACGTCGAGCAGTGTCACGCGGGATCGATTCATCACGCTCATCCTAGGCGGCGGGTCAGGTCTTGTGCCCGGCGGCGTGGGCCGCTACCATCATTCCAATGCGGAATCGATTCCGCACTGGAGTCATCGAAGCGAGAGTGGCCCGACGGGAGTAGCCGGCGCCGAAAAGACCGAAGGAGTCCGCCCATGGCCGATGCATCTGCACAGACGAACGTCGTCACCCTGAAACGCGCGCTGGGAACACCCTCGCTCGTGCTGCTGGGACTGGTGTACATGGTGCCGTTGACGATCTTCACGACGTACGGGATCGTGACGGAGATCACCGGGGGACGGCTGCCGCTCGCGTACACGGTGACGCTCGTGGCCATGCTGTTCACGGCTCGCTCGTACGGCCGGATGGCGCGGGCGTACCCGACCGCCGGCTCCGCCTATACCTACAGTCGCGGGGCGTTCGGTGGGACCGCAGGCTTCCTCACCGGCTGGGCGCTGATGCTCGACTACCTGTTGCTGCCGATGATCAACTATCTCGTCATCGGCATCTACCTGCAGGCCGCCTTCCCCGCGGTGCCCGCCTGGGTGTTCATCGTCGGCAGCGTCGTGCTGGTGACCGCGCTCAACATCTTCGGCATCGTCACGGTGGCGCGGGCGAACTATCTCATCATCGGTGCGCAGGCGGTGTTCATCGTCGTCTTCGTGATCCTCGCCGTCGTCGGCCTCAGCGGATCGGGTCAGGTCGATCTGCTCGCTCCCTTCGTCGGCGACGGGAGCGCCGGCGGGGTCGGTCCGCTCCTGTCCGGGGCCGCGATCCTCTGCCTGTCCTTCCTCGGGTTCGACGCCGTCAGCACGTTCGCCGAGGAGGCGCGCGAGTCGAAGCGGGTCGTTCCCCGCGCGATCATGCAGACGACGTTCATCGCGGGGGCGTTGTTCATCGGGCTCGCCTACATCAGCTACCTCGTGCTGCCGACCACGTCGTTCGCCGACGTTGATTCGGCGGCGGTCGAGGTCATGATGCAGGCGGGTGGGACATTCCTCGCGGCATTCTTCACGGCGGCCTACGTCGCTGGTTCGCTCGGTTCCGCACTCACTTCGCAGGCGGCGGTGTCGCGCATCATCTACGCAATGGGCCGTGACGGCGTGCTGCCGCGGCGGTTCTTCGGCCGGCTGAGCGCACGGTGGCAGAGCCCGGTCGCGGGTATCGCCATGACATCGGCGGTCGGCCTCCTGGCGCTCGTGCTCGACCTCGGCACGGTCGCCTCGCTGATCAGCTTCGGTGCGCTTGCGGCCTTCTCTCTTGTGAATCTCGCGGTCGCGAAGCACTATTTCGTCGACCTGAAGGAGCGCAGCGGCGGTGCGGTCATGAACAACCTCGTCATCCCGGGGATCGGTTTCGCCATCACGGTGTGGTTGTGGACAAGCCTGTCCGGTGCGGCACTGGTAGTGGGTTTGGTCTGGGTGGCGCTCGGCGCGCTGTGGATCGCCGTCGTCACCGGTGGGTTCCGCCGGCCCGTCCCGCAGTTGGAGGGACTTGACTGAGCGGACGCGCGCGAACGCGGACTCCCACGGTGCCATAGACTGGCGGGGAGACTTGACGGCGATTGCGGGGCGATGGACATCACGACCACGGGCGGGTTCGCGGCATCCGCGGATCGCCGATCCCTGGGTCGCACGATCCGCGCCTATGTCGCTCTGACCAAGCCGCGCGTTCTGGAGCTGCTGCTGGTCACGACCGTACCGGTGATGGTGCTCGCCCAGCAGGGGCTGCCGTCCCTGTGGCTCGTGATCGCGACGGTCATCGGCGGATCCATGAGTGCGGGTTCGGCGGCGACGTTCAACATGTACATCGATCGGGACATCGATGCGCACATGCAGCGCACCGAGAACCGTCCACTGGTCACCGGCGAAGCCTCGCCGCGCGGTGCGCTCGTGTTCGCGTGGGTGTTGGCGATCGGGTCCACGCTCTGGCTGGGGCTGACGACGAACTGGCTGGCCGCGGGCCTGAGCGCGCTGGCCATCTTCTTCTACGTGGTGGTCTACACGATCATCCTCAAGCGCCGTACCGAACAGAACATCGTGTGGGGTGGGATTGCGGGCTGCTTCCCGGTGCTGATCGGCTGGTCGGCCGTGACGGGTTCGCTCACGTGGACTCCCTTCATCCTGTTCGTGCTCGTGTTCCTATGGACGCCGCCGCACTACTGGCCGTTGTCGATGAAGTACAAGGACGACTACGACGAGGCCGACGTGCCGATGCTGGGTGCCACCCGCAACGGTTCGCAGGTCGGACTGCAGGTGATCCTGTACGCGTGGGCGACCGTGGCATGCTCGCTGTTGCTGATCCCCGTCGCCGCGATGGGCGCGGTCTACTCCGTGTCCGCCGTCGTGTTCGGCGGCTGGTTCATCTGCGAGTCGCACGTGCTGTACAACCGTGCCGTGCGCGGTGAGCAGCCGCGTCCGATGCGCGTGTTCCACGCATCCATCACCTACCTCACACTCCTGTTTGTCGCGATCGCCGTAGACCCGCTGCTGCCGTTCTGACCGCTGCCCCGGCCTGCACTTCTCTGCAGATCTGCAGTTCTCCGCATATCCGGGGCCTCCCGCATCCGGAGTTGTGCAGATGTGCGGGGTTGCGTGGGGCGAGTCGATTCCTCCACAGCGCGCGGATACGCCCAGGCATCCACAGAAGCGAGCACGGGGGACGCACCGGGGCGGTCGGCGCGCAAGAGTGTGCCCATGTCGAGACGTGGGATTTCAGAACTGGTTGCGGCCGTCGCGGGGGGTGTTGCGCGCGCGTCGTCGCTGCAGCGCGCCGGCCACTCCCGACACTACATCGCCGAGGCGGTTCGCCACGGCGAACTCGTTCGCGTGCGCCGGGACTGGGTTGCCGCGCCGGGGGCGGATGCCGAACTGGTCGCGGCGGCGCGATACGGCGTCGTGATCACCTGCGTCAGCGCCGCGCGTCGCGCCGGGCTGTGGGTGTTGGGCGAGGACACCCGGCACGTGGCCGTCCGCAAGGGAAGCGGTGGGGGCTGGCCGGCCCAGCTGCACGTGCACTGGGCTGCGCCGCTGGTGCCCCGCGCACCCGATGAACTGGTGGACCGGATCGAGAACACCCTCGCGCTTGTCGCAGGCTGCCAGCCGTTCGAGGAAGCACTGGCGGTCTGGGACTCGGCGATCCGGCAGGGTGCGGTCTCCCGTGAGACCCTCGAGCGGTTGACGCTGTCCGGCGCCGCGCGCGACCTGCTCGACGAGGTGTCACCCTTCGCCGACTCCGGGCTCGAGACGTTCTTTCGCACTCGCTTGCGGTGGCTGCGGGTTCGGATCCTCTCCCAGATCTGGCTGCACGGGCATCGGGTCGACTTCCTGATCGGCGATCGCCTGGTCGTGCAGATCGACGGCGGGCACCACGTCGGCGCGCAACGCGCCGCGGACATCGCGCACGACGCGGAGCTCGTGCTGCGCGGATACACCGTGCTCCGCTACACCTACGCGCAGATCGTCGACGACTGGCCCGCGGTTCAGGACGCGATCCAACAGGCCGTCGCGCAGGGCCTGCATCGGGCCGCCTGACCCGCGCGCGGTGACGCGCTTCAGCGGACTTCTGCAGTTCTCCGGATGCCGAGCCACGCCTGAATGCGGAGAACTGCAGAAATGCGGAGATGTGCCGCGGGATGACCCGGGCTACGCGGGGGAGTGGGTGGGGGTGGCGGAGTGGTTGAGGGAGCCGGAGCGGTTGGGGGTACGGGAGGGGGGTGTGGGGGAGGGTGCCGTCACGTGCATGAGGACGACGACCACGGCTGCCACCAGCACCACCGCGAGCACCATGTGGACGTTGACCAGCACGATCGGCAGCCCGGAGCGGGCCTGCCACAGCCCAATGCCGATCTGCACGAGCTCGACCCCCAGGAGCACCAGGGTCCAGCGCCGCAGGTGCAGCGCGGGAGGAGTCCGCCGAGCGCCGACGACGAGCGCAAGCGTGAGCGCGAAGGCGAGGTAGGCCGGCCACGAGTGGACGTGCTGCCACCACACGGGGTCGAGGCCGTTGCGCGCCGCGGCGGCATCGCCGGCGTGCGGACCGGACCCGGTGAGGAGGATGCCAACGACGACGGTGACGAGCACCGCCACGCCGGTGGCATACGCGAGCGCGGCGTATCCGGAGCCGACGGCGCGCACCCGGGGACCCGGCTCGCGGTACACGCGTACCACCAGCACGGTCGCCAGCGCGACCAGGGCGGACGAGATCAGATAGTGGGTGCCGACGACGCTCGGATGCAGGTGCATGAGGACGGTGATGCCGCCCACGACGGCCTGCAGGATGATCCCCAGACCGATCGCGAACGCAATGCGGGCGAGGTCCAGCCGGCGCGGACGCAGGCGCACCACGGAGAGGTACATGAACAGCGCCACGACGACGAGCACCCCGGTGAGGGTGCGGTTGCCGAACTCGATCATGCCGTGGATGCCCAGCTCGCTCGTCGGGACGAGCGACGATCCGGTGCAGTACGGCCACGTGTCGCAGCCCATGCCCGAGCCGGTGAGCCGGACCAGTCCGCCGGTACCCACGATGCCGATGTTGACGGCCAGCGAGGCCCACGCCAGAGCTCGCACCCACCGGGTGATGGCGTGGGGCATGAGGAAGGACCGGACGGAGTTCGCAACGGCCGTCGTGGACATGTACTCGGTTGTCTCCCGGGGCGTCGTAGCGGGGGCCGTCGGTGTCGGGCGTTGCCTGTAGACTCGACGGGTGGAGACAGCGGGGCGCGCCTCGCCGTCCCCCCAAGTATAGGCGCGGTCCGTGCGCCACGAGTTATGGCCCTGGAAGCGGCATCCCACCCTCGTACACGACCCTCCAATCGTGAACACGGCGGGGGAGCGGGAATGCCGGGACGGATGACACCGTTGCGGCCGTGAAGGAGGAAATGCCCATGTCGGATGTGCTCATCGACCGACCGGAGCTCGACGGACTGGGGGTCTACGAGTTCGGCTGGCACGACCCCGATGCCGCCGGCGCCAGCGCTAAACGGGGCCTGAACGAAGCGGTCGTCCGCGACATCTCCGCGCTCAAGGCCGAACCAGAGTGGATGCTGAAGACCCGACTCAAGGGTTTTCAGCTGTTCGGCCGCAAGCCGATGCCGACCTGGGGCGCCGACCTCAGCGAGATCGATTTCGACAACATCAAGTACTTCGTGCGCTCGACCGAGAAGCAGGCGCAGTCCTGGGAGGACCTCCCCGAGGACATCCGCAACACGTACGAGAAGCTCGGCATCCCCGAGGCCGAGCGTCAGCGCCTGGTCGCCGGTGTCGCAGCGCAGTACG
>NZ_JBKEAY010000163.1:0-4497 GCF_047972865.1 Microbacterium sp.
ACCCCGACGGCATCCACGAGGCCGAGACCGCACGCATCCGCGCGAGCCGCGTTCGCCTCGGCCAGCGGGCGGTAGGGGAGGGCCACCCGTGCGGACGCGTCGCCGTAGATCGCGACGGTCACCGCGTCGGCGGCATCGATGCGGCACACCATGCCGATGACGGTGGAGGCCACCGAGGAGGCGGCATCCGCGTCGTCGTCGGGCGGCAGGTCGACCCGCAAGCCGCCCAGGCTCCGCCCGTCGTGCATCGGGACAACGACCACGCTCCGGGTCGGGGTGTACCCCAGCATCCGGGGAATGAGGGAAAGGAACTGTGCCGCGTCGGCGGCTTTCACAACAGGAGTCATACCTCGACGGTGGCCGGGCGGGCATCCCGGTGCCGTTCCTCCACACGTTTCCCGCCGGTTGTGCCCGGATGCCGCCCTGGGGAGGGGAAGACGCCGAGCGCGTACGATGGGGACATGGACTCGTACTGGGTGGCCGTCGTGTGGTCGCTGCTGCCGACCGTCGTCGTGCTGGGACTGTTCGTGTTCATCCTGCGCGCTGTGATCCGAATGGACCGCAACGAGCGGCGCAGTTACGCGAAGATCGAGGCGCAAGAGCGCGCAAAACGAGGAATGGGCCCGGCCACGGGCGATTCCGCCGCTCGATGACCCGGTCGTCCCGATACGCTGATCCCGAGCGCAAGGGGAGACGGGTGTGCTGAGTATCAGCGTCGACTGGACATGGACGTGGCCGGTCGTTGTCGTCCTCGTGATCGATGTGACCATCCGCATCCTGGCGATCATCGTCATCCCGCGGAACCGGCGGCCGACCGCGGCAATGGCGTGGCTCCTGGCCATCTACTTCATCCCCGTGCTCGGGGTGCTGCTGTTTCTGCTGATCGGAAACCCGCGTCTGCCGCGGAAGCGACGCCAGATGCAACAGCAGATCAACGAGGTGATCTCCGACCTCAGCGAAGGACTCGAGTTCGGCACGCTGCGCCCCAACGCCCCCGAGTGGTTCACCTCGCTCGTGCGATTGAACCGCAAACTTGGCGCCATGCCGCTGGCCGGAGACAACGACGCACAACTGATCTCCGACTACCAGACGAGCCTCGACGCCATGGCAGAAGCCATCCGCCGCGCCGAGCGATACGTGCACGTCGAGTTCTACATCCTGCAGGCCGACGCAGCCACCGACAACTTCTTCCGCGCGCTCGAGGAGGTCGCCGCGCGCGGGATCCCGGTGCGGGTCATGTTCGATCACTGGGCGAACCGCTCCAAGCCGTACTACCGCGAGACCCAGCGGCGACTGAACGCGATGGGCGCTCAGTGGCGACTGATGCTGCCGATCCAGCCGCTGAAGGGAAAGTTCCAGCGGCCGGACCTGCGCAACCACCGCAAGCTGCTGGTCGTCGACGGGCGGGTCGCGTTCACCGGTTCGCAGAACGTCACCGACTCCAGCTACAACCTGCCCAAGAACATCCGGCGCGGCTTGCACTGGGTCGACCTCATGGCGCGCATCGAGGGACCCGTCGTCGGGTCGATCGACGCTGTCTTCCTCAGCGACTGGTACAGCGAGACCGGTGAGGCGCTCGAAGACGAAGCCGACCTGTTCAGCGGGACGGCCGGCCCGGGTGACCTGGACTGTCAGATCGTCCCCTCCGGCCCCGGATTCGAGTTCCAGAACAACCTCAAGCTGTTCATGGCGTTGCTGTTCGCGGCGACCGAGCGGATCATCATCGTCAGCCCGTACTTCGTCCCCGATGAGGGGCTGCTGCTGGGTATCCAGACGGCGTGCCAGCGCGGCATCCACGTTGAGCTGTTCGTCTCGGAGGAAGGCGACCAGGCGATGGTGTATCACGCGCAGCGCAGCTACTACGAGGCGCTGCTGCGCGCCGGCGTGAAGATCTGGATGTTTCAGAAGCCGTTCATCCTGCACTCGAAGTCGATCACGATCGACGAGGAGGTCGCCGTCATCGGGTCGAGCAACATGGACATGCGTTCGTTCGGTCTGAACCTGGAGATCTCGATGCTCGTGCGCGGCGAGGAGTTCGTCGCGCAGATGCGCGCGGTCGAGGACCAATACCGGCGCTCCTCACGCGAGCTGACCCTGGACGAGTGGATGCAGCAACCGCTGCGCTCCACCGTGCTCGACAACCTCGCCCGCCTCACCAGCGCCCTGCAATAGCACCTCCCACTCAGCTGGCTGCCTACCCGGGGCACTCCGGTTCGTTCGCGCCGAACTGTCGGTTCGGGCCGGGTGCACCCGCCGTTTGGCGCGAACGAACGTGGGTCGCCCCGGTTGGTTCGTGCTGAAGTGTCGGTGCGGGCCGAGGGCACCCGCCATTCGGTGCGAACGAGTGCGCCATCGCCTGCACAGGGAGGGAAAGCGCGCGCGAGTCCACGAAACCGCGGGCGCAGCGTCGCACGGTGGTCTGCGCCCGC
The DNA here is from genome assembly GCF_047972865.1 of Microbacterium sp. GTDB lineage: Bacteria > Actinomycetota > Actinomycetes > Actinomycetales > Microbacteriaceae > Microbacterium. The sequence goes on from NZ_JBKEAY010000163.1 coordinate 2,430, forward strand.
CACGCTGGGGGCATGCGACGAACCCCCCTTCCTGCCCATCTCGGGACGGTGTTCTCGGTTGCCGACGCTCGCGAGGCGGGCGTCTCATCGTCGCGCCTGCGAGCGAAAGACCTGGACCGGCCCTTCCGCGCGGTCCGTACCGCGGCGGCGTCGAGCGCGGGAGCGGCGCACCCCGAAGACCGGATCCTGGCGCTGGCCGTCGCCTACCGCCACCGCATGACCACGCACGAGTTCTTCAGCCACGTGACTGCGGCCGTCGCCTGGGGCGTGCCGCTCCCGCGTTGGCTTGTCGCCGAGCGCGAACTCGACGTGTGCGTCCTTCATCCCAGACGCGCGCCGAACTCGGTGAACGTGTCCGGACACGCCGTGCTGGCCAGAATGGCGAGCGTGGTGGTGCATCCCGAGCATGGGTTTCCACTGGCCAGCCCGGCGACGACGTGGGCGACGCTCGGGGCATTCCTGCCGTGGCGTGATCTTGTGGTGGCCGCCGATGCGATCGTCCGCGAGCCGATGCATCGCGATGACCCACCCGCGCTCGCGACGGTCGAGCAGCTGCGAGCCGCGGTGGCTGCCGGCCGACGTGCGGGCGCACGCGACCTGCGCGAGGCGCTCCCGTCGGTGAACACCCGCTCGCGGTCGAGGCCCGAGACTCTGTTGCGGCTCCTGTTGGCGGATGCCGGGTTGCCGGCAGCTGAGGTGAACGCCGACGTGTTCGATGCGGGTGTGTGGCTGGGCCAGGTCGACCTCGTGTTCCGGGCCGCGCGTGTTGCCGTCGAGTATGAGGGCACGCACCATGTGACCGACCCGGAACAGTGGCGGCGCGACATCGAGCGCTACGAGCGCCTGGCCGCCGCGGGGTGGACCGTCATCCGCGTCACGAACGCGCAGCTCACGCAGGCGTCGGCATCCGTTGTCGCGCGCGTGCGCAACGCCCTCGCCGCCCGACGCTGAGCCGTCGGTGTTCCATTCGTGCCGAAGTGCTCGTCGGCGCGCCTGACATTGGCAGGTCGGCGCGAATGAGCCGGGTGGGGAGGGCGTCACGCCGACGGCGAACACGGCGGTGAGGGCGTCGGGCGCTGGTTACGCTCGTTGTAGTGCCGGAAGAACCGGTGCATGAGGAGTGTGACGATGTTCGAGAGATTCACCGACCGTGCCCGTCGCGTGGTCGTGCTCGCCCAAGAAGAGGCGAAGATGCTCAACCACAACTACATCGGCACCGAGCACATCCTGCTGGGGCTCATCCACGAGGGCGAGGGCGTCGCCGCCAAGGCCCTCGAGAGCCTGGGTATCTCGCTGGATGCCGTGCGCGAGCAGGTGCAGGACATCATCGGCCAGGGCCAGCAGCAGCCCACCGGCCACATCCCCTTCACCCCCCGCGCCAAGAAGGTGCTCGAGCTCAGCCTGCGCGAGGCGCTGCAGCTCGGCCACAACTACATCGGCACCGAGCACATCCTCCTCGGGCTGATCCGTGAGGGCGAGGGCGTCGCCGCGCAGGTTCTCGTCAAACTCGGCGCCGACCTCAACAAGGTGCGCCAGCAGGTCATCCAGCTGCTCAGCGGCTACCAGGGCAAAGAGCCCGCGGGCGTGTCCGCTGGCCCCGGCGAGCAGACCCAGGCCGCGCAGGGCGGTTCGGCGGTGCTGGACCAGTTCGGGCGCAACCTCACTCAGGCCGCGCGCGACAACAAGCTCGACCCGGTCATCGGTCGTGAGAAGGAGATCGAGCGGGTCATGCAGATCCTCTCGCGCCGCTCCAAGAACAACCCCGTGCTCATCGGGGAGCCCGGCGTCGGCAAGACCGCCGTCGTCGAGGGCTTGGCGCAGGCGATCGTGAAGGGTGAGGTCCCCGAGACCCTGAAGGACAAGCAGGTCTACTCCCTCGACCTCGGCTCGCTCATCGCCGGGTCCCGCTACCGCGGCGATTTCGAAGAGCGGCTGAAGAAGGTCACGAAGGAGATCCGCACGCGCGGCGACATCATCGTGTTCATCGACGAGATCCACTCCCTCGTCGGTGCCGGCGCGGCCGAAGGCGCGATCGACGCGGCCTCCATCCTCAAGCCCCTGCTGGCGC
>NZ_JBKEAY010000178.1:0-1825 GCF_047972865.1 Microbacterium sp.
TCGAAGAGAGCGTGGGACTCGGGTCCGGCCCATCCGGGCTGCACCCTGCCACCAGCAGTACACCCGCGATCACCAACGCGGCGGCCCCCCGCATCCTCCTCGCCATCGTCGCACCCTAGCCAGATTCGCCGGACCGTGGGAGGCGGCCTGTGGATAACGCCCCCAGCGAGGCCAGGCGCGGTCCCGCCAGCGCTAGGTGTATTAACCCGGATCGTTGTTGACGTAGGAGAGACCTCCGGGGTCGAGTTGGAGCTGTCTAGTTCCTCAACTCGTTCACACGGAGGTCTCTCGTGTCTCACGGTAATGCCCGGCTGACTCCGGCCGGCAGGTTGATCATGGTTCAGCGCATCGGATCGGGGCGCGCGGTCGCTCACGTTGCGGCGGAGATGGGTATCTCGCGCACGACGGCATGGCGGTGGTGGCGTCGGTTCCGCGAACACGGTCCTGCCGGACTCGTCGATCGCTCGAGCGTTGCCCGCTCGCACCCTCGCCGGACGGCGGCGTGCGTGGAGACGCGGGTGCGGATCGTGCGTCACCTCACTCGCCGCGGCCCGGTGTTCATCGCCGACAAGCTCGGCTTGCAGGCATCGACCGTGGGGCGTGTGCTGCGCCGCCATGGGGTGCCGCTGCTGCGCGAGCTGGACCCGGTCACCGGGGCGGTGATCCGCGCGACCCGCCGGTCCGCGAGACGCTACGAACACGGCTATCCCGGGTCGCTGATCCACGTCGACGTGAAGAAGCTCGGGCGCATACCCGACGGCGGCGGTTGGCGTCTGCATGGTCGCGGCGAACGCCCCAACCGCAAGCGCGGCCTGGGCTACGACTACGTCCACACCGTCATCGATGACCACTCCAGGGTCGCTTACGCGGAGATCCACGACGACGAGAAAGGCACGACAGCGGCCGGCGTCCTCGAGCGGGCCATCGCGTTCTACGCCAGCCTCGGGATCAGGGTCGAACGCGTCATCAGCGACAACGCGCTCGCCTACCGTCACTCGGCCGCCTTCCGGCACGTGATCGACGTGCACGGCATCAAGCAGAAGTTCATCCGCCCGCACTGCCCCTGGACGAACGGGAAAGTCGAGCGCCTGAACCGCACCCTCGCCGCCGAGTGGGCCTACGCCCGCCCCTGGACATCCAACGACGACCGAGCCGCCGGCTTGACGACCTGGATCGACTACTACAACCTAGACAGGCGCCACCTCGGCATCGGAGGCAAGACCCCCATCGACCGCATCAACAACGGTCGAGGTCAGTACACCTAGGCGTCGGCGTCTTCACCCATGCCCGCAGCACTCCCGGGCAGCCGCTCGCGGGCGGCACCGAGATCGCGGACGTTGCGGCCGCCACAGGCGCCCGCATCCACGCATGCCACGTCAACTCCAGCTGTCTGCGCAGCATGGAGGACGCCCACGCGCTCCTGCACCACGCCCACGACGGCGGCGCCCACCTCTCCCTGGAGATGTACCCATACGGCGCCTCGATGACCGCGGTGTCCGCACCGCTTCTCTCGCCTGCGCGCCTCGAACTCGCCGGCCTCGGCCCGACGGCCGTGATGATCGCGGCCACCGGCGAGGACGTTCCCGACGCCGACCGACTGCGTGACCTGCGCGCCAATACTCCGCGGACGCTGGTCATCGTCCGCTACCTCGACGACGACGGCGCCTCCGACGCTGCCCTGATCGCCCGCGCCATCTCCAGTCACGACGTCGCCGTGGCGTCGGACGCGATTGCGTTCACCGACCGCGACGGCTCGCTGGTGCAGCGTGGCGTCACGATTCCCGACGGCGCACGTACCCACCCGCGCAGCGTCGGCACGTTCGCG
>NZ_JBKEAY010000223.1:0-6966 GCF_047972865.1 Microbacterium sp.
CCCGCGCCTCGACATCCCCGGTCACCTTCGCCGGCACCGGCGGCGTGACCCGTTTGCGCCGCCCGATCACCTCATCGATGTTCCCGCCCGTCTCCGCGAACCGCTTCGCGATCAGATACACCGTCTGCTCCGACACCCCTGCCCGCTCAGCGACGACCCGCCGCAACGGCACCACGCCGGTGTTCTCATCAAGCTCCAGCAGCACCCGTGCCCGCATGATCGTCCGCGCCGGATGCGTCCCGCGCGACACCACCCGGGACAGCCTCGCTCGCTCATCACCTGACAACGTGACGACGTGATCCTTCGGTCTGGGCATGACAGTCCGCTCCTCCCGATCAAGTATCAATCAAGACAAGACAAGCCCACTATAACCAAACTATTAGGAGCGACACGCTACTAGTTCGGGCACAAGGGAATCCAGGCCCTATACGAGTCAGGCTCGACGCATCACGCGCGGCGCGTCAGGCCGGAAACACCGTTACTGAGATCGTCCCCGTAAGCAGGAACGAGTCTCTCAACGAGAGCGAGCTCCTCGTCGTGCTCGTCGTGTTCGAGTTCGATGTCGTAGTCGTTCTGGATATTGAGCCAGAATCGCTCCGAGAGTCCGAACGCGCGGGAGAGTCGCAGTGCGGTGTCGGTGGTGATGCGTCGCTTGACGCGGATGATCTCGCTGAGGCGAGTCTGCGGGAGGGCGGTCGCCTGGGCGAGGCGGTCGGCGGTGATCCCCAGCGGCTCGAGGAACTCGGTCTGGAGAATTTCCCCCGGGGTGATCGGGTCGTGTGCCTTCGACATCGGTGCTCCCTCCTCAGTGGTAGTCGACGATCTGGACGTCGGTCGGGCCGGCGGGTGTCCAGGTGAAGCAGATGCGGTATTGGTCGTTGATGCGAATCGAGTGCTGTCCGTCGCGATCGCCAGACAGCTTCTACGCGCTGAGGGACTGGATTGAGCTGAGCGGGGTTGCGGCGCGCGCGAGGGCGAGGTCGTAACCTTCCTGCAGTCGCAGCCAGAACTGAGGCGTGGTGCCGAAGAACGCGGCGAGGCGCAACGCGGTGTCCGCCGTGATCGCCTGCTTGCCACGGACGATCCGTGAGATGCGCGTCTGGTCGACGCCGATGCGCTTGGCCAGCTCATACTGACTCACGCCAAACGGTTCGAGGAACTCCTCAAGCAGGATCTCGCCCGGCGTCGAGAGATCGTCAGTGATAGTCGATGAAGGTGACATGGTCGCTTCTCCTCCGTCCCCGTCGAAGACCAGTCTCCATTGGTCGTTGACACGCATGCCGTCCTGGCCGACCCCGTCACCCTGCAGTTTCTCGAGGTGATTGGAGGGCGGGATTCTCAGGTCGTGGAGCTCCGCCGCGGCGTCCAGCATTTGGAGCTTTCGCGCCAGAAGCTTACGGACAATGCTCGTTCGAGGGGCGGGAGTGTGCGTTCAGTCACTCGGCCAGTCGGTTGGGAATGTCTCGGCTGGAGTGGAGCACATGCCGGACGTCGACGAACTCAGGTGTGTCGAAGTAGATGATGACGTACGGATAGGTCCGCAGGGCGAAGACTCGGACGCCGGGGATGCCGAGCTCGACCTCGAGCCGCGGGGATCCGATCGCGGGGTGGTTGCTGATGGCGTCCAGTGCCGCTTCGAACTCGTCCACCAGGCCGAGCGCCGCATCCGGCGCACCTTCGTCCACGTAATGGGCGATCGCGAACTGGAGTTCGGTCTCCGCGGTGGCGCGGGTTCGCACCCACTTCCGGGTCACTGGGCGGAAGCGCCGTCGCCTGCGGCGCGGATCGCACCGCGCAGCCGATCGAAGTATGCACCATCCATGGTCTCGGAGAACTCGGCATCCGAAGACGCGAGGATGCGTTCGCGGAGGAGGGAGCGGTCGCGGTCATATCGGATCAGTTCGCGCACGTACTCGCTGGTGGTGCCGAAGCCTCGCTCCGACACCTGCTCATCGACGAATTGCCTCAGCGAGTCAGGGAGCGAGACATTCATCGTGACCATGCCGTCAGAATACGATATTTGGCAAGAATTGCCAAGAGTGCGGGGCTTTCGGCTCCGCCGGAGGATTGGCGGGGCCGGCTCCTGTTCAGAAGATGTGTGCCTCACAGACGGTGGCGAACGCCGTGCGGCGCTTCTGGAGTTCTCGGTAGACGGCAGCGCGGGAGACGCTCAACAGTTCGGCGACCTCGGCTTGGGTGTACTCGCCGCGGTCCTGGACCTCGAACAGCAACTTCCGCTGCGTCAGCGAAAGCTTGGGCTGCTTGCCCTCCAACCCGCCTTTCGCTTTCGCAACCGCCATCTCCTCCTTCGTTCTCATACTGATCAGGTCGCGTTCGAACTCGGCGACCATCGCGAGCACGTTGAACAGCAGCCGCCCGACCGGGTCAGTCGGGTCGTACCGGCTGCCGCCGAGGCTCAGCGCGACGCCCTTCGTCGTCAGTTCGTCGGCGATGTCCCGCGCATCTTTCACCGACCGGGCGAGCCGGTCGAGTTTGGTCACCACGAGGGTGTGTCACCTTATCGGACGGCTGCGAGCGCTTCGCGGAGCCCGGGTCTGGCGCGGTTGTCGCCGGTCAGCCCGTGATCGACGTGGATATTCGCATCGCGAACTCCCATACGCAGCAGCGCGTCGCGCTGGGATGTGAGGTCTGAGCCGGCACGTCCTCGCGCGCGCAGCTCACTCCTCTGTTTCTCCGACCGCCTCGTACACGGGGCGCAGCACCTCGGCCAGCGGCCGGCCGCGGACGGTCACCGCTACCTCGGGCAGCTGGTCCAGGATGCCGGGGCCGCCAGTGGTCCGCAATCGCGAGTCGCTCAGCGCCCCCTCCACCGGATCGCCCGACGACGATGAACCGTGCGAACCGTCCCAGAACACGTCGAGCAGGTCGGTGAGCGCAACGACGGCGTCGCCGGCATCCGCCCCCTCGGCCTGACCGGCGTCGAGGTGCGCCAACAGATCCTCACGGTCGCGCCCGCGCCAGGCGAGGATCTGGAAGGGGTCCTCATCGAACCGCTCCGCCAGCAGGTACAGCACGGCGGCGAGGTGCTTGCACGGCACCCCCCAGTCGGGGCACGAGCAGTCCAGCGACAGGTCGGCTGCCGCAGCGGGGAACAGCGGCAGGTCCAGGTCGGCGAAGACCTGCTCGATGTCGGGCGGCATCTGGCCCGACAGCAACTGTGCGACGAACCAGGCGTCGCCGCCCAGCCGCTCCTCCACACGCGCCCATTCGGCCTTGCCGTACGCGGCGATCCCGACTCGCACCCGATAGGGCCGTGCGCGCGAGCCCTGCACGCTCGCGGTGACCTGACCGGCATCCAGCTCGAGCGAGAGCACCTGGCCGCGGCGCGCGTAGTTGCGTCCGCGGGCGAGGCGGCTGTCCATGCCCATCGACTGCAGCACGTCGATGAAGCGCTTGGACCACCAGGTCGTCGCGATCGCCCCGCGCGCGCTCTTGGCGCGGAGCCCACCCTCCACCTGCCGCGGGGTGGACTTCGGGAAGTACGGGGCGTCGTATCTCCTATTCACCGACCGCCTCCTTCGACAGGCTGAACAGTTCGCGCAGGTGCTCGGTGTCGAGCTCGGTCAGCCAGCTCTCTCCGTCGCCGACGACCATGTCGGCGAGGGCCTTCTTGCCGCGGATCAGCTCGTCGATGCGCTCCTCGAGGGTGCCGGTCCCGATGAACTTGCGCACCTGCACGGTGCGTTTCTGGCCGATGCGGAACGCACGATCGGTGGCCTGGTTCTCCACCGCCGGATTCCACCACCGATCGACATGGATGACGTGGTTGGCGGCGGTGAGGTTCAGCCCGGTGCCGCCCGCTTTCAGCGACAGCAGGAACACCGGGGGGCCGTCGCCGGATTGGAAACGCTCCACCATCTGCGCCCGCTGCTGGCGGGTGGTGCTGCCCGAGAGGTAGGCGACGTCGGTGTCGAAACGGGCGGCCAGGTGCGGCACCAGCATCTCGGCGAACTCGGTGTACTGCGTGAAGCACAGCACCCGGTCCCCCTCGGCGAGCACCTCTTCGAGGATTTCCTCGAGGCGGATCACCTTGCCCGATCGCCGCCCGATCGGCGAGCGGTCGTGCAGCAGCTGTGCGGGGTGGTTGCACACCTGCTTGAGTTTGGTCATCGCCGCCAGTACGTTGCCGCGGCGCTCGATGCCCTCCGAGCCGGCGATCTTGTCCATCATGTCGTCGACCACCGACTGGTACAGCGACGCCTGCTCCACCGTCAGCCGGTAGTGCTGGTCGATCTCGATCTTCTCGGGCAGGTCGTCGATGATGGCCGGATCGGTCTTGAGCCGCCGCAGGATGTATGGGCGGGTGATGCGGCGCAGCACCCCGGTCGCCTCCGCGTCGTGATGGCGTTCGATCGGCGTCGCGAACCGTTCCCGGAACACGGTGGCCGACCCCAGTACCCCCGGATTGACGAAGTCCATGATCGACCACAGTTCCGCCAGCCGGTTCTCGACCGGGGTGCCGGTGAGCGCGATGCGCTGCCCGCCGCGCAGCTTCCGCACCGCGACCGCGGTACGTGAGAGCCGGTTCTTGATCGCCTGCGCCTCGTCGAGCACGATCCGCGCCCACTCCACCTCGGCGAGCTGTTCGATGTCACCGAGAGCCGTCGCGTAAGTCGTGACCACCAGATCGGTCCGCGCCAGCGCCTGCTCCCACGCCTCCCCGCGCGGACGGGACGGACCGTGATAGGCCAGCACCCGCAGCCCCGGGGTGAACCGGGCGGCCTCTGCCTGCCAGTTCGCGATCAACGACACCGGGCACAGCAGCAGGGTGGGCGCGGATGCCGGGGCCTGCGGCATCCGCCTGGTCGCCTCCAACGCGAGCAGCTGCACGGTCTTGCCGAGGCCCATGTCGTCGGCCAGGCATGCGCCGAGCCCCAGCCGACCGAGAAAGTCGAGCCATCCCAAGCCGCGGCGCTGATAGGGGCGCAGCGTCGCACCGAACCCGTCGGGAGGGTCAGCCTCGGCCGCGGTGTCGTCGGCGGCGGCACCGAGCAGTTCGCCCAGCCAGCCACCCGCATCGACGTCGATCAGCTCCAGCGGCAGGTCGAGGTCGTCGGGGTGGCTGAGCGCGAGGGTGAGGACCTCGCCTGCCGTCTTGCTGCCGCCCGTCTCGTGACGCAGGAACTCCAGGCCGCGCTGCAACTGCACCTGGTCGACGGCGACCCACTGCCCGCGCAACCGCACCAGCGGCGCCTTCGCCGCGACGAGCGCCTCGATCTCCTGCGCGCTCAAACCGTGCCCGCCGACGGCCAACTCCCAGCGGAAGTCGCACAGGGCGTCGCGTCCGAATCCGGCATCCGCGGCACCGCCGTCGCTGGGTGTGGCGGATGCCTTCAGCCCCAGCTTCGCGCGCCGACCCCACCACGACGGCAACAGCACCTCGAATCCGGCCTGATCCAGCGTGGGGGCACCGGCGCTGAGCAACGCGAAAGCGTCGCTCGCGTCGAGGTCCAGCCCGGTCGGATGCCGCTGCCGCAGGCCCGGTTCGAGGGCGCCGTACACGCGAACGGCGCGGGCCAGCTCTGTCAGCAGCACCTCGCGGGGTCGTTCCAGCCAGCGTGAGAGCGCGCCGTCGTCGCTCCAGGCCGTTGCCGCTTCGACCAGAAGACTCGGGTCGTCGCGCGAGCGCAGCAGGAAATCCAAGCGCCACAACGGCGGGGTCACGTGCGCCGTCGCGGGTGGCGCGTCCGTCTCCGATGGCGCCCCGGGTGCCCCGTGCGCGGCGTCCGGTCCCGGGTCGGTGAGCCGCAGCACCAGTCGCGCCGGACCGGCCGCCTCCTCAGTGGCCTCGTTCCACGGCGCGAGCTGCTCGCGCAGTGCCGTCACCTCGTCGGGATCGGCATCGAAGCCGGCATCGTGTGCGGTCAGAGCTGCCAGCCAACCGTCGACGACGGGCGGTCTCGCGGGAGCACGACCGCGCCGGCGCGGCAGCAGCGTCTGCGGCATCCGCTGCCTGATCCGGGCGTCGGCGATCGTTTCCAGCACGTCGGTCACCAGCGCCACCGGCGGCGCTTCGGGGTCGGCGGCACGGAACGCGGGCGGCATGTCGGCCGTCACCGCGTGCGCCGTGACGGCATCCGGCCCCGTCAGCGCGACCCGCCAGCGGGCCTCGACGCCGTCGGCGGTCTGCCGGATCGCCGGCAGGATCCTGCCTCGGGCAACCAGGTCGTCGGCGAACCGGCCGAGTTCGACGAGATAGTGCGCCGTGGCGCCCGGCCGCACATCGGCATTCGGGTCGACCTCGAAGACCCCGTCGTGCAGTGCGAGCGCGGCGGGCCGAATCGCCGCGACTGTCCAGGGGAGCAGCGATGCCGGCGACCGGCCGGGCCGACGCGGCACACCGCGAACCAGTTGCCGCGAGTCCAGCGGCGAGCGCCTCGTCGACGGCAGCAGCACCTCGGTGTCGACCTCGTCGCCGTCGACCATGCTCCGCAGCCCGTCGCCGGAGACTGCGAACGGATGCCGCCGCGCCCGCTGCACGGCCTGGCTCGTGCTCGTCACCGAGGGTTCGGAGTCCTCGGCCCAGACCCGCGCACCGTCACCGCGCACCCAGGCGGCGTGAAGAACAAGCATCCGGCTCCCTACCGTTGACCATCGTGCCGACGGGGTCACCGTCCAGGCTAACTGCTGCGCGGCTTCGCCGCGCCCCGCGCTCCCCGCTCGCTCCCATCGAGCGTGCGCGTGCGCGTGCGCATGAATCCACACGCTCGTGTACGATCTTCTGCATGCGCACGACGATCGAGTTGGATAACGACACGGCCAAGGCCGTGGAACAACTCCGTCGCGAGTTTCACGTGGGGGCGAGCGATGCCGTGAACACGCTTATCCGCCGTGGCTTGCTCGCCGCGCAGCCCTCGACGGCGTTCACGCCGATCACGCGTGACCTGGGACTGCGAATAGATGTATCGAACATCGCCGACGCACTCGAGATTCTTGAGGGACCCG